>JBGSNV010000001.1:0-16804 GCA_041739485.1 Chitinophagaceae bacterium
TGCTTTTGACCAAGAAAGCGATAAGTTCCTTCTCCGAGCAAATATTCGGCTACTATGGCCTCTTTTTCATGCTCACTTTTAATTGTAGTTTTCATGCATTTTACACTTTGTAAAGTGTAAACCTATTTCAGGATGAGACAAACCCAAACAAGATTTGGTTTGTCAATAAGTGGAGCAACTTTTACTAAACCTAAGTCTAGGTAAAACGAGCCGACAATGTCGTCAATGTTACTAAAATAAAAATCCCAATCTTCTTCGTGAGAAGGAGTGTCGCTAGGAATTTCAGGTTTGGTTGCTGCTTCCTTTTTTCCGAACAACTTGTCAAATAGTCCCATAATTATTTTGAATAGTAGGGTGTGTCAATACGATTGCCACTAACTTAAAAATACCCGTACATTTTACCGGAAAAATACAACCCTTTTCCTTCCAAATCATCAATCCCTCATTTATTTTCTTTTCGATGAAATTTGGGTAGTTCTATATTAAGTTATTGATAAACAATAATTTAATGAATGTATTAGCCATAATTAACCGTGTGCAAACGCTTACAAACGCTTATATCTGGGAGTAAACGGTTAATTACCGACTCCCGCTTTCCACCGCCTCCATCTTTGTGTCAGCAATACCGGTTCGGCTTTCGACAAACAAACTTTATTCATCATCACACAAAAATTCAATGTTATGAACGCACTTAAAAACAGAGTACAGCTGATTGGAAACCTGGGTAAAACACCCGAAGTAAAAAACCTGCAAAACGGAAGAAAAGTCGTCCGGATGAGCATCGCAATTAACGAGAGTTATAAAAACGCGCAGGGCGAAAGTATGAACGATACCTACTGGCATACGATCGTTGCCTGGGGCAAGACTGCCGAAATTGCCGAGCGCTTTCTGGTAAAGGGCAGCGAAGTAGCTATTGAGGGCAAACTCGTAAGCCGGGTGTATACTGCCCCCGACGGACAGAAGCGCTTTATTACCGAAGTGGTGGCCAACGAAGTGTTGCTGCTTACCCGCAAAGCAAGTTAAGCACAGGCACAACTAATGGGAGATATGGAAATTTAGGAAGTTCCTTAAATAGCAAACAAAGTAATTCAGGAATTAAACTTCTAAAAACTCATTCTCTGACCTGAAGACGGAAGGACTAACTTAAGTTTCAATGTCTCTTAAAAACAACAAATCATAAACCAAAAACAAAAGATCACTAACAAAAAATAACAACAATTAAAAATTGTCAATTATGAACAACGCAAAAAATCGTGTACAGTTGATCGGCCGCCTGGGCGGCGATCCCGAAGTAAAGTCTTTTGAAAGTAACCGGAAAGTAGCCCGACTTAATATCGCCACCAATGATGGGTATAAAAATGATAAGGGCGAATGGGTAGACCAAACCCAGTGGCATAATGTAGTCCTTTGGGGTAAAATTGCCGAGAAGGCCGAGGAGAATCTGTTCAAGGGAATGGAAGTCATGATCGAGGGCAAACTTGTTCACCGGCAGTATACCGATAAGGAAGGCGTGAAGCGCAACATTACCGAAGTGGAAGGCTCCGATCTGATCCTGATGGGTTTGAAGAAAGTGCCCGCGGTAGAAAGTTAAGCGATCTGCTCTTCTGGCTTTTTGAAGAACGGTCCTTTGGCGGCAGCAATCCGGCTGTCGCCTTAGCCCATCCGGAAATGCTTTGGTTCCAGGATTGCCTGGACTCTCTTTTTTGTACAAAATGACACCTGATTCCTGGCTGAAACCTCATTTCTTTACCAGATACGGTATTCCTGAAAGTAAGCTTTTCCCACAGGTCCGGATAACAAAACGAATACCCAAAGCGGTTTATGCTTAATTTTATCGGGTTGATTTCTAAAAAAGGCGCCTCTAAAAACGGATCTCACAAGGCTTGCCAATGGATGAACTCCGGAGTAGAGATGAAGTATATTAAGTCTCTATGAAAATGAGGGTTTTATGAATTGGGCATAATACAGTATCAGCCGTTTTTAGAAATGCTTTAAATACAGTCTCCTGATCGGGAGATTTTTACATAATGGTTATGCAAACAAACGAAACATTCACACTCGCTGCTGATCTGGTAAATTTTACCGATAAACACGTTTTTCTGACCGGAAAAGCCGGTACCGGAAAAACGACTTTCCTGCGCTATATCCGGGATAATACGCATAAGAATACCGCTATTGTGGCCCCTACCGGGGTAGCCGCTATCAATGCAGGCGGCACTACGCTGCACAGTTTGTTGCAATTGCCTTTCGGGTTATTTATTCCCGATGGCAGCCGTCCTTATTCTCAACAAACCCGCGAAGAGATTCACGACCGCCACAGCCTGACCGCAAGGCTACGCATTAACGGCACCAAACGTAAAGTACTCGAAGCGCTCGAATTGCTCATCATTGATGAAGTAAGTATGGTACGCGCCGATCTGCTCGATATGGTGGATACCGTCCTCCGTTTTGTTCGTAAAAGACCGGAGGATCCGTTTGGGGGCGTGCAGTTGCTGTACATCGGCGATATGTTTCAGTTGCCTCCGGTAATCAAAGACGAGGAAGCGGAAATGATGCGGCAGTATTACAAGTCTTTTTTCTTTTTTGATGCCCGGGTGATTCGCGAAAGACCACCGGTGTATGTAGAACTTACACAGGTCTATCGCCAAACCGAAGAGCGGTTTATCAACGTGCTGAATCAGGTACGCAACAATGATCTTGACGAGGATGGGTTTGCCTTGCTCCGGAGCCGGTTTTTACCCGATTTTGTTCCCGATACAAAAGAAAACTACATTACCCTCACTACCCATAATTACAAGGCCGATCAGATCAATGGAGGGGAACTCAATGCTTTGAAGACACCGGCTTTTGAGTTTGAGGCAGAGATCCGCGAAGATTTTCCTGAACATGCGTTGCCTGTAGAAAAAGTACTTCGGCTGAAAAAGGGCGCGCAGGTGATGTTTTTAAAAAATGACACCGAAACCCCGCGCCGGTATTTCAACGGAAAGATCGGGGTGATTCATGCGATTGCAAAGGATGAGATCAAAGTGCTTTGTCCCGAAGATGATTTTCCAATTACTGTTACCAAAGAGACCTGGCGAAATATCCGCTATACATATGAGGCCAACACCAAATCGGTGAAGGAAGAAGAGTTGGGGACTTTTACCCAATATCCTTTGCGTCTTGCCTGGGCCATCACCATTCATAAAAGTCAGGGACTCACTTTTGAAAGGGCAGTCATAGATGCGGGTCAGGCTTTTGCTCCCGGACAGATTTATGTGGCATTGAGCCGGTGTACAAGTCTCGAAGGGATGGTTTTGCGCAGCGCTATTCATTCGGGGATGGTTTTTGCCGATGAACGCATTGCGCAGTTCGGCCGTAAGGAACGCCCGATTCATCAGTTGCGGGAGCAAACAGAGGTTGCCAAAAAAGAGTACCTGCAAAAAAAATTATTTGGGTTGTTTGAGCCCGTACCTTTTCTGGAAAAGCAAAAGCATTTGGAGGGATTATTGTCGCATTTTGCCGACATCTTTAATGCCGGGCTTGACGATTGGTTAAAACGGGTTAAAGCTCCGCTGGAAAAATGGGCAAAATGGTTTGCACCGTTACAACAAGGTTATCAGGATTTGCTGTTACAACCCGGTGATATTGAAAGCCATGCGGCTTTGCAAAAATGGTGGAAACAGCATGCAGTTACCCTGCATGGAATATTAGAGGAAGAGCAATGGCCTGCCTGGCGCTCTATGCCCGGTTTGCAATCGGGACAAACCCGCAAATCGGCCGAGGCTTTTCTAAAGATTGTGGAGCAGTTTACCGAGGAACTGAGAACTGTAATGCAGCAATTGGAAAAATTGAAGAGCGGTTTTACAGTAAAGCACTTTTTTGAGAAAACCACCTTCACGACAGGCAATGTGCCTGCAGCTATCTCTCCGGCTCCTTCCTTTGGATCGGGATATTCGCCATCCTATGCGGGTTCCGGTGGGGACGGGGATGGTATGCTCGAAAATCCTGAACTCTATCGCCGGTTGCGTCGCCTGACCAATATCATTGTTGAGCGGGAAGAGATCCCTTCTTATATGGTAGCCAATGCAAAAACCCTGAAAGAAATGGCTTTTGCTTTGCCGCAAACCCTATCCGATCTTACCCTGATCAAGGGATTCGGACACAGAAAAGCAGAATGGCTCGGAGATGAGTTTATTGAAGTGATTTTAAACTATTGCGAAGAATTTGGCTTGCAAAGCAATATGCAGGCACTTGCTCCGGTTGCTGCACCCAAAGCTAAATCACATCAGCCGAAGCCTGCAGGATCCACCTTACAAGAGACGATCCGTTTGTTTGAGGCGGGGAATTCCATTGCCGAAATTGCCGCACAGCGCTCACTTGTAACAGGCACAATTGAAGGGCACCTGGCTCAGGCCATAGAATTGGGGATGGTGCCACTTGAGAAAGTGCTTCCTCCTGCCACGATTGCTTTGATAGAATCTGCCATACCCGCGGAGCCTGAAGAAATATCGATGGTTCCCATTAAAGAGAAGCTTGGGGATATGGCAAGTTTTGGGGAGATCCGCATGGTTGTTGGTAACCGGCGGAGGGTACAAAATGCTGCAACGGAAAAACAGAACCAATAGCTCCCTGAACAAGCTACTCCTGCTTATTTGTGGCGGCTCTCCAGGTATTTTTCATGAATAATTTCTCCCATGCTTTTTGCATACACTTTACTTTCTACCCAACTGATGATATCGAGATAGGCAAAGGCCCTTGTTTCGAACCTGTTTTTCTCCAGATGTTTGATATTGAGCAGGAGTTTTTCAAACTCCGGCTTCAGTTGGCGGGGCGAAACGCGGAAGGAGGTTTTCAAAAACCGAAACATTTCTTCTTCTACCTTGGTCAGGTTTTTCATTTTGGCCATAAAGCGGTAGACCGATTTGCTCAGGTATTCGGTCAGTTCAAAATTACCCATTTCGTAATGCGCCATTAAGTGCACCAATCTTGCATAAGCCTGTAAGTCATACCGCAGGTCCACCTGTTCGTTGATGAGTCCCTGTAAGTAATCGATAGAGGTACTGTAATCGCCACTTCCAAAATAGAGCATAGCGATTTTGTAATTAAATACCATGACCCGGTGCTGATCTACGTGGAGCGCAAGTGCCTGCAGGTTTTCTTTCAGATCGGGAATCAGATCAAGCCCTTGCTGAAAGGTGCCGGTCATAAGGTGCCAGTTGATCTTGGCACTTTTAATATAAATATAAGTATGCGACCGGAAGTTTTCGTGCTGTTGACAAAGCGGGGTTTCGTAAAAAGATTCAAATTCGGTCATTGTTTTTTCAAACCCGTGATAGTTTCGCAGGTCAAAATGTGCATTCAACAGGTTGTGAACCCCTTTAATGTAGTGTCCTGTTTCTACCCGGATGCGAATCGGGTCATTATTGAAAAGATTGACCCATTTTTGACTGTAGCGGTAATACATCAGGAAGTCCTGCCGGATAAAAGCGAACCAGGTATAGCTTTGGTAGAGGTAAAGCAACTCATAAAAGCCGTTTGCTTTGTTGGCTCTTGGAGGCATGTTTACTTCAAAGAGTTCGATAACCTGTTTTTCTTCGGTCCTGTTTCGGGCATGACCATGCTCAATATAAAAGCTATAGAGCTTTACAGCGAGGTTACTCAATAAGAACACCCTGTATATATTACCACTCACTTCAATGGCTTCTTCGGAAAGCTTTTCGGCTCTTTCCCTCATACTTCGGGTAATGTAGAGAGTTTCAATTTTCTTTTCCAGCGAGATTACCTGACTTAGGAAATTGTATTTTCCATACGCAAACCCCATTTCTTTGGCTTTTTCAAGAAACCGGAGGCTTTGCTGAAAAAGACCCTTGTTGTAAAGCAGGCGGGCATAATCGAGTTGCTCGTTCAGTTGGAGTTCAATGCTGTCTGTACTTTTTAAATCCCGAAGACTCGCCAGCAATTCTTTATATAAATGGGTCTTTAAATTGGCTAATTGCGGCTTTTCAGTATCCTTGAGTTTCTTTAGCAGAACCTTTTCGTCATACTCAGTCATCTTATCGAGAGCATCAAATAACCGAACGACTTTGAGATCGTCCCGCGCTGAATTTCTTTTGATATAAAGCTTGAAATTGCGTTTTTCAGCCTTTTCTAAAGAATGAATTAGTTGAAATAATATATCAATATTTTTGTTGGCCATCACATGTTTTTTGGGTATAAACGGTTGAATAACAGTATTTTTTCGAGAGTTTTACCTTGTTTGGTATCATTAAATCCCTAAAAAACTGTTTTCAATTGTTTTCTGACTTCATATACTTTTGTTTTATATTGGTAGCAAATACGTTACTCTTCAAAAGTAAGGGAATCCAAAACGAACCGGGAAAAGGATTTTTAAGAATCATTTTCCCCACATAAAAATATAGTTTTAAGAATTTCATATGGCAAGCAATCGTTAAGTTCCCCTGTTTCTACAGGGGAACTTCTTTTTGAAGCCCTTTCGAATATTCCTTCTTTTTCCTTCCTGATAATTGCCTTCATAATCGTTTAATAATTCTCCTGCCAGAGAAAAGTAACCCCGGATTGCTAGGGGTAGATTAAAGCATCACGATTTAATAATGTGGACTTTTGTACCAGATAACAGGCAGAATATTCGCTAATAACCGTTTATAAATGTCAAATAAACATTTTTTTAAACGAATTCTAAGCTTGAACATCATTAATACAGGCTGGTCAAAACCTTGCCTGATAAGGATTTGGGAAATAAATTTGACTTTTCAGCATCATAAAATCAACCAAAAGAGGGTTATGGCAAAATAAAATGCCGACTTACATTTGCTTCAGCAACGGTAAATAAGTCAGCATTAAGTCAACAACTTGAAAAATGGCAAGCAATCGTTGATGGCAAGAATGGTAAACAATCTAGAAATAGTAACAAAACGTTCGAACCTCTAAAAAATTAAGATTCGAAGATTTTCATATGGCAAGCAATCGTTAAGTTCCGCTGTTTCTACAGGGGAACTTCTTGTTTGTAGAAACGCGATGCAAACCTAAGTGAAAATTTTACATATCCAAAGGATTTTAAAGGTTATTTTTTGAAATAATATGTTTGTGCAATCGTTTGCGTAAAGTTTGCATAAGTCAGCAGGAAACCCGCAAAAAACTGCTTTTAAATCCGCAGATAACCTGAAACTATGGTTTCTGTTTTTCAGAAATGATACGAAATATTCCTGCATCGGCCACATAGTAAGAAGAACTTCCATTTTTTAATTGCCCTGCTTTTTTCAGGATGCCTCCGGAAGTTCCTTCCTTGCTTGCCTCAATTGTATAACAAAACACCGCCTTCCCCTTTCTATTCCAGGTTAGGGGGTGATCCTCCTTGCATATTTCAGGGGGCTTTTTACCCGCAAAAAGAAACCAGGCCTTCCCGCTTCCAAAAATGGTCAGGTTCCCCTTTTCATCTAAACAGAGGGCGGTTTTTTCATCTACACCCAATCCTCTGCCCGATTTGCCGGATGTCGGGTACATTTTGGCAAGCATCGCCAAATGCCTTCCCTGACGGTTTCGTGCATCGTAATGAGAATCGGTGATGAGGTTGCTAAGGACTGCGATATTCAGAAATCCGGTTCCAACAGAAAGTTTACTACTCAAAGGATCTTTCAGGGCCTCCTCACTGCTGATCGATCCGTTTTCTGCATCAAAATAATACATTCCCAAAACGGCTAGTCCTGCGCTTGTACCTCCAACCGGTACTTTTTTCTGAACAATAAGTTCGTTGATCGCCGCATTCAATTTGGTGTCCTTCCAATAGTTAATATAATTCCATTGATTGCCACCTGCAATAAACAGAGCTTCTGCATTGCGTACAATTTGTACAAGGGTATCATTATTGGCAAGTTCTCTCGAATCGATGAACAGGGTTTCCACACTATTTACTTTGCCAGCCTTGTACAGGTAATCGTTGTAGCCGGTGCCACCACTTGAACGCAATATCACAACATCTCCACCACCGCTCCGGGCAAGCAGCCACTGCATAGCGGCATCCACATCGGTACTGCCCCCGGCAAGTACAAACCCGGATTCCGTTGAAGTAATTACATCGGAGGTGTCGCCGGTAACTCCTATACTGCCCGGGCGACCTGATAAAGCCTGTCCCTTTACAACAAACAAGTTGAGCACCGTGAAAATGAGTATAAAATGAAAAGAAAGGCGGAATGACATCGTGTATGTTTTTAAAGGATTACAAGATAGGGAATTGGAATATAATGACTGAGCTGTGCATTCAGGTTTTTATAGAAAGGATAGGAGATATCCGAAATCAGGAAGGAAAGCACTCTTTACTTGAACCCATTCTATTTCCAAAAACTTCTAAACAGATCAGGTGCTTTCTCATTCAGGTTTGATTTCACCTCAGGAATCGTTTCTCAGGCCAGCATTTGATAACCTAAAGATCCTGTTTGGTTGATGCAAATCGGGTATCGGCATTGTAGCCCCGGCATAAAACAACAGGGGTTTTCTTGTTGTTGTTAAATCTCTTATCAAAGCACAAATTGAAGCAGGGGTTGGTATATTTGCAAGGTGATTGACTGAGTTTATAAATGCATTGAAATACCACCATGTATTTCGGATCTGATCATATACTCCTTTCCATAAGCATAAAAGAAATCTGTTTTTATTTATTAATATCATTTTATGATTAATCCGATAGCAAATTTATTCTCGCCTTGGCGTAGCCACACTTATTACACTGAAATGGTGCAATTGACCACACTTGTTGTGGTAGGTGGTATTTCCTTTTCGATATATCAATTTGGCAATGATGCATTGGCCTGGGCCGAAGCGCATGAAGGGATGTACTGGCTGCTGGCTCTGGTAACGGGGCTTGTATTGGCGCAGGTTGTTCTTTTATACTTTCGTTTGCTGATGTTGAAATATTCCCGGAAAGATAAAAGCTCCGGATGGGGCGGGGGAGCACCCGGTTCAGCCTTGAAGCTGCCACTCATACTCGGTATTTTTTTGTGGTTAACTGCCTGTTCGCCGGCTGCAGATAAGCAGGCTTCTTCCGATCAGAACAACACAGGTATGGATCATGCCAATCATGGAAGTAGTATGAGGACGATGCAGGCATACGGCTATGCAGACAGCATCAATGATGGCCTGATAGCAGAAGATACCCTGAAAGGCAGCCCCCGCCGTGCTGCAATGGCTACGATAGCCGGTTGCCATGTACATATGGATTATGGCAGTCCGGGGGTAAAAGGCCGGGTAATCTGGGGCGGACTTATTGCAAACGATCAGGTGTGGGCAGCGGGAGCACATAATGCTACCACTATTACTTTCAATAAGCCGTTGGTAGTAAATGAAAAAGAAATAGCACCGGGTACTTATGCTTTTTTTATAAAACCCGGTACAGATAAATGGGTAATTCTATTAAATTCAAAATCCGATCAGCATTTGGCAGATGAATACAATCCTTCCGAGGATGTACTTACCTTTGAAGTAATCCCGGAGGAGCATGCTATGACGCCAAGACTTACCTATCTCGTTTCATCAAGTGCTGAGCAGGAGGGCTTGCTTCAGTTTTTCTGGGAAACAAAATCTGTAGCGATTCCATTTAAAGTGAAAGGCTAAGCATTACACCAACGCCTCCCACAAAATTTCTACCGGGTGCAAGGCTTTTTTGCCGGTACCATCTTTCACCTGATGCCGGCAACTTGTACCAGGTGCTACAATGAGCGTATCAGAGGCAGCATTGCGCACTGCCGGTAGCAAAACGAGTTCCCCGATTTTCATGCTCAGGTCGTAATGTTCTTTTTCGTAACCAAAGCTACCTGCCATGCCACAGCACCCGCTTGGAATAACGGTTACCTGATAGCCGGCCGGCAGCGATAAGGCATCTACCGTTGACTGCAGCGACCCCACCGCTTTTTGCTGACAATGGCCATGGAGTAAAACTTTTTTAGCCGTTGTTTTAAATTGTTGACTTGTTATTTGGCCTTTGGCCTTTTCGCGAAACAGAAATTCTTCAATCGTAAAACTTTGGGCTGCCAGGTTTTTGGCGGAATCAATCAGCGATTCTGAACAGAGTTCAGGGTACTCATCGCGGAAGGTTAGGATGGCTGAAGGTTCAATCCCAATCAGCGGGTGTTCGGCATCAATCATCGGGGACAAAACGGAAATGTTTTTATCGATGATTTTTTTAGCCTGCTTCAACAGCCCTTTACTAAGCCATGTACGGCCGCTTTCCAGATTTGCAATCAGTCTCACTTCATAGCCAAGCCGCTCCAGCAATTGAATGGCTTTGATCCCAATTTCGGTATCGTTGTAATTGGTGAATTCATCGGCAAACAGGTAGACAGCACCACCCCGGCCATCTCCGCCGGGGAGGGCAGTTTTGCTGCGACTTTTAAACCAGGCCCGTAGTGTTTGCTTTTGTAGCGTTGGTAAGCTGCGCGCTATAGCAAAGCCACTGAGTTTTTTTACCAGCGAACTAATGCCGGGGGCGGTCATGGCAAAATTATACAAACCCGGAACAAGCGCACCAAGCCGCGATAAATTCGTGAAATTGGCAATCATGCGGCTGCGTAGCGGAACCCCATGTTCGTCGTAGTATTGTTGTAAAAATTCAGCTTTAAGTTTGGCTACATCCACATTGCTCGGGCATTCGCTTTTGCAACCCTTGCAACTCAGGCAAAGGTCCATCACTTCTTTGATCTCTTCGTGATCGAAGCGATTGGTTTTTTCACTGCGGGTTAAAAATTCGCGCAGGATATTGGCTCTTGCCCTTGTGGTATCTTTTTCGTTGCGGGTAGCCATAAAGCTCGGGCACATGGTGCCGCCGCTCAAATGAGTCTTCCGGCAATCACCGCTGCCATTGCATTGCTCGGCATGTTGCAGTACATCCTGATTGCCATAGCGGAACCAGGTTTTGAATACCGGGGTTTGCTGATTGGGTTCGTACCGCAAAAAGCTATCCATTGGCGGGGTGTCCACAATCTTGCCCGGATTGAAAATATGATTGGGATCCCAGGTGTTTTTAATTTGCTTAATCAGTACATAATTTTTCTCCCCGATCATTTGCGGGATAAACTCGCCCCGCAGGCGTCCGTCTCCATGTTCGCCGCTAAGGCTTCCCCGATATTTTTTTACAAGGGTGGCAATTTCTTCGGCAATTGTCCGGAACATTTTTCTGCCCGCTTCGGTCTTCATATTCAAAATCGGACGCAAATGTAATTCGCCGCTTCCGGCATGTGCATAATGCACACTGTATAAATCGTACTTCTTCAATATTTCATTGAATTCGCGGATATAGGCCGGCAGGTCTTCCACATCCACGGCAGTATCTTCAATAACGGGCACCGCCTTGTCGTCACCGGGAAGATTTCCCAACAACCCGAGACCTGCTCTGCGCAGGGTCCATATCTTTTTAGTGTCGTTACCAAACAGCAGCGGGAAATGGTAGCCCAATCCTTCTGCCCGCATATCGTATTCCACAGCTCTGGCAATAGCTTCCACTTCTTCCCGGGTATTTTTGGCGTATTCAATCACTAAAATAGCACCTGGATCTCCCTGTACAAAAAAGCGGTTTTTGCGTTGCTCAATATTGTCCTTGGTGCATTCCAGAATATATTGATCTATCAGTTCGCTTGCAAAAGGCTTATACTTTAAGGCAATCAGATTGGCACGCAGCGCTTCGTCGATGCTGTTGAAATGCACACAAAGCAATCCGTTTTCGTGCGGAGGCAAAGGGACCACATTCAATTTGATTTCGGTAGTAAAGGCGAGGGTGCCTTCACTGCCTGCAAGCAGACTGCAGAAATTAAAATCAGGCCCGCCTGCGGTAAAAGGGGCCGTTTCTACAAGCAGGTCAATGGCATACCCGGTATTGCGGCGCTCTACCGAAGCACGGGGGAATTGCCTGCGTATCTCCTCCTGCTGATCTGTATTGGATAACTGATTCCGGATAGACCGGTATAGCTTTGCCTCCAAAGAATCGCCTTCGCATTTGTCGTGAAACGCATCGGGGGAAAGCTTTCCAAAAATAGTCTTGCTTCCATCGCTGAGCAAGGCTTTTATTTCCAGCGTGTGTTCGCGGGTACTGCGATACACCACACTATTGCTGCCGCAGCTATTGTTGCCTACCATCCCACCAATCATGGCCCTGTTCGCCGTGCTTGTTTCGGGGCCAAAAAACAGCCCGTGTGGCTTCAGATACATGTTCAGTTCGTCGCGGATGACCCCCGGCTGCACCCGCACCCAGTTTTCTTCTACGTTCAGTTCGAGTATTTGGGTAAAATGTTGACTCACATCCACTACAATTCCATTTCCCACTACCTGACCGGCGAGGGAGGTACCGGCTGTACGGGGAATCAACCCTACTTGTTGGGTGTTGGCAAAACGAATAAGGGTTTGCAAATCTGCCTCCGATTGCGGGATAGCTACTGCCAACGGCATTTCGCGGTAAGCGGAAGCGTCGGTGGCGTAAAGCGTGCGCAAAGCGGAATCGGTATGCAGCGTACCCTGTAATTGTTGCTGAAGCTTGGATAATGCAGTAGAAAGGTCCTTTTTCACAAAAGCGAAATTACAAAGAGGAGATTGTTCTTTTAGATTTTGTTACATACTAAGCCTAAAAGAGATCAATAAGTTCATTGAACAATTGTTATGGAAGGAGCGGGTACAATCATTTTTAGCCGTTTCTCCTTCTTCTTTTTTGACGAAATAATTTGGGAGCAGCATTTGTAAAATTCCCTCTATCGATTATCTTTAAAGTCCTAAACAATCATTATGGCAGACAATACACCCCAAAGCAATGAAAATCGGGAGGGCGATATACCTGATCCTTCCCTCGAAGCCGAAATGCTCGAAATGAAACTCCGGGCCGAATTTGGTATGCTGCATTCCTATCAGCCGGAAGATTTGCCGCCGGAATTGCACCAAATGTTTTTGCAGCAGGTTTATGATTTTGAAAAAAATGCTGCTTCCGGTGAGGCAGGCACATTTGCCGAAACACTTTCAACACCTGTTTTTGATCCCTGGCCTGAAGCGGAAATATCCTGGGAGAAAGGAGAAAAGCTGGTGGAAGAAGTTAGTCAGTGGTACAGATCAAATCATGTGGAAGTTTCCTTTGCCTACGATTATCCGGCTTCGCAGCGCTATGCATTTTTAACCAGCGAACTTCCCCAATTGCCCAACTATTATGGCAAAGTTCCCGGGATGCTCACCGGAGTGATTTATGAAGAGTACTATCCTAATCATGCTGCCGTCATCGAAGAAAATGCCACCAAATTTCTACAGGCTTTTTTTGACAGAAATGCCGAAGCTTTCAAGGAAGTAATTTGGCGGGATCAGATTGCTCCCGGAAAGGGCCCCTATGACGGATTGTTGCTCATTGACTATTTAGAGAAATGGTTTGCCTCGCTTTCAGGGTTTGAAAAAAAGGATTTTTCGATCCTGGAAATAAGCTATGATTGGGAAGAAGGGGAGGAGTCCGGGGAGCAGGAAAACCCACCCATAGGGTTGGGGTATGCGGAAGGGATGGTTGGATATATTGTGCATTCGCTTCTGCAAGCGGAACCTATCCGCATGGCAGGGCCTTTTAAATTTTATTTTGAATGGCGGGAAGATCATTGGGGTATTATTTACCCAAGCTTTCCGGGATTAATTGTTCCTCCGGAGGTATAGTTCCAGGTTCAATAGCGGGGATGGTATATTTTTTTCATTTATCACAAAATAAATGGCAAAGGGTAGGGAGATTCAATGCGCTCAATTTACACTTTGCAATACCAAATTGGACAATCACCGATTGTCCAATCAGTTGTTGGATGTACAAAACAGGCAAATTTCAACTTGATTGTAAGTAAATTCCTTGTGCAATTACCCGATTCCACACCATTGCAAGCCTTTTTTCAGGAGGCATTAAAACGGTTGTAACCACATTGATTTCAACGGGTAAGTTTACCTTTACCCATAAAAATTGGATTTATGAATCCGAATGTTCGGATCCCCACATCCGAAGGTTCGGACCCGGCGCACCCACTACACAAATGATCATTAGGGATCCGAAGTTTCGGTCCGAAACTTCGGACCCATATGACAAATAAAACCAGCAGGCGATAGCCTGCGTACAAAAAATGAACATATGAAACCTGAAAGCCAAAAGCAAAGAGCCGCTGAAGACGAGCACTTGTCTTCCTGGGAATCCTTTTTCAATCCGCTTGCAGAAGAATACCGAAAGCTCTTGAATTGGGTCAAGCCCGATTTTCAAAAAAACATGCTCCTGGAAATACTCAAACTGATTTATAAACTACCTGTTTTAATCGTGATTTCGCTGTTGACCCCTGTGGCATTTCTTATTGTGGTCATTGTATTTTTTGCTACCTTATAAAAGGTTGTCTCCGGCATCGGGTATTCATTTATTCAGCAAAAATTACCGCTTCATTTTTATTACCCGACAGAAAAGAAATCGGGGATTATTATTAAAAGGAATCTATTCTTCTACAAATGACAACATAGTTTTGAAAAAATTATTTGAATATAACACCTATTTTTTGTCGCCGTTTGCACTGAAGATATGGTTGGTTTGCACCGGCTTATTTTTAGTCCATCAGGTTCTTCAGTATGGGCTCTGGATTTCTGTACCGTGGATGGATAACTGGCTTGATCCTTTGCTATTTCCAATCATTGTGTTACCCCTGCTTCGATGGGAAAGGAGGCGCATTACCCGAAAATATTTCTATTCCTTTTCTTTCATGGAGACTATTGCTACCACAGCCGCTTTAGTCATTATGAGTGAGTTATTATTGCCCTTTTTCTCCGACCGGTTTATAACGGATCTCCTTGATGCCCTCTGTATCCTGACGGGAGGGATTATTTTTCATTTTGCCATGCAGCATCCAAAATAGGAATAGCTGCAGCAGGGCCGCAATTTGAAAATCCTACCAAAGTTTCATTTTCTCTAGCACCTGATTGCAAGGCAGGGTTTCGCCGGGGGTATCATAGGAAATATGAATACTCCAATTCCCGGCTACCAAATCGGGTAAGGATAGTCCGAGCGGGGTGTTTTTTTGAATATCGTCCCCTTTTTTAATGTTGGTTTGTTTTAAATTTCCAATGGTTACAAAATAGCCGTCCGGTGTATTTATAATGATATAATAATCATTGGATATATTTAAGGCAGCAACCACTTTGCCTGCTACAGGGGCATATACCATTGTTTCCTGTTTAAATAGTACTATTACTTGCTGTATAGGGTTGATAATTTGATACTTCTGATTGCCGGCATAGCCACAGGGTGCTATTTCCCCCTGAGTTAAAATAGAGGATTGTGCGCTTACCGAATAAGACAGCACAGAGAGTGCGGCCATCAGAATTACTTATTGCATAGGTAGGTGATTTTATTTAGGATACATAATTAGGGATTTTTTTTGATTGGTTAGTAATCACAGATCCGGAATCAATTTTAAATAATGCTTATTAACATTTTGTTTCCCCTTTTTGGTCTGTTTTTAACAGTATGTTTCTGTGAAGACTCCCAAATGAAATCATTCCTGATTAATCTGACCTTAATTGATAGATGGCTTTAGAAAGGTATAGTTTATCTACCCTTTCGGCTTTTGCCGTAAGGACGAATCAGCAAGATGCCGGACGGCAACAAGGAAGACCAACTGAATGACCTATTTACACAAATGAAGGGGGGCGGATCGAAGAACTATAGCGTGGATATTTGCTCCGTTTCTCTTAAAAAATTGAAATATTTAACGCTCATCAGCAGAAGGTCCATAAATACCTGGAACCTTACAACCGGCTGCCCGCAAATAGGTGGAAAGTTGTCCACGGTGATGATATAAATGATTCATCAGCATATTCCGGACTACAAGCATTCGCGGCATGGAACCAAGATGCTTTTCTCCATGCATCATACTCCAATCCTCCGCAAAAACTGAGTCATCAGTTATGGCTTGGAGGCACGCTCTTGCCTTGGCAATATTTTCTTCCAGTTTGGCTTTAAGCCCTGCTACGGTACTTATGTCCCCTTTTTCATAAGTATAAGTGGCAAAGTCCATGGAATTGGCTTCAAATGTCGGGGCAAACCAATGGTAGCTTTCAGAAATATGGCATGCAAGTCCGGCCATCGTCCAGCTATTTTCTGCCGGTTTGTAGTTGAGGACCTCTTCGCTCATAGCATTAAATAATTTACGGGTGTTTTCCGCCTCGTAATCAAGTTCCTGTAGGAAAGATTGTGCAATCATTTTTTATTTTAAAGATAAAAAACTTAATTGGAAAACAAAATCAATCTAAATGAGATATCAAATTACCCGCGATTTAGGCGACAATTGAAAGGATTGTCATGCGTTTTTATAGATACCCAATTATTTGCAATTTCATTCATATCATCGATTCTCCATTTAGCGTTTCGAAGGATTCCTCCACAGGGCAATTCACATCTTTTTTTCTTATCCGTTCATGAATTTCAACAGGTTGCATTCCCCTTTCGAGAAAGCGTTTTACGATCCTCTTAAGTTTCCTATATTATAGCAACTTGGAGAAAAAATTACCTGATGCCAATGAAAATGGATGTGAAAAAGCACTTAATGACAGTATTCATGTAAAATCTGTCAGTATACTGACGGATTTTACATGAATACCGTTTGTTGGTGAGATTGTTTAAAGGAAATGGTTCACTTGGATATTACCCGTAATTCCTTGCGAATGACAGGCAATCATAAATGCAGATTCCTGTTTTACCTGATCAACATAACCATCCCTTTTTCCACCTTCGGCGTTCCTCCTTCCAGATGATAAGTACACATCCATGCATATGTGTTGGCAG
>JBGSNV010000056.1:0-2855 GCA_041739485.1 Chitinophagaceae bacterium
CTCTTCCGATCTTGCCATGGCTTTTATTACACCGAAAAGGAGCAATAGAAGGGCTGTTAGGGTTACAAACCGCAAACGATGTGCAAAAAGATAAAGCGCGGCACCCATACCGGCAACAAAAGCGAGGGTTTGCATTTCCCAGGGTTGCTCAAAAACCGATAACCATTGATCGGATACATACACGACATAGGCCATTACCACCGCTGTGGGTAAAGCAAGCAGCAGAAATTGCGCACTGCGCTTTTTGGTACTATGTAAAACCGGAATTTGCATGGTTATGAGGAGAAAGCGGTTGCAAAGTTGATTTGTTTTACGCCGCTTTGATCAATCATTGTTTGTAATTTTTCTTCATTCATCATCATTTTTTTTCGATCGGCAGACAACAGCCATTTAATTTGTTGTCTGTTTACCGGATCTTTTTCCTCCTCTACCCAAAGCCATCGCAGCCATTTTATTCCTTTGGGTAATGGAATAGCCCTGCTTAGGGGCACCAATGCCAGCGTCATATTATGGGTTCCGTTGGCAAGTAAGTAAGCAAGATCCTCGGGGGCGGAAAATGAAGAGATGCACACCAAAGAAGTTTCATTGGGTTTTACCAATTGCTGTAATGAGGTTTCTCTTTGCCAATGGCTTACGGCAATGGTATACTCTACCAGTTTTCTGCCCGGATCAACAGCACGCTGTGGTACTTCCTGATCTTTCATAAACCGGATTTGAAGATCCTGTTTTGTAAGTTGATCGTATAAGGTCCAGCAAGCGGTTTTGTAAAAATCAAGGCAGGTGTCCATCAAAGAATCAATTTCGCCAAAACCCGGTCTTGTGTAAAAGGAGAGGTACATGCCAATATGGGATGCATAGGGATCCATGATTTCAGGGGTTCGAACCACCAGATCCTTGTTACGGGCATAAATCTTCCAAACGATTCTTCTCACATCGTCGTTATTTTCGAAAAACTTGTAATGAAAGAGCTCGCCCTGAACCCGGCGCCAGTCATCGACTTTAATTTCATCCTTCTCAGTTCTTGTAGGTGAAACCGCTGCCTCCTCCCTTATATATTTACCCGGTCTTGTAAAAAAGGACTGATGCACGGTGACCGGAATAGCCAATGAGAAAAAATGAAATATATCTTCGAAATAAACAATCATGGTATCTACCTCGTATTCCTTAATACCCGGTAGCGGCCACCGGTACCAGCCGTTTTGGGTCCGGCCGGCATACCCAATAGCATTTTCTTTTCTCACCAGCGAAAACTTTGGAGAGCTTTCTGTGCCTTGGTGATAAATCAGCCGATAATACAATTGTCCCAAAACAGGTTGCCAAAGCGGTTCTATAAAAAATTCGAGTGGTTGGTGCCTGCCTTCAGGTTGTTCTTTGGGCGACTGCAAGGTGACCATGAGTTTACGGCGGCTATTGGCAATCCAAAACAGGATAAATGGAACAAAAACGGATAGGAAGCCAATAGAGAGAAAGGGAACTAAAACCCATTTAACCAGCGAAAGGGTAAGGGTCATCACATCATTAAATACAGAAGGCTCTGAAGTATAATGACTGCGAAGCCATAGATTACCCAAAATGATCGCTACAAGAAATATCAAAAGATACCCTTTGAAGGGCAGATACTTTGCGTAGCGTTGAAATTGGGTGAACCTTTTCCCAATAGATACATTCATAGCGGGGATGAAGGTAGACAAGCTATGCGAATCCACATCAAAGTACACACTATAAAAATGCTAAATATTTAATATGCTATATAAGAATATACCATTAATATTGCGACGCCCAAATCAAATAAGAAGTCGTTAGTTCCAACATTGATATGAATTCCAGCCAAAAATCCAAAAATTGTCCTGTCTGCCAATCAAATCAAGTTCAATTTGTATTTGATTGCACAGATCATAGCATTACCTATGAGGTTTTTGCTATATGGGAGTGCTTGCATTGTCAACTTCGCTACACATTGCCTGTTCCCTCTGAATCAGAAATAGGGCGATATTATGATTCTGAAAAATATATATCCCACTCTGATACTTCTATAGGACTGATCAATAAATTATACAAACTTGTACGGAATATTACCCTCAGCGAAAAGCGCAGGATTGTGCAAAGGGCTACAGGCATTACAACCGGTCAATTATTGGATGTAGGGGCAGGAACCGGAGCTTTTTTATATGAAATGAAGGAGGCCGGATGGCAGGTAAACGGCATTGAGCCCGATGAAGGTGCCCGCAAAAGAGCCCTTGACAATTATCATGTACAGTTAGAAGCTACCCCTCATTTATTCAATTTGCCTTCTGAAAGTTTTGATGCCATCACCCTTTGGCATGTACTTGAGCATGTCGAGGATCTTGAAAAGTACCTGGCGCAATTGAAAACCTTACTAAAACCAAATGGAGTCCTTTTTATTGCCGTTCCCAATTATACCTCAACCGACGGCAAGCACTATGGTAAGTTCTGGGCGGCTTATGATGTGCCAAGACATTTGTATCATTTTGCCCCTAAAAGCATGGATACGCTGGCAAACCAAAGTGGTTTTCAGGTTATTTATAAAAGAGCGATGTGGTTTGATGCCTACTATATTGCAATGCTCAGCGAAAAATATAAAAGGGGAAGGCCCGCACTCATTACGGCTTTGTTTCATGGAATATGGTGCAGCCTTACGACTGTTTTTAATCGTGAAAGAAGCAGTTCCCTAATTTACTTTTTGAAAAAGTAATCCGCTAAATAATTTAGTATTACCTTTGGTGTACTGATCTTATGTACGCTATTGTAGATATTGAAACCACCGGAGGCAGCGCTGCTTCCTCTGCTATTACAGAAATTGCCATTATTCTTCATAATGGAAAAGAAGTAGAGGA
>JBGSNV010000099.1:0-14990 GCA_041739485.1 Chitinophagaceae bacterium
TATTTATTTCAGAAATTTTCCCAAGTGGGGTCAGGGCATATGGGCAATCCCTGGGTTCTTCCACCCATTGGGTATTAGCTGCCATTATCACAACTATTTTCCCTATGATGGCTGCGAGGTTTGGCCCTGCACCCCTTTTCGCATTTTTTGCAGGGATGATGGTACTGCAGTTGCTATGGGTAATATTCTGGATGCCCGAAACCAAAGGGGTATCGCTTGAGTCTCTCGAAAAAAGATTTGTACATGAATAAATGCTTGTCAATGGAAAACAAAAATCGTCATCAGGTCATTTGCTTTGGAGAAGTACTTTGGGATTTATTGCCCACCGGGAATGTTCCCGGAGGGGCACCCATGAATGTAAATTATCATCTTGAAAAATTGGGAAAGCGCCCTGCTTTAATCACGCGTATCGGGCTCGATGATAAAGGCCGCGAACTCATTGATATTTTTTCTGCAAAAGGTGTTTGTACCGAGTATTTCCAACTTGATTATAAGTATGAAACCGGAAAAGTATATGGCCGCCTGAAAGATGCTCATGAAATGGTTTATGATATTGTTGAACCTGTTGCCTGGGATTTTATTAAGTTGGAAGACGAATATGCTGAATTGGTTTCGGCAGCCGATTATTTTGTTTTTGGGAGTTTGGCTTCCCGGAGTAAAGTATCGAGAGAAACAATGTTTTCCCTTATGAAATATGCAAAAACAAAGGTGCTGGATATCAACCTACGGGCACCCCATTACAACCGGAGTATCGTGGAAGAATTATTGAAAAATGCAGACATCGTGAAAATGAATGAAGCTGAACTGGAACTTATTACAGGTTGGTTCTCCCCTTATAAAACGGATGAAGAAAGAATGGAAAAAATGCAGGAATTGTTTTCCATCAACAAAATAATAGTAACCCGGGGAGAGAAGGGAGCACTAGTGAACTGGAACGGTACATATTACTATCAGCCCGGAATACAGGTAGAAGTGGCAGATACTGTAGGCAGCGGGGATTCATTTCTAGCCGGCTTTTTGGCTCAAATGATGGATGGAGCCAATCCACAGGAAGCCCTTCAGTTTGCCTGTGCACTTGGCGCTTTTATTGCCACACAAAAGGGAGGTTGTCCCGAATACAACATAGAACAGGTTAACGATTTAATACAATCATTTCGGGTAAGCGCGTAGCTCGTTTTGATATACTAAACCATGCTTTCATTTATTACTAAAACAAACTTCCTATGAAAAAGATGTACCTCCTGCAATGGCTATTACTTTTTGCCATTGCTTCTTTTGGTCAGAGCAGAAAGCTATCGGGCACTGTAACCGACAAGCTGAGTAAGCAGCCCCTTACGGGAGCCACAGTAGTTAATAAGGACAAAACAACCCTAACCGATCAGGATGGTAAATTCTCTATTGATGCTGCAAATGGAGATGTAATTTCCGTGTCTTATATTGGGATGGAAACTGCCACCATTACAATTACCGAAGGCCTTGATAACCTTACAGTAGAACTTAATTCCTCCTTAACGGAAGGGGACAAGGTAGTTGTAGTAGGATATACCAGTCAGCGTAAACGAGACGTTACAGGTGCGGTGTCCGTAGTAGATATGACTCCGGTAAAGAACAACAGTTCCGGAAATACCATGCAGGCCTTACAGGGAAGGGTTTCCGGTTTGTATATCGAGAAAACGGGTTCTCCCAACGGTGCTAATTCACGAATTCTTATCCGGGGATCGAATACACTTGGCAACAATGATCCGCTTTATGTAATTGATGGTATTCCTACGGTAAGACCTGAAGTATTTCAAAGTATGGATCCGGCCATTATTGCCTCTGTTCAGGTTTTAAAGGATGCTTCGGCGGTATCTATTTATGGTGCCCGTGCAAGCAACGGGGTAATCATTGTTACAACCAAAGGCGGTGGCAATACAGAGGGTAAGGTTACCTTTCAGTTTAATTCTAATGTTTCTTTTCAATCAGAAAAATCCCAACGTTTTGAAATGCTGGATGCTGCAGGCAGGGGTAGGGCCTTGTGGCAGGCTTCGGTAAATGACGGGCTTGATCCGGCTTCGGCATATGGCGAAATTTATAATTTTGACTGGAACGGAAACTTTGTCAATCCGGTGTTAAATGGTGTATCGGTAAAGTCTTTTGTAGGTGGCGACCCCAATACACCTGCGGGAAATACTGATTGGCAGGATGTAATGTACAAAACAGGTATTGCAACCAACAACAGTTTAACGGTTTCTGTTGGAAACAAAACATCCTCGCTGGAGATGAACCTGGCTTACTACAAAAATGAAGGGATGCTGCGCTATACCGGTTACGAACGTATCAGTGGGAGCATTTCAGGCCTAACAAAAGCCTTTAAAAACAAAGTTCTTTTTGGAACGAATATGCGTATTGCCAATTCAAACGAAACCCTCACTGCACGTGACCTGGGAGGAGCGGCTACTTCTTTTCTCGCTGTTACACTGGCTCCAACCATTCCTGTATATCAGGCAGATGGTGAAACCTTTGCAGGAGCATCAGGCGGCGGATATTCTGATCGTAACAATCCGTTGCATATGCAATACATTTCCCGATGGAATAACACCAATCGCATTACAGCTTTTGGCAATGTATTTACCGAGATACAGTTAGTGAAAAATCTTTATTTCAAAACAAATTTGGGAGCTGATTATGCCACCTTTTTCAATAAAGTAATTACCCCGACCTTTTCTGAAGGATCTTTTAACAGAACAACCAACAGTCTTACCCATGATAAAAATCAGTATCTGAGTTCAACGTTCTCCAATACACTTCGTTACAATTGGAACCTCAATTCGGATCATCAGTTTAAGTTCCTTGCTGGTACTGAATATATAAAAACGGACATTGATTTCAACACGACCAGGAAAGAAGGATTTGCCATTCAAACCGAAGATTATTTTACCCTTAGTGCCGGTACCGGAAATACAACCGTTTCAGGGGGATCTTCAGGGAACAGGTTATATTCCATGTTCGGCCGTATAGATTACAGTTTTGCCGATAAATACCTGCTAGCTGTAACGATACGCAGAGATGGTTCAAGTAGATTTGGTGAAGACAATCGTTTTGGATTTTTTCCATCCGCTTCTGCAGGCTGGAGAATTGACCGCGAAAATTTTATGATAAATAGCAGGCTGATCTCCGAATTAAAATTACGGGTAGGTGTAGGTCGTGTGGGCAATCAGCAAATTGGCGACCTTGCCCGTTTTGGATTGTATGATACCCGCTATGGCACTGCCCTTTCACAACTTGTGGGTGGTTTTTGGGAGCAGTATATGAATATTGGCACGGCCTATTCCCTTACAGGGGCTAATACGGGTATTTTACCTTCTGGTTTTGTACAAACTCAAGCTTCGAATGCTCAGTTGAAATGGGAAACAACCGATGAGATAAATGTGGGAATTGATTACTCCATTTTGGACAACAGGATCTTTGGTTCTTTTGATTATTTTACCCGAAAAACTTCCGGTATTTTAATTACCCCTCCTGTGGCTTCTGCTTTGGGTGAAGGACAAACAAAAGCTGTAAACGGTGCTTCAAAAGCCAATAATGGCTGGGAGTTTGTACTAGGGTACAAGGGTAACCAATCCAGTGTATTAAGGTATAATGTTCAAATAAACCTTACACACTTCAGAGATAAGATCACAGAGCTTCCTGAATCTGTTCGTCCGGCTTACCCGGGTAATGTGGAGAAAACAATTATTGGTCAATCACAGTTTGATATTTTCGGCTATCGTACCATGGGACTGTTTCAGTCGGCTGATGAAGTGGCCAAGGCTGCTACACAAATTGGTGCAGGTCCAGGCCGTATCCGGTATGTTGATCTAAACGGAGACAATGTGATCAACGATCTTGACAGAGATTGGATTGGTACCACTTTGCCTTCTTTGGAATATGGTTCCCGGATAGATTTATTTTACAAAAACTTTGATGTGCAGATTTTTGGGTCTGGTGTTACCGGCCGTTCCGGTTTCGATGCATATACGAGTTTCAATAACCTGATGAAGAGCCGTGAAAACGTTGGCCCCGGTGTATTTAACGGCTGGACAGTGCAGAATCCAAACACAAATGTTCCTGCGCTTACTTTAAAGGATGATAATGGCGAAGGAAGAACATCTGATTATTTTATGGTCAGCACTTCCTACTTCAAACTCAGGCAATTGCAAATCGGGTATAGCCTGAAGCCTAAAAAAGTTTTTGAAGGAATCAGATTTTATGCCATGGCAGAAAACCTTTTTATCATTAAGAACAAGGCATATCAGGGACCTGATCCGGAGCGGATAGATATTGATCCTATACCCGTGCCAAGGACCTTTTCGTTTGGTATCAACACAACCTTTTAATTAGGAAAATATTTTATATGAATCCGAATATTCGGATCCCCAGGAACAGCGGCACAAAATACACAGATGAATAGAGGGGATTCTCCAGATAGCTATCGGGATGACAATTAAAAACAGTCTCTACGCTGTAGAGACACACTAAAAAAAACACATATGAAAAAGAATACTTTTCTAACGATTTCACTTTCCGGTTTGCTTTTATTGGGAGCCTGTAATAAATCGCTTGATTATACGCCTACAGGAGTTTTATCCTCTGCAGACTTAACTTCCCCTACTGCAGTTGAGGGTTTGGTAACCGCCGCCTATGCTGCTATTGGTAATGGCGATATGATAGGACCTATTTATAGTAACTGGGCCTATGGAAGTGTACGCTCCGATGATTCGTACAAAGGTGGTGGGGGAACCGGCGATGTGGGTGAGGTAGATGCACTTGAACATTATAATACAGTGGTTCCCACGATGGATGCCTTTGTTTCGCGTACCTGGCGCAACCTGTTTAAATCCATTTCCAGAGCCAATGTTGCCTTGCGGGCTGTTGAGAATCTTACTGATGCGCAGTTTCCACAAAAGAAAATACGTCTGGGAGAATTAAAATTCCTTCGGGCACACAGCTATTTTACCATGAAATTGTTGTATAAGAATATTCCCATTTTTGATGAAGCAGCTACAGAGGAGGACATTCTCCTGATATCGAATGACCTTTCTAATGATGCAGCCTGGGATAAAATTGCAAATGATTTTCAATTTGCTATTGATAACCTTCCTGATACCCAAAACGACCTGGCAAGGGCTAATAAATCAGCTGCGAAAGCATATCTGGCTAAATTAAGATTGTTTCAGGCTTATGAGCAAAATAGCTCGCATAAGGTAACCGGTATCAATAACGCAAAACTTTTGGAAGTTGTACGCTTAGCAAATGAAGTAATCGCTTCGGGTAAATATGGTTTAAGTACTGATTTTGCTGAAAACTTTTTGCCGGAAACAGAAAATGGAAAGGAGTCGATTTTTGCTATCCAGTTTACCATCAATGATGGAACAACCGCCGGAAGGCTGAACTACGAAGATGGGTTGAATTATCCACATGGTGCCCCACAATATGGCTGTTGTGGTTTTAATGCGGCAAGCCAGAATCTGGTAAATGCTCATACCACCGATGCGAATGGACTTCCTAATTTCAGCACCTTTAATAATACTATTGCAGACCTGACCACCGCAACAGTAGACCCGCGTCTCGATCATACAGTTGGTATTGACGGACACCCGTATAAATATGACAATACCAAACCCTTCAGCAACAGTTGGGTACGCGACCCGGGTGTATATGGTAGTTTTCATACCATGCGTAATCAGCAGCTTGCAACCAGTTCTTCTTATTTTAAAAATGGCCCTTTTATGGGTTCTGCCAAAAATTATGATATCATAAGGTTTGATGATTTGTTATTAATGAAAGCGGAGGCATTAATTGAGCTTGGCAGACAGGACGAAGCATTGCCTATTATCAACCAAATAAGGGACAGAGCTTCAAAAAGTACCGACAGACTTAAAAAGCAGGATGGAACATTTGCTTCAAAATATAACCTTAAGCAATATCCTGCTGCGGGTTGGACACAAGCTTACGCCCGTCAGGCACTTCAGTGGGAAAGAAGAATGGAGTTTGCTACAGAAGGTAACCGCTTTTTTGACCTGGTACGTTGGGGTATTGCCGAAACAGAGTTGAATAAGTACATTCAGGTTGAAAAGAACCGCAGACCATTCCTTGCTACCGCAAAGTTTACTGCAGGCAGGGATGAATACCTGCCCATTCCTCAATCTGAAATAACTTTTACAAATGGATTGTACAAGCAGAATCCAGGGTACTAGTTTTTTACAATAGCAAGCAGTTTTTCTACAATAAGGAGGATGTCTCTACATTCTTCCTTATTTTCAAAAGTTGAATTCTCATTTTCAAGAATACTATTATGAAGAAAATTATTATTATCCTATCATGGGCAATGTTTCTTATATGTTGTTCATCACCAAAATCAGAAAATGAAGCATCCATGGCAGTTGAACAATACAGGTCCGAAATTCATTTCACACCGGATACAGGATGGATGAATGATCCAAACGGAATGGTTTTTCACAATGGTGTTTATCATCTTTTTTACCAGCATTATCCGGATAGTACCGTTTGGGGTCCTATGCATTGGGGACATGCTACAAGCCCTGATATGATTAACTGGCAGCATGAACCTATGGCTCTATATCCTGATAGTCTGGGTTATATTTTTTCGGGCAGTGCTGTAGTTGATGAAAATAATACCTCTGGTTTTGGTAAAGAGGGAATTAGCCCCCCTTGTAGCTATTTTTACCTACCACAATCCTGTAAAGGAAAAACTTGGCAAAAACAACCACCAAAGTCAGGGTATTGCTTATAGCCTCGACAATGGAAAAACCTTTACAAAATATGAAGGGAACCCGGTATTACCCAGCCCGGGCATTCCTGATTTCAGAGACCCTAAAGTTTTTTGGCATGAAGGAAGCAGTAAATGGATTATGTCGCTTGCAGCGGGAGATCGAATTATGTTTTACTCATCACCTGATTTAAAAACCTGGCAAAGTGAAAGTGCCTTTGGCGAAAAGGCAGGCGCGCATGGTGGAGTTTGGGAATGTCCCGATCTTTTTTCGCTAAATTATAATGGAGAAAAGGTTTGGGTACTTATTGTAAATCTCAACCCGGGAGGACCTAACGGTGGCTCGGCTACTCAATATTTTTTAGGTGATTTTGATGGAAAAACATTCATGCCCAAAAGTACTGAAACCAAATGGCTCGACTATGGACCTGATAACTATGCGGGTATTTCCTGGGGAAATACAGGTGACAGAAAACTGTTTTTAGGCTGGATGAGTAACTGGGACTATGCCAATAAAGTGCCAACGGTTAAGTGGCGCAGTTCAATGACTATTCCCCGGGAACTGGCCCTTGAGGGAGAGGGAAAGAATCTAAGGGTAACTTCTTTACCTGTCAGGGAGTTGTCAAATATTTTAGAGCAGTCTTCGGGTTCGGAAAATATTGCCGTTAAGGAGAAAATGGACCTGAATAGTACACTTCAATCGTTTAATATTCCTTGTAAGATGGATATTGAATTAAATGCAGCCAATGATTTCACCTTTTCCTTTTCAAATAAAAAAGGTGAAGTATTGTTGTTGGGCTTTGATAAAGTAAAGAATGAGTATTTTATTGATCGTAGTCATGCAGGCAAATCTGATTTCTCAGAAACCTTTGCGGGCAGACATACAGCACCTCGTTTTTCAACAGCATCCTCTATTTCGCTTTCTCTGGTAATAGATGTAGCTTCACTTGAACTTTTTGCTGATGACGGGCTTACGGTTATGACTTCTATTTTTTTCCCTGAAAAACCATTTACCCAATTTCAAATGGAATCTACAGAAGGGGTAACTATTCAAAAAATTACCTGCGAGTCGTTGAAAAGTTTGAGCATAAAACATCCTTCAATGCAATAGGGAATTAAAACGGGGGATTGGATGGTTCCAATTCAAAAAAAGGCTACATATTGAGACACCCCCACAGCTCTATACGGAAAGGGTTTCCGTTTAAAAAAATCTATGTATTCCCCCTTAGTTTTCTAAAAACTGAGGGGGATATTTTTTTCTGCTTCAGAAAAACCAAGTTAAAATAACTGATGTTTTCAAACCCTGATGCAAGGGCAATGGCCCGAATGGGTTGGTCGGTTTCAAGCAACAGGTTACAGGCATGAGCTATACGCAAATCCTGCAGGTAGCTGGTAAAAGAGGTACCAAGGTTTCGCTGAAAGAATTTCGAAAAGGCACTTTCTGATAAATGAATCGCTTCCGCCACATTTTTTATAGTTACAGGTTGTAAATAGTTTAGCTGAATAAACCTAAGCGCCGTGTTTATCCGTGTGGAATTACCCGGTGTTTTTACAGAAGGATAATTGGTGGCCGCAATGGGTTCGGCCTGTATAACGGAAAGCGAAGATACCATTTGCAGAAAATCCGGAAGAGAAGGGTTAGCAATAAGCTTCAACATGTGTTCTTTCAGTGAGGCTTTTTCTGCGGATGAAATGCAGGAGAAATCCAAACCCCTTTGTGCATTTTTAATCCAGGATTCGAGGCTCCTCATTTCGGGAAAGCGGAGCAAATTTTCGAGAAAAGACGCCGGAAATTGAAAAACAATGGCCTCGCAGGGTCCTGTCTCCTTTTCATTGCTTACCCATACATGCGGCAGATTTGGCCCTAATAAAACAAGGTCCCCTTCGGTAAACGGTACCATACTGTCACCCACAAGTCGCTTGCCTCTTCCCTTTACAATCAAAGTGAGTTCATATTCCGGATGGAAATGCCAATAAAATTCAAAGGTTGGCACAATGACCCGATAGCCAATATATGAATGCTGATGGCTTTCAAGGACCAACTTCTCCTGCCTTGGACGCATACTTTCAAGTTATTTATGGCAATTTATGGCTATAATATGTCTTGATCGTATTATTTTTTGGATAAATTGTGTTAGTTCCGTGGCTGATTCTGCCCCAACTTTGAACCAAATTCCATTGCCAATGAATACCATACCGCAGGATGTAGTCACATTCCTTTCGAAGCCCTATGAGCTGACGGAAGCCCAAATCAGTTTTTACCGCGAAAACCGGTTTATCAAATTAAAAGAGGTACTCTCTCCGGATGCAGTAGCTTTTTTTAACAGCGTCATTACCGAAAGAGTTAACCTCATGAATCAGGAAACCCGTTCGCTTGAGGAACGCAGCACTTATGGGAAAGCCTTTTTACAGCTATTTAATTTATGGGTGGAAGATGAACAGGTGAAGGCTTTGGTATTGAGTAAAAGGTTGGGGCAAATTGCTTCGGATTTAATGGGATGCGAGGGGGTTCGGTTGTACCACGATCAGGCTTTGTTTAAAGAAGGGGGCGGAGGGATTACCCCATGGCATGCCGATCAGTTTTACTGGCCGCTTGAAACTGATAAGTGTGTGACCGCCTGGATCCCATTGCAGGAAACCCCGCTGGAAATGGGTCCTCTCGAATTTAGCGCAGGCAGCCATGTTATTACCGAAGGCAGAGAGCTGGAGATTGGGGATGAAAGCGAATTGAAAATGGAGCAGCGGCTCAGGGTGACCGACTTTGCCCATGTCATTGAGCCTTTCGACCTTGGGGAAATCAGTTTTCATTCCGGTTGGGTATTTCATCGGGCAGGCGCTAACAAAACCGATAACATGCGGAAAGTGATGACCGTTATTTATATGGATAAAGATATGCGGCTGAAAGCCCCGGAGAACAAGAATCAGCAGGCTGATTGGGAAACCTGGTGTCCCGGAGCAGAGATTGGCAGTGTCATCAACAGCCCGATCAACCCGGTCATTTTCCAATATCAGCCGCATGGAAATTAAATACCTCTGTCCCAATTGGGGGCAAGCACATCTTTCTGCGCAAGCCTTTCTCGACAACGTTTTGCATGCGGGATACGATGGCATAGAAGTGGATTTGCCGGATAATCCTTTGTTCGGATCGGAACTTAAAAAGATACGCAAACAAACGGTAGCCGGAGGAAGCGATCTGCCGGTAGTGGCGCAAATGGTCTTAAGTCCGCGGCAGGAAACTGTTGCCGAAAATATTGCCCGCATGCTGAAACGCCTTGAACAGGTTTCGAGCCTGCAACCGGTTTTTATCAATAGTCAGAGCGGAAAAGATTTTTTTAGTTTCGATGATAATTGCCGGATTATTGAAGCCGCCATGAATTACAGTGTTCAAAGCAGTATTGCAGTGCTGCACGAAACCCACAGAGGTAAGTTCTCGTTTCATTTAGCTTCCTTGCTGCCTTATTTAAAACGATTTCCCGAAATGCTGCTTACCGCCGACTTCAGCCATTTTTGTGTGGTATCCGAGAGCCTGTTGGAAGATCAGGAGCACTTGATAGAACAACTGATTCCGCATGTTTGCCATATTCATGCAAGGGTGGGTTTTTCGCAAGCGGCGCAGGTAAATGACCCGATGGCACCCGAATGGAAAAACACCATAGCTATCCATAAAGGTTGGTGGCAAAAAATAGTGAATCACCAAATACAAACAGGGGCAAAAATGTTGACGATTACGCCGGAGTTTGGTCCCGCACCCTATATGCCGGCTTTACCTTTTACACAACAGCCAATAGGGAACCAATGGCTAACAAATATAGCCATGATGAACTACCTGAAAAATCATTTGAAAACAACCTGACTTTATGAAGCATGTATTGATTTTAACCTGTTTAATGGCAACCTTTTCCTGCACACTGGATTCGAAAAAGGAGGAAGGCTCTGCGACCTCTATTCAACCTGCAATGCAGCCATTACCCTTTGGTAACATTCATCCGGCAGGCTGGCTGAAGGAGGAAATTCAACGCAACCTTGCAGGCTTTACCGGCTACCTCGACAGCCTTGCTCCCGACCTGATTTTAAACGATGATATTTACGGAAAAGACAGGCTAAGCAAGGAGGTAAAAAACAAAAACGTAGGCGCTATATCCGATGCAGGTGACTGGCAGGTCCAATTTCTGTGGTGGAACAGCGAAACCCAAAGCAACTGGTTGGATGGGTTGGTACGCTCGGCCATTCTTGCAAAAGACACCCCCATGATGGCCAAAGCGGAAACCATTATTTATCGTTTGCTGGCCACACAAGATGAGGATGGGTATATCGGTATCTATGATCAGGATTTACGCTATCATTTTGAAGATGAAAACGGAGAACTATGGTCGAAAGCAACCTTATACCGCGCCTTGCTTGCATGGTACGAATATTCAAAAGATAAAAAGGTATTGGAGGCCGTGGTAAAAGCAACCGACAATGTGTTGAAAAATTACCCAATCCATACTTCTCATCCTTTTTATTCGAAGAACCCCAATGCAGGAGGACTCACCCACGGGCTTGTTTTTACCGACATACTGGAGCGGTTGTATTTTTTAACCGGGCAAAAAAGATACCTGGACTATGGAGTGTTTCTGTACAATGATTTTTCGGAACAAAAATTGAATGAAGATGCCCAATACAAAAAGTTGCTTGATACCTCGCTTGCACTGATGGGACATGGAGTGCATACCTATGAGCATTTGCGGCCCTTGGCTGCTGCGTATTACGCTTCGGGCAATGCGGATTATCATTTGGCTATGAAGCGTTTTCTGAGAAAAATAGAAGCTGCCACCACCCCTTCGGGTGCGCTTGCCGGGGATGAATTTATTGGTGGCAGAAAGGGCGATGCAAGCGAAACAGGTTATGAATTTTGTTCGCTGCAGGAAGGCATGGCAGACTGGATTAGCCTGCTGGAAAAAACCGGCCAAACCGGTTATGCCGCTAAAGCCGAGAAAATTTTATTCAATGCTGCTATGGGTGCTACCCATCCTACCGAAAGCGCTATTTGTTATTTAAAAACAGACAATACTTTTTACCTGACCGGTGGAAAAAACGGCGCCACAACCGATCAGCATCAAACCCGCTACCGTTATTCTCCCGTGCATAAAGAAGCTGCCGTTTGTTGCGTTCCCAATGCCGGCCGCATATTGCCTTACTACGTGCAAAGCATGTGGATGAAAGATGCAGATGGATTGGTGGCTACGCTGTTGGGGCCCTGTGAAGTATCGGCAGCATTGGATGGCAGAAAAATTATTATTCAAGAGGAAACAAGGTTTCCTTTTGAGGACAGTATCCATTTTGCGATTCAAACCGATCAGCCGGGTGCATTTACCATTAAAGTTGTAAAGCCTGTTTGGGCAAAATCGGTTAAAGCCTCTATCCCTTTTACAGAGCAGAATGGCTACCTGATTTTTAATAAATCCTGGAATACAAAGGATGCATTTGACCTGACTTTTGAAAGGGTAAAAACCGAACAGCAGGCAAAGAATGGCGACATTTATTTTGAATACGGCCCGCTTGTCCTTTGCAGGAAATTAAAAGGATTTCAAACCGTTACAAAAAATTTTGATATTAATGGATTGCATGAATCTACCTACAAGACAAAAGATTCAGTCGCTCTAATCTATACAGGTTCATCAGGTTCTACACTAACATTAACCTCCAGGAAAAAAAATGAAGCCAAAATTCCTTATTTGTTTATTACCGGAATGCATAATCCTGTTACCGGAAAGGGAGAAGAAGTGATACTTGTACCTATGTTTCACACCATCTTACGGCAGGTTACATTTAAAACAAATCAAAAGCAATGAGATTAGGTTGGGTAAGCATTATCATAGTTGTTATACTTTTTGCTTCCTGCAAACAGCCGGAGCAACCTAAAGACTACAACCAATATGTAGATCCTTTCATCGGTACCCATGGCATAGGACATACCTTTCCCGGGCCCAGTATGCCTTTTGGTATGGTGCAGCCCGGCCCCGACCTGGGTGTGAAGGGGAAGGTCGGTGGAGACACCAACCTTTAGGGTGTGGGTTTTTCACCCCTACAAAAGAGCCGAGATCCTTCCTTCGTCAGGATGACGTCTTTGGTCCGAAGTTTCGGACCCGAACCTTCGGGTTTGGAATTTTGAGTCAAACCCACCCCTACCTATCGGTAGGCAGGCCACCGATCTACTTTCGTTTTCCCCTAAACTCTTGGGGCGCCCCCTGCCTATCGAGCAGGTAGACTCCAGGGAGGGTGAAATTACTTTCGACACTTTCCGAAATCCTTAATCAACCTAATCAACTCAATCCCTCAATTAACCTAATTAACTAATCCCTAATTCCTTCCTCCCCTGGACCCGAACATTCGGGTTTGGAACCTGTCTGCCGATAGGTAGATTTTTCTTATTGGAATTTCTCCAACTCAATCCACTTAATCAACCTAATTAACTCAGTTAACTTAACTCCTCAATTTCTTCCGTCCCCTATCTCCTCTTTTTAGTACCCAACAAAGCCCCCAATAAAGTACGGGTAAGCATCGTAGCAGCCGTGCGAAGCGATGATTTTACCACCGAATTGTCGAGCATCTGTTCTATCATGCTTCCCTCCGTTTTTCCGGTTTCCTTTTGCTTTACGATTTCGGCGCCCTTTTCTTTGGCACGATCGAGTTTCTTCCGCAGGATTTCATAGGCACTTTCGCTGTCCACTTCCTTGTTGTAGACCGCAGCAATTTTACTCCGTCTGACAAGGTCGAGCACTTCGCCATCGGTGAGTACATCCATGCGGCTGCGCGGGGCACTGAGCATGACATGTACAAGCGGTGTTGGAATACCTTTCTCGTTGAGACAGGTAAACAGGGCCTCTCCCACCCCTACCTGTGTAAGGAGTTCATCCGTTTCGTAAAAATCGGAAAGCGGATAGTTCTCCGCGGTTTGCTTGATAACCTTACGATCGGCAGCGGTAAAAGCGCGTAAGGCGTGCTGCACTTTCATCCCCAACTGACCAAGGATATCTGAAGGAACATCCATCGGGTTTTGGGTACAAAAGAAAATACCGATGCCTTTGGAACGAATCAGCTTGATGGTGGTTTCAATTTGCTGCAACAAAGCCTTGCTTGCTTCCTGAAAAATGAGGTGGGCTTCGTCGATAAATATGACCAGTTTGGGTTTGTCCATATCGCCCACTTCCGGACTTGTGCTGTACAATTCCGCAAGCAACTGCAACATAAAGGTGCTGAACATTTTGGGTTTGTCCTGCAGGTCCATTACCCGTAAAATACTGATGATGCCCTGCCCCTCGGCATCGGTCCGCATCAGATCCTGCACATCAAAGCTGATTTCGCCAAAAAAGTCGGCGCCGCCCTGCTGTTCAAGTTCAATGATTTTGCGCTGAATCGTGCTGAGGCTGACGGTAGATATTTTACCATACTCTTCTTCAATTTCGGCCTTGCCTTCGTCGCCTGCAAACTTGAGGAGCGATTTAAAATCCTTGATATCGAGGAGTGGCAAATCGTGGTCGTCGCTGTATTTGAAAAGCATGGATACCAACCCGCCCTGTGTATCGTTGAGCCCGAGAATTTTGCTAAAAAGGATGGGGCCAAATTCAGTAACTGTGGCGCGTAGCCGTACGCCCTGCTGTTGGGGAGTAAGTGTCAGCAATTCGGAAGGGAAGCCGCTTGCCTCAAAGGGTATCCCGATGAGCTCGCTGCGTTCCTTAATTTTATCGTTGTTGGCACCCGGTACGGCCAATCCGCTCAGGTCGCCCTTGATGTCCATCACCAACACCGGAATGCCTGAACTGCTCAGGTATTCGCTGATGAGTTGAAGCGTTTTGGTTTTACCGGTACCGGTAGCCCCGGCTATGAGGCCATGCCGGTTCAGCATTTTCAACGGCAAATACACATCGGCACCGGGTACCACTTCTTTATCGAGTTTGGCCCTTCCTATTTTTACCGAAGGTCCTTTAAAGGTATATCCGGCTTGCACCGCTGCTGTAAATTTTTCCTGCGACATCTCCATGTTTTTATGAGTTTCAAATATAAGGGATGTGATATTAAAAAGGGGCCCTCACCCCCTTCCCCTCTCCGAAAGGAGAGGGGTGCCCCTCGGTAGGAGGAAGCCCTCACCCCCTTCCCCTCTCCCGCATGGAGAGGGGTGCCTCTCGGTAAGAGGCGAAGTACCTCACCCCCTTCCCCTCTCCCTATCGGGCAGAGGGGTGCCCCTCCGCAAGAGGCT
>JBGSNV010000106.1:0-4218 GCA_041739485.1 Chitinophagaceae bacterium
GATGTAATGCATAATATTATCTCCGTCTTCATCCATTACATACATAAAATCGCCGTCCCAATCGTAAAAATTACGCGTTTTTACCCCACCGTTACTTACAATTACTTGGATATCTGCCCTGCCGTCGACATTTTCATCACCCCAGTCTATACTCAAGTCCCGAGGTCCGGCGAAAATGCCATCCCTGTTTCTGTCAATCAGCAAGCAGTCACTATCCGTATCGCCTTCAAGGTCGCCGTACTTCATGTCATCATCATCATCAATCCAAATTACATTCATGCCATTTTCAAGCGTATAGCTCAGCAAATCAGGGTCACCATCCTTATCCAGGTCGGTATATTTTATGGTTTCAGGCTTCAACGGAGGTGTTGGCCTCCAGGGGACAAGCTGGGTTTTATAATTCCAATATCGAATGGTTGTATCCCTTTGTGCGAAAATTGCCTGGGTAAACAAAATAGAAGACAATGTAAATATCAGGCAATAAATGAGTCCTTTCATCTTGGCAATCAGTTAATTATTAATGTATAATAAAACTACAATCAAAACCATACACATAACTATACAGGGTTATCAAAATGGTGTATAATTCATGTATTATTGTAAATATTAAATGACAATATGCCACCAGGTTATAACATAGCAGGTTATTTGGTTTAGATTTATCCCAATGATTTTTTTTGTTCAATAGCCATTTCCATAATCAGCTCAAGTAATCTCGTGCAATCTGTCGCTAAAATTCTTCAGATCGTTATATCTTTTTGTTTATTTTCAATTTTATCCTTTTATAATTGGGGTTTAATGTACAAAAGCTAGTCGCTTATTTCTATAAATTTTGTTTTGCCAATAAAGTGGTCTTCTTTGTCGAAAGTGACGGTTTGTATAGATGCGGCCTGCTTGAGATCCTTTACAACATATTCCATATTTCCATAAGGGGTTAGTATATCTTTTTAACAATGCAGGTATGCAGGATAAATGGATGGGCCTTAATTCCCTTAAAAGCTTTTTTTATATCACATATATTTTTCGATATCAATCATTTCGTCATTATTTGGCCACATGGTTGCGGGTACGCTCTACCATAGTCTGCTATTTCCTAAAGTTTTGCGCCAGGCTTAAGTAGGTTCGATTTCGGGAAAAATACTATCCGCAAGGATAAACAGGTATTACGCCAATTCTTTTTTAGAGGCCATTTCGGCTATAATTAATCCAATTAAGGTATTGCCTGGCAAAAGAACTGGCTTACCATTTTTTCTGAAATATCAGAGGATTCAAATGATCCAACTGATCTTAAATGTTTTCGATCAGTCCAAAATTACTGAATCTAAAATCAGGCTGATTCAATGAAATCAACTGTAATGTCTTGTTGTAAATCGAAATTTTTTGGTCTGAGCCTTGTATACCATGAATCGAATACATTGCAGGTGCAGTCGATTTCCAGGTTTGGTAGTAATAATTATGTCTCTGATTTTCGTACCCGTAAAATTGAATCTAGTTTTTATTCAAGCGCTTGCTCCAGGTCTTTGAGGATATCTTCAATATTTTCAATCCCCACACTCATGCGGATCAGTCCGTCGGTAATGCCATATATAAACCGGTCTTCGCGGGCCACACTTGCATGGCTCATGCTTGCCGGATGGCTTACGAGCGTATCTACGGTACCCAAACTTACTGCCCGTGTGCACATTTTCAATTTATCAATAAATATTCTGCCGGAATCGAGTCCGCCCTTCAGTTCAAAGCTCATCATGGGTCCGGGATGCTTCATTTGTTTTTGACTGATTTCAAAATCGGGATGCGAAGGCAGTCCGGTATAATTTACTTTTTCAATATTGGGGTGTGCTTCCAGAAACTGAGCAACGGTCATCGCATTGCTGCAATGGCGATCCATTCGAATCTCCAGCGTCTTAATACCCTGAGTGAGCAGGTAGGCATCAAACGGGTTCGCATTGCCGCCAAGCAAGGCATGCCATTTCCAGGCCTTGGTTTTCATAAATGAGATGTCTTTGCCAACCAGTACCCCTCCAATAGCGCTCCCATGTCCATTTAAAAATTTGGTGGTACTGTGAAATACAAAATCGACCCCAAACCGGAATGGCTGCTGTAAATAAGGGGTAGCAAAGGTATTATCCACACTCACGATTTTTCCGTACTGCTTCGCCAACAAAGTCAACGCTTCAAGGTCAACACATTGGATTGTGGGATTGGCAGGGGTCTCAAGGTGAACGAGTTTGATGGTAGGATCTTTTTCGAGCCAATCTTTGGCGGCATCAAGATCGTGCAGATCGGCGATGATGGCATGGATGCCATTGTCTTTAAGTAGCTTGGTCAGAAATTCGTGGGTGCCTCCGTACAAGGATTGGTGCGATAAAACGGTATCGCCGGTTTTAAGGGTACTCAGAAAAAGGGTGGCCATTGCTGCCTGTCCGCTTGCATGCAGCAGCGCTTTTACCATTAGCGGTTGTTCGTTCTCATCGGTAAGTCCGAAGGCCTCGAGTGCGGCTATTTTTTGTTCGCACTCTTTAAAACTTGGGTTTCCCCAACGGCTGTAGATCTGTTCTTTGTCGAGGCTTGCAAAGCGCTCGCTTCCTTCTAGGGCTGTATCGAATACAAAAGTAGACGTAGCATAAATCGGGGTAATATGTGCGTTATTGGGATCTGCTTCGTGGCCCCCGTGAATTGCCACACTGCTCCATCCTTTTAATTGATTTGTTTCCATGAGGGGTAAAAATAAGATAAAGGATTGGGTTGAGGCAGGGGAAAATACCCCATCCCCTTCCCCTGCCAGCAGGCTGGGCTGCCCTCCGGTAAAAGTTAAATTAATTACCAAGCCTGAGCGGGTGAAAAGGTCAATTTTCAATCAGGGACTTGAAATATTCAACTTGAAGTCAGGGCATTCGGAGGCATGGTTTTTTTAAAGGAAAAATCATAGGAAAAATGCTTCAAGCCCTCTATTTTGCCCCTTTTTTCATTTTTTTTAACAAATTACTTGGTTTAATCAGGCAGGTTAGCTACCTTACCGTTTATCCGGTAATAAGACCATTTATCCAAAGGTATGAATCAGGAAATAAGAGAGGACATATTGATAGACCACATAACTATCAATCGATCATTAAAATATCCATCGAATGAAGAAGACAACTGAATACCAAAATCTTGCCATGCTCGGCATCGTTGCAGGCTTCCTGATGATAGCCCTTGCCGGTTGGAAAATAGTCTCTATGCTATTCACAGTTTCGCAGCAATATCAGGGGATGAATACCCTTGCATCGGTAGCTCCTTAAGCACCAAAGCAAAGAATGCTTTAAGGTCTTGTTTACCTCATTTTGTTTTCTTTTTTTTAAAAAAGAAATTTTACCGTCCTTATTTAAAAACAGGTTGTACTACTTTTTGCAGGTCAGGCTTTGTGGATGGCTCTGCAATTTGAATGCAGAGATTACGCATATCTATTGCCAACAAAATCATTAATTCAAATTGTTCTACCACTTCTTCAACGGCACGGGGTAATTCGAATTCAGGTAATTGGTAGGCTTCATTTTTCTGCAACCAAACCGGGTCCTGCCTTATGCTATCAAACCATTCATAGCAACGCAGCTTTATATCTGCTTTCCTTTCGGTTTGTCTGTGTTGCAAAATATCTTCTGCCTCCTGCAAAATTGTAATGCCTTCGTTGCTGATATTTTCAAAAAGGGGATGCAATACTAATTCGCCATATTTGTTTCGGTAGGCCGCCAGGGTTGCATTGCGGGAGGCAAATACATGACAACTCACTATAAGCGGGTGCAGGTAGGATCCTTCCTGCTGCCGGCTTTTGGGTTCGTTCAGCATGCGTTGAAAAGCATCGCTCAGATTGGCAAGGGCTACATAGGTTTCTTTGCGAAACCATTTGTATTGCGATATTTCCAGCGTTTCCCCGCTAAATCCCTGTGCGATATAACCGAAATATTGACGGTGGGCTTGCAAGGTTTTGGCCATCAGTTCTGTAAGCAAGGTGCGCTCCCATACCGGCGGAATAACAAAGGTAAAAAACAAGGCAATCACCGAAGCAATTACCGTATCCAGAATTCTGTCCTGCAGGATCGGCGTAAAATCTCCCGGCTTCAGTAAATAAAAGGCAAGCAACACATAAAGCGTAATCAATCCCACACTCACTGCATATTGGATACGCAAAAGGCTATAGGCTCCCAACATACAGAGGACAAGCAGCAGCAACAGCCAGGG
>JBGSNV010000114.1:0-4402 GCA_041739485.1 Chitinophagaceae bacterium
CACACCGTTCAGGTGATCCGATTGAAAAGCGTCTAAGGTTACTAGTTTGGCATGCATCAACTGCATCAGCCGTTCTGCTACCCCTTTCAGGTAAAAGAAGTCGGCAGGCTGGCTTTTTTGCTGCCAACCGGCTGTTTTTACAGCTCCGGTAATGAGCAGGGATAAATGTCTGTGTTCAGTATATTTTCCAACCGTTGTTTGGTGGTAGGTTTTACCGATCTCAAAAAGTTGCAGATCTCGGTTGCGCCGGTTAAGGTTATGTGCCAATGCTTCAAGGCCTGTCTCCATCATGGACGGACGCAGGATATCGAGTTCCGCACTCAGGTTGTTGAGCATTTTTACCGCCTGTTCCTTTTCCGGTTCGGAATAGTAATCGCTGTTGGTAATGCTATTGGTAAATATTTCCTGAAAACCGAGTCCGGTAAGGTAGGAGCAAACGGTTTCCTGCCATTTTTCTTCGCCGCCAAGCAAGTCGGCCGAAGGGGCAATGCTGATGACAGCCGGAATATCAATATTGTCGAGTCCATCTATACGCATGATCTCTTCTACCAGATCGGCAGGTAGAGTTACGTCCGGTTTGTGGTAGGGCACGGCAAACCATAAGTCGTCGGCACCTTCTTTTATGAATTCGAAACCGAGTGCCCCCAGGATTTTCCGGATAGCATCGGGGTGATAATTTTTTCCACTCAGTTTTTTCAGGTAATGGTATTTAAGCGAAATTTCGGTTTTTGGCTTCGGGTTGGGATAAACATCCACCACAGCGCCGGTTATTTGTCCCCCGGCCAATTCTTTGATCATAACGGCTGCTCTTTTCAAAACGGTTACCGTCTGACTAATGTCCACACCTTTTTCGAACCGGGTAGCAGCATCGGTGCGCAGTCCATGCCGAACACTGCTTTTGCGGATGCCGGTAGGATGAAACCAGGCACTTTCGAGAAAAATTTCCCTGGTTGCTTCGGTTACCCCGCTATTTAGTCCGCCAAAAACGCCGCCCATGCACATCGGCTGATCTTCGCCATCGCAAATCATCAGGTCTTCGGCCGATAGTTTCCGTTCTTTTTCATCGAGGGATTGAAATTTGGTTCCCTCTTCGAGGTTTTTTATCCGCACCTGCTTACCGGCTATTTTGGCTGCATCAAAAGCATGCAGTGGTTGCCCGGTTTCATGAAGGATAAAATTGGTAATGTCTACAATATTATTAATAGGACGGAGACCGAGGGAGCGTAATCTGTTTTTCAGCCAATCGGGGCTTTCGTTTACGGTGATTCCACTGATGCACACTCCGCTGTAACGCTGACAGGCAGTTTCATTTTCAAGAATCACATCTATCTGCAGGCCTTTGGGGTCTTCTATTTTGAAGGTATTGCCGGTTTGAAGCGGATTCTTTGGAGCTATGCCCTTTTTTTCGTGGTGAATAAGGTAGGCACACACATCCCGGGCAACGCCCAAATGGCTCATGGCATCCATCCGGTTTGGCGTAAGCCCTATTTCGAAGATATAATCGGTTTCCGGTTTGAAATGATCGGCAAGCGGTGTTCCCGGAACGAGGGTATCCGGCAGCACCAATATCCCGTCATGGTTTTCGCTGAGTCCTATTTCATCTTCGGCACAAATCATTCCATGGCTTTCCATTCCGCGGATCTTTGCCTTTTTCATAGTAACCGGTTCCCCATTAAGCGGGTAAATGGTAGTGCCAATACCAGCTACCACCACTTTTTGACCGGCTGCTACATTGGCAGCCCCGCACACAATCTGCAGAGAATCGCCCTTGCCTACCGATACGGTGGTTATTTTCAGTTTGTCTGCATCCGGATGTTTTTCACAGGTCAGCACCTCGCCCACCATCAATCCCGCAAGTCCGCCGGGGATGGTTTCTTTTTTATCCAGTGCTTCCACTTCAAGACCGACTGCGGTTAAAATCTTGCTTAGTTTTTCTGGTTCTATCGGTTCGGGCAGGTAATTGCTTAGCCAGTTATATGATAAAGTCATGTGTCTTTTATAAAATGAATCCCTGCAAAGATAAGCGGGGAAGGCACTTATTCATAACCAATCCTAAAGGCTGTTTTTGCAGGAATAAACGAACGCTTTAAATGGATAAAATGCCCGGATTTCCAAATAGGTTCGGTTTTTTATTTACACACATGGAATTGTGCATATGATTTACACAAGTTCATCGTTTTGTTGAAAACCCACGGTCCGCCTGTGGAAAATATAGTGTAAATTGAAGATTCCTGTGGAAAAGCCTGTGCGTGGCCTGTGCAATAATATAGGCATCAACTAGTTTTTTTATTTGAGGATTTTGCTGTTATCTTCGATTTTGTCCACCTCTGGTAACATTCAGTTAACATACGGATTGTTAGTTACTTACAAAATTTGCGGTTAAAAAATGCAGCAAAAAGCCCTTTTGTTGTTGGTAATTTGTCGCAAATCCGGAAGCAATGCCAGTCAATGCAGGATGAATGGATTTTGAAAATTGATTTTCTTAAAGTTTAAACTTTAGTAACCCACATGGAATTAACCAATGCAGCGAAGGACCGGAAAAAAAGAATCAAGGGAAGTCCTGACCTGAGCAGCCTTGTATATGGAAAAGTACCCCCGCAGGCCCGGGATCTTGAAGAGGCCATCCTTGGTGCCATCATGCTAGAAAAAGGCGCCTTTGATACCGCAGTGGAATACCTGCGTCCCGAATGTTTTTATGTAGATGCGCATCAGCGTATTTTTTCTGCCATGCAGAATTTGCAGCAGAAAAGCCAGCCAATCGATATTCTGACGGTGGTGGAGGAACTCCGTAAAAAGGATGAACTCGACGCAGTTGGCGGGGCTTATTTTGTGACCAAACTCACCAATGCAGTTACAAGCAGCGCCCACATTGAGGCGCATAGCCGTATCCTTGTTCAAAAATTTATACAGAGAGAGCTGATCCGCCTGAGTGGCGAAATTATCGGGGATGCCTACGAAGACAGTACCGATGCCTTTAGCCTGCTTGATGATGCGGAGCAAAAATTGTTTGATATCACCAACAGCTATGTAAAAAAGAACTATAGTGATATTGGGTCTGTATTGGTAAAAGCGATTGAAAGAATTGAAGATCTGCGGCAGCGTACCGATGATATATCCGGTGTACCGAGCGGATTTGCCAAACTGGATAAAGTAACCAATGGTTTTCAGCCTACCGACCTGATTGTTATTGCGGCACGTCCTTCGGTAGGTAAAACCGCCTTTGCACTGAACCTTGCCCGCAATGCAGCTATGCATCCAACACGACCTACCGGTGTCGGGGTGTTTAGCCTTGAAATGGGTAACGCACAGTTGGTGCAGCGTTTGCTGAGTGCCCAAAGCGGGATTATGATGGAAAAGATATCGAGGGGACAAATGGCCGATTACGAAATGGAGCAATTGTATGCTACCGGAGTAAAGGCGCTTACAGATGCTCCCATATATCTTGATGATACCCCCGCACTTAATATTTTTGAATTGCGTGCCAAGTGCAGAAGGATGGTGTCGCAACACAAAGTAGGTATGGTGATTATTGACTACCTGCAATTGATGAGTGGCGGAGGAGAGAGCAGGAATATGAACCGCGAACAGGAAATCAGTGGTATCAGCCGGTCGCTGAAAGGGCTTGCCAAGGAATTGAATATCCCGATTATTGCCCTGAGTCAGTTAAACCGGGCCGTAGAAGGCCGGAAGGATGGTAATAAAATTCCTCAGTTGAGTGATCTCCGGGAATCGGGTGCCATTGAACAGGATGCGGATATGGTCATGTTTTTATACCGTCCGGAATACTACGAAATGAATCAGGATGAAAACGGGGAGTCCAACAAAGGAGCCACGGTGGTAAAAATAGCCAAGCACAGAAACGGTGCCCTCGAAAGCATTGATCTGAAAGCGCTGCTTCATATACAGCGTTTTGTAGATGCCGAAGAAAATGATCAGGATTTCGGAGCAGGACTGCCTTCCGGATTCAAGCCTATTCGCCCAACTGAAGGTGGCGGATCGGGTGATGGCGGCGCCGCTATGTTTATTCAAAAGCCGAGTAAGATGAATCAGATGACGGAGTTTGATGAAGGGTTTGATGAAGAGGATCTTTTTTAATCCGGATAGTTAGTCATTAGAAACAGGAACGGGCCGGTAATTTACCGACCCGTTTTTGCTTGCTTATACACCATAAAACCAAACCTGCTTATTGAATAATGACTGTTCCACGCATCCCATTGTGGTTGGCACAATTATAGGTAGATACCGCAGCGGTAAACGCACTGCTTGTTGTAAAACTGATGCTGTTGGCATCGCGGACAAACTGAATAGAGGCATTGCTTTCGAGACTGCCCATACTGCCTGTGCTCTGTGAAATAAGTACATTGTTGCCTGCATCCCTGAATTCAAATGGATGCATCGAGGC
>JBGSNV010000152.1:0-17103 GCA_041739485.1 Chitinophagaceae bacterium
GGCAATATCATGTGCAAAAAACTGACCGGTACGACCATATCCGCACTGTACGCTATCGGCTACATACACAGCACCATAGGTGTCGCATTGCTGACGAATAAGCGACAGGAAGTCTGAATTGGCTTCATAAATACCACCTACGCCCTGAATGCCTTCTACAATTACTGCGGCAATCTCCGCTCCGTTGCTTGCAAAACAGGCGGTCAATGCTTTTTCATCATTGAAGGGCAAAAAGATGACGTTATCGGTTTGATTGACCGGGGCAATAATATTGGGATTGTCTGTAACTGCCACAGCCAGAGATGTGCGGCCATGAAACCCTTTGGTAAAAGAAATGATCTTTTTGCGACCGGTATGAAAGGAAGCAAGCTTCAAAGCATTCTCGTTTGCTTCTGCACCACTGTTGCACAAAAACAACTGATAGTCCTGCTTGCCGCTTACCTTACCCAACTTATCAGCCAGTTGCTGCTGCAGGGGAATGCGGATGGAATTGGAATAAAAGGCGATTTTTCTCATCTGCTCCTCAATGCGTAAAACCCACAAAGGATGCGTATGACCAATGCTAATCACTGCGTGCCCGCCATACATATCCAGATACTGCACACCGTCCTCATCCCACAGATAAGATCCACTTGCCCTTGCAATGGTAATGTCATTGATCGGGTAAACATCGAATAAATTCATAACTACCAGTTTAACTACCCGGGCTCAAATAATTGGCGGGTATTTTTATCATATTTAAAAATAAGAAGCCTTTAAAAGAAGACCTGTACTTTCGGGAAATCCTAACATTAAATTCATATTCTGAACCGCCTGTCCGCTTGCTCCTTTCAACAGGTTATCAATAGCGCTGTGCACCACCAACATGTTCCCCTGCTTTTCCAGTTGTATCAAACATTTATTGGTATTGACCACCTGTTTCAAAAAAAGCGGTTCGGATTGTACATGAGTAAATATCGCCTCCTGATAATAAGTCTGATACAGTTCCGTAGCCTCCTGTAGGGGTAAATCGGTTTGTATCATGGAGGAGATAAAGATACCTCTTGTAAAATCGCCGCGCCAGGGAACGAAATGAAGTTGTATTGCAGCAGCATCTGTGGTTGATGGCAGGCTTCGTTTTACATTTTCAAGAATTTCTGCATTGTGCTGATGGGTCAGCGTTTTGTAGGCCTGTATGTTATTGGCCCGCCAACTGAAATGAGAAGTGGAGGAAAGCGACTGACCCGCTCCGGTACTCCCGGTGATTCCTGTGGTGTGCACCTGTTGCAAAAGCCCTTTGCCGGCCATTGGCAGCAAACCCAGTTGAATAGCTGTAGCAAAACATCCGGGATTGGCAATACTATCGGCTTCGATGATTGCAGAACGGCTGCTTTCAGGAAGCCCGTATAAAAAAGATCGGTTGCCCTGTACTGCATCTGCGGCAAGCCGAAAATCGTTACCCAGATCAATCAGTTTCACCGTTTCCGGAATTTCGTTTTGCTGCAGAAAATTTTTGGCTTCACCGTGACCGCTGCAAAAAAATAAAACATCAATATCGAAATGATGCTCCTCAGAAAACAGCAGAGCAGTTTCTCCGGACAAATCTGCATGTACTTTGGAAACAGGATTACCGGCATTGCTTTTGCTTTGAATAAAAGACAATTCCACGCCGGGATGATTTATCAGCAGGCGAATCAGTTCGCCACCGGTATATCCCGCTGCTCCAAGGATGCCGATTTTTTTTCTATCCATTTACTTCATTTTGTACTGCCTGATGTATGGCCGTTTGATTCCCAAAAATCCGTGAAAATCCGCGGACATCGTCTCCGGTAAATCCGGAATTCATTTCGCCATATTTACCAAATTTACTGCTCATCAAATCGTAAGGACTTTCAACACCTACCATATTAAACCGGTAGGGATGCAGTTGTATGGTAACGGTACCGGTTACATTTTGCTGTGTATTTTCGAGAAAAGCTTCTATATCCCGCATTACCGGATCCAGAATTTGTCCTTCGTGCAGCCAGTTACCATAAAAAGAGGCCAACTGATCTTTCCAGTTGAGCTGCCACTTGGTAAGCACATGCTTTTCGAGCAGATGATGCGCTTTGATGATGATCATAGGTGCAGCCGCTTCAAAGCCTACCCGGCCCTTGATACCAATGATGGTATCGCCCACATGAATATCGCGGCCGATACCATAAGGCCCGGCAAGCGATTGCAGATATTGAATAGCTTCAACGGGATGTTCGAAAGTCTTTTCGTTTACAGAGCGAAGTTCGCCGGTTACGAAGCCAAGTTGTACTTCTTCGGTTCCGGTTTTAGTAACCTGCGTGGGCCATGCTTCTTCGGGCAGCATACCTTTACTCGAAAGCGTTTCACGCCCCCCGACACTTGTGCCCCACAGTCCTTTATTGATGCTGTACGCAGCCTTTTCGAAATTCATTTGGACTCCCTTTTCCTTCAGATAGTCAATCTCGGCTTCGCGGCTTAGTTGCATATCTCGGATTGGGGTAATGATCTCAACGCCCGGAATTTTATGATGAAAAACCATATCGAACCGCACCTGATCGTTTCCTGCACCTGTGCTTCCATGAGCAACCGCATCCCCCTTGAGTGCAATAACATGGTCTGCTATGTGAAGCGCCTGTACCAAACGCTCGGCACTTACACTCAGCGGATAGGTATTATTTTTCAGTACATTGCCCATCACCAAATACTTAATGATGCGATTGTAATATCCGGGAATGGCATCTACCGCTTTGTGCGTCTTTACACCAAGACTGTAGGCATGTTTTTCAATCTGAATCAACTCTTCCGCACTAAAACCGCCGGTATTTACAATGACGGAATGCACTTCATAACCCTTTTCTTCGGTAAGATATTTTACACAAAAGGTAGTATCGAGTCCTCCACTGAATCCTAAAACAACTTTCTTCATGGTATTCTAAATAAATACAATTACAAAATCGATTTGAAATGCCGTATGATTTTAGAAGGAATACCGCCGGTTGCCTTCCTTTTATCGAAACGGATCCTGTCTGCCCATTTTTTCTTAATCCGCAGCCAACGCTCATAAATCTTCGACTTTTCCTTAAAAGCTGCTGCAGTTTCTTCGGGTTTGTAATGATCCTTCGGATCGTACAACATGGCGGTACAAATGCAGTTTTTACGTTCTTTGGTGGTCAGGATATCGAAGTTTACACAACTTCTGCAACCAGCCCAAAAGGCTTCATCCTGTGTGAGTTCACTATAGGTAACCGGCTCGTAACCAAGATCGCTGTTTATTTTCATCACCGCAAGTCCGGTGGTCAACCCGAATATTTTAGATTGGGGATATTTTTCGCGGCTCAATGTAAAGATTCGCTCTTTAATGGCTTTAGCGAGGCCCCCTTTACGAAAGGGAGGAGAAACGATCAGACCCGAATTGGCAACGTATTCACCGTGACCCCAGGTTTCGATGTAGCAAAAACCCGCCCACTCACCGGTACTTTTTTCGAAAGCGATTACTGATTTGCCTTCCAGCATTTTCTGCTTGACGTATTCGGGAGAGCGCTTGGCAATACCTGTACCCCTTGCCATAGCACTCGATTCGTATTCGGCACAAATAGTATCGGCGAAGTCAACATGGGTTGAATCAGCAACTGAAACAAGAAATTTGGAATGGTCCATGACCCTTAAAATAAAGAAATTATTCGGAATTGGTTGATACAGAAACCTGCGGGAACTAAATAGTCAGCATCTGTAGATGCAGGCAGGCAGAAGAAAGAGCCACTTGGACTTATCGTCGCACAGGAACCGGGAAAGGGCGCACCAGAAATCCCGGTCTGCAGGGAATCGTAAAAAAGCCATCCTTGTTACTGCTTTGCAGTATGATGGTTGGAAAATACGATATGGGTATTACTTTGAGCATTATATTTCTTCAAATAAAGGCATATAGCTTTTATTTCAAAGCAAAGAAAATCAATTATTCGCTAAGGACTTCAAAAACTTTTAGAAACCGCTTCATGGCAGGTATCCTTTATTGTCTTTAAATTTCGGAGTGGCTGATAAAATAGTTGACAGGTTGTTAAATATGATTGAAGGCAAAATGAACTTAAAGATATTTGGATTATTAAATAATTTAAGAATACTCCGCCTGAAGAAATCAGCCCGAATAAAAAGCTGAATACGAAAAAGGCTCTATTTAGGGGGGGTAGACAGGTAATTCATCATTTAAAAAAAACAAAATCACACCAATGAAAATGAAATTTCTTCTTGCAGCATTTGTATTCATAAATGCGGCTGTCTTTGCGCAGGAAAATGATCTCCCCGAATTGAAACCCGAAGCCGGTAAGGCCATGGTGATATTTATACGCCCTCCTGAAATGATGAGTGCTCTTGATAACTGGGTATTGATGGCAGAAAATGAAGAGTTTTGCCGCATCAGTAACAACCGGTATGTCCTATATTCCGGTAAGCCCGGTAAAGTGACCTTTACTGCTAAAAGAGGGGGTATTGGTATCGGTAAACCCAAAACAGGAATTGATTTTGACCTGAAAGCCGGTGAAATTTACTATGTACAATGTCAGGTGAAATCGAACCTGGTGAATGTTCGGATTCTTTTGAATGAAATCACCAAAAGAACGGCGGATAATTTTCTGCAAAAAGCAAAAGCGGATAAATGCGAACTTCGAAAAACAGAAGGATCAGATTAAGATAAAAATCCAATAAACGATTCATTGAATTCCGGGTAACTAAAGACTTATTTTCCTGGTTCCTGAGATGGCATTCCTGATAGCGAATGTATGGACCAAACAAAGGCATCAGTAAACGAAAACCTTTGAAATATCTGTACTGATAAGGAATGATCGTATTCAAAAGAACAATCCCGACCCACTAAATCATACTCTCTCCCCTATAAAGGGTGAGTGAACAGCAGCGGCAATTTCTTTTATTAGTGACAGATCCTTCTCTATGGCATTTCCAACAACAATAATATCGGCCCCTGCCTTACAATTCAGAAAGGCCTTTTCCGGATCGGTGATTCCACCTCCTATAATCAGGGGTACCTCTATTACACCGGATACTTTTTCAATCATCGCTTCGGTAATCGGATTCCTTGCCCCGCTTCCCGCATCCATATAAATGAGCTTCATACCAAGCATTTCGCCTGCCATTGCCGTACACATGGCTATTTCGTTTTTATCAGCAGGAATAGGAGCCGCATTGGAAATATAGGAAACCGTGGTAGGAGCGCCGCCGTCGATGACCATATAACCGGTCGGCATGATTTCAATACCGCTTTGTTTTACCGCAGGCGCACTAATAACGTGCTGTCCGATTAAAAGCTCGGGGTTTCGGCCACTGATCAAACTCAGGTACAACAAGGCATCAGCGTATTTACTAAGCTGACTCGGGCTACCTGGAAAAAGGATAACGGGTATATCGGTTTGGGCTTTAATATGCCTGACACATTCATCTAAGTGGCTGCTGATAACGAGGCTACCACCTAAAAAAAAGTAATCAACCCTGGCTTCTTCGCCAAGTTTCACCAATCGATCTATCTGCAGCTTATCAACCTTATCCGGGTCAATCAGCACCGCAAAGCTTTTTTTACCGGCCTTTTTCTTTTCTAGAATTATGTCGTACAGTCGGTGTTTCATGCACTGAATTGAGACAAAAATGCATAAAAAAACCGAAGCGAAAAAAGCTATCTTAAAATAATGCGAACTTTCTCTAAGAACAAGCCCTTTTTTTATCCTAATCTTCGTTTATACTTTGAAAATTGAATCTTTTCCTCTCCGATATTTAAACAAAACGGTTTGGCGGAGGTTTTAATACAGTACTATTATATCAGTAAATAGTAATTTTGACTTTACAAATAAGTTCTGCATGGAGATTTTACCAGGTTCGTTGTTAAAAATGATTGATAGTCCCGAAGACCTCAAGCGTCTTAGCCGGGAGCAATTGCATCAGGTGTGCGACGAATTGCGTCAGTATATTGTCGATATTGTTAGCGTTCACGGAGGGCATTTCGCTGCAAGCCTTGGTGTGGTAGAACTATCAGTGGCACTTCATTATGTATACAATACCCCATACGATCAACTGGTTTGGGATGTAGGACATCAGGCATACGGACATAAAATACTGACCGGCAGAAGAGATAATTTTGCCACTAACCGCAAGTACATGGGGTTGAGCGGTTTCCCGAAAAGAACCGAAAGCGAATATGATACCTTTGGGGTAGGGCACAGCAGTACAAGCATTGGTGCAGCGCTTGGTATGGCTATTGCCGCAAAGTATAAAAAGGAAGATCGGAAAAGTGTCGCCATTATAGGAGACGGAGCAATGACTGCAGGTATGGCTTTCGAAGCCATGAACCATGCCGGAGTAAGCGATGCAGACATGCTGATTATCCTGAATGATAACTGCATGAGCATTGACCCCAATGTGGGTGCCTTAAAGGAATACCTGACTGATATTACCATCAGTCCTACCTATAATAAGCTAAAGGATGACTTGTGGAGTGCAATGGGCAAATTACCGATTGGCAAATCCTTTACCCGCTCTATGGCACACAAGCTTGCCGAAAGCCTGAAAGGCATGGTAAGCAGCAGTGCCAATTTATTTGAAGCATTAAAACTCCGGTATTTCGGGCCTATAGATGGTCATAATATTGCCAAACTGGTAGATACGCTTGAAGATCTTAAGAAAATTCCAGGACCAAAGATTCTGCATATTGTTACCGTAAAGGGCAAAGGCTACAGTCTTGCCGAACTCGATCAAACCAAGTGGCATGCACCGGGTTTGTTTGACAAGGTAACCGGAGAAATCGTAAAAAAACAGATTACAAGTCCGCAAGCTCCGAAATATCAGGATGTATTTGGCCATACTATCATAGAGCTTGCCAAGGAAAATAAAAATATTTTCGGCATTACTCCGGCCATGCCAAGTGGCAGCAGCCTTAAGTACATGATGGCCGAAATGCCTGACCGTGCTATTGATGTAGGCATTTGCGAGCAACATGCCGTAACGCTCAGTGCCGGGCTTGCCACACAAGGCTTGCGGGTGTTCTGTAATATCTACAGCAGCTTTATGCAGCGTAGTTTCGATCAGGCGGTGCATGATGTAGCCATACAAAAGCTCCCGGTTATTTTCTGCCTCGACCGGGCCGGGCTTGTGGGCGAAGATGGGCCTACCCATCATGGCGCCTACGATATCGCCTACTTCCGCTGTATCCCCAATATGATTATCAGCGCTCCGATGAACGAGCAGGAACTGCGCAACCTGATGTATACTTCACAACTCGAAAGCAATACCTTCCCTTTTGTAATTCGTTATCCTCGGGGCGAAGGCGTAATGCCTGAATGGCGCACTCCTTTTGAAGAAATAGAAATAGGGAAAGGCCGGAAATTACGGGATGGAAAAGAAGTCGCTATCCTAAGTTTTGGGCATCCGGGCAATTTTGCCAAAAAAGCCATTGGTGAACTCAATCTAATGGAAATTTATCCCGGGCATTACGATCTTCGGTTTGTAAAACCGCTTGACGAAGCAATGCTGCACGAGGTTTTTTCGAAATACAGCAAAATTGTGACGGTAGAAGACGGAACTGTGATTGGAGGAGTGGGGGCAGCCATTCTTGAATTCATGGCACAGCACAACTATAAGGCTGATATAAAAATACTTGGAATTCCTGACCGGTTGGTTGAACACGGCACCTTGAAAGAATTATATGCTGAATGCGGATATGATGCCGCGGGCATTGTAGAAGCCGTAAAGGAGTTGGTAACCGGTCAGAAAGAACTAAAAACCACCGGTTTCAGCATCGCAGGTTAATATTCATAAAAAATACCTCTGTCAGCAACCCTTCGGGGTTGCTTTTTTTATTCCCAACCTTAAAAAACGGATCATTTAAACCGATCCGGATTTTTTCGGATAAAGCTTTCCCAATCCTTTGCTTTACCGCTTCCCATAATTTTGGCCATTGGGGAAAGCGATTCATAATAATGACAAACAGCCACTCCGAGTGCATCGGAGGCATCAAAACCCTTAGGTTTCTCTGTAAGCCCGGTTAGCTTTTGCAACATACCCCAAACCTGTTCTTTATCAGCATTGCCATTCCCGGTAATGGCTTGTTTTACTTTTTTTGGAGAATATTCGGTAACCGGCAATCCGTGCTTGATGGCACAGGCAATTGCTACACCCTGTGCCCGACCCAATTTGAGCATACTTTGTACGTTTTTGCCAAAAAAGGGGGCTTCTACAGCAAAATGATCCGGTTTATAGGCGACAATCAACTCATCGATGGTTTTGTAGATACGCTCAAGTCTTTCAAATACATCATGGGTCCAACTCATCCTTAGCGCATCCATATGGGCCACGGTCAAAACCTTGCTTTGGCAATGCAAAACGGCAAACCCCATGACCACCGTACCGGGGTCTACACCTAGAATAATCGTTTTGTTATTGTCAGCCATAGCACGAAGATGAGAAATGCAAGGCAATCAGGCTACAATACTTAGCAAAATAGATTCACACAGGCAGTTAGGAAGTGGATTTTATGTATACATCCTCCTGAATGCAGATTTCAAAAAGTACCCCAAATAAATTACTTTGAAAATGCATTTGTTCTTAGATTCTGCTTATTGTGCAAAGCAGGACAATGACGAAATTTCTAAAGGAGCCAGGGGATTACAAAGCAAGGGCTGTAAAACCCTATATATTCCTTTATTTTGCAACGGTTAAACTGATAATCATTGCCACTATCTGCAAAAATTAAGCTACTACTCAATTATTTTATAGGCCCGTTATTGTTTATTGGAATTTCCTTTTCTATCTATCAACAGGTAACCAATCAACCCGAATTAGGCAGACACTGGATGCAAATTAAGGAACGATTTGGCGTTCAAACCTTGCAATTTGTGGGTCTGGCATTCCTCCTGATGGTGATAAACTGGGGAATTGAATCCAAAAAGTGGCAAATTCTTGCTTCGCACCTGCAAACCCTGAGTTTTTGGGAAGCGGTAAAGTCGGTAATGGCCGGGGTTAGTTTTACCATGCTAACCCCCAACCGGATGGGAGAATTTCTCGGCAGGGTGCTCTATTTACCCGATGGAAGCAGAATCCGCGCTGCAGCGCTTACCTTTTTAAGCAGTATCAGCCAGTTGGTTATTACCCTTGGGGCAGGCGTTTTAGGGATGCTGTTTTTAAAAACCTGGGCACCCCAATTACAATTGGAAACCGCAGGATGGACCGGATTACTCATCAATGTGATTATCTATACGGCAGCGGGGTCCATTCTGGTATCCTTGCTCATCTATTTCAATATCGGGTGGCTGATCCGTCAGGTTGAAAAATTTCAGCCTTTTGCTAAATATGCCTTTTACGTACACCTGATTGGAGAGATCCATTACAAAGAACTGCTGAAGCTCATCGGGCTCTCGCTTTTGCGCTATTTGGTTTTTCTCCTGCAGTATCTGCTTGTTTTTCAGTTTTTCAAAATCGGGATTCCCTTTGAAAAAATTGTTGCATCAACGGCTGTCATGTTCCTGATATTGGCCATGCTACCGACGATTGCATTGGCAGAATTGGGTATCCGGGGTAAGGTAAGTCTTTTCGTTTTTGGCCTTTTCAGCACAGATTCATTGGAAATTTTGGTAGCAACAGCGGTAATTTGGTTTATTAACATTATTTTTCCGGCTATTGTGGGCAGTTTCCTGTTGCTTAGCATTAAATTATTTAGGAAATAAGGACACACTCATGTTTAAAACTTCACTCCTTCTCATAATCAGTCTTTTTTGTTTCTCGTTTCAGCCGGGTCCGGAAGGTGCATGCGGGTACCGTAACACCTCCTTCCGCGATGGGGAATCGATTACTTATTATGTTTTTTATACCCTTGCCGGAATTTGGGTACATGCCGGTAATGTCAATTTCACGGTCGATCAAACCTATTTGAACAACAAACCGGTTTATCATGTAGTGGGTAACGGAAATACCTTGTCGAGCTACGATTGGATTTATAAAGTACGGGATCGCTACGAATCCTATTTGGATACAGGCACGCTTTTACCGTATAAATTTATCCGTAATGTAGAAGAAGGCAGCTACAAAAAATACGAAACTGTCACCTTCAATCATGGCGTTGGAACTGCAACAAGCAATAAGGGCGTCTTCAAAATACCCTCCTGTGCACAGGATGTTTTAAGTGAAGTTTACCTTGCGAGAAATCTGAACTTTGAAAAGTATAAAAAAGGAGATTTGATCCCTTTCGATCTGTTTCTTGACAACGAAGTATATAATATGTATATCCGGTATCTTGGCAAAGAGACCATTAAAACACGTTATGGTAAATTCCGTTGTATCAAGTTCAAGCCGCTGTTGCTGAAAGGCAGCATATTTGAAGGAGGCGAAAAAATGACGGTTTGGGTTTCTGACGATGCCAACCGTTTGCCTGTAAGGATAGAAAGCCCGATCAGCGTAGGTAGTGTAAAAGTAGATATGATGATGTACCGCAACCTGCGTTATCCGCTTACTTCCCGCATCAGTATCAGATAAAATCCATCATTTTACCCGTAGGTCCGGCACGGATGCCTTTTTCGGTTTCAATCAGCGAACACATTTCTGTGTCTGCGGCATGCTCAAAAAACAGCAGGTAATCCTTTTGTAAAGCTTCTGTAAGAAAAGCTTCTTTTTCAGTAAGCGTTTTCAAGGGGAACATATCGTATGCCATCACATAGGGTAGAGGAATATGTGCAGGTGAAGGCAACAAATCTGCCATAAAAACAATCGTTTTTCCTTTGTAACGGATCTGAGGTAACATCATTGCATCGGTATGCCCAAAGGCGTATCGAACCGAGATATCCGGCATCCCGTCAAAAGAAACCGTTCCCTTTTCGATTACGGGTACCATTTTCAACTGACCACTTTCCTGTATAGGTAAAATATTTTCTTTCAAAAAAGAGGCTTTTTCTCTTGCATTGGGTTGAGTGGCCCATTGCCAATGATCTTCATTGCTCCAATAAGTTGCTTTTTTAAAGGCCGGCACCAATTGCTCACCCTGCCTTACAATACTTCCCCCGCAATGATCAAAATGCAAATGGGTTAAAAAAACATCGGTGATGTCGTCGCGTTGAAAACCATGAGCTGCCAGACTTTTGTCAAGGGTATCTTCTCCGTTGAGGTAGTAATGCCCCATAAACTTTTCGTTCTGCTTATCCCCTATCCCGTTATCGACTAAAATAAGCCGGTCACCATCAGCAATCAGCATACAACGCATGGCCCAGTTACAGAGGTTGTTGGCATCGGCCGTAATCATTTTGCTCCAGATAACCTTAGGCACCACCCCAAACATAGCGCCTCCATCCAATTTGAAATTACCGGTATTGATTGTATATAATTCCATAGCAAGATCCTTATCCTCAAATTTACCAAATAAAAAAGTAATGCCTGCGTCCCGGGAAGCCTCGCTCAATTTCGGGGGCCATCATCCCTGAGCAACCGCTTCTTTTTTCTGCTTAGCATAGGCAGCGTATAACCACACAAGCCCAATCAGAAAGAACACAGCGAGGGAAAGAATTGAATTTTTTATACCGCCATGATCTGCGGTGTACTCATGAACTGCACCAAAAACAAAAACCCCGATTACAATCGCAATTTTTTCGGTAAAATCATAATAGCTGAAATAAGAAGCGGTGTCCTTTGTTTCGGGCATTAATTTACTGTAGGTACTCCGGCTAAGCGATTGAATACCCCCCATCACAAGTCCTACTGCGGCTGCCAAAAAATAAAAGGGTACTTCGGCACTGCCACCTGCTTCTTTAAATTTAGCAGTAAAATAGGCCGCAAAGCAAACCCCGATCCAGAAAAGGACTACCCCCATCAAAACCGGAATATTGCCAAAGATGCCGGATAACCGGCTCATAGCAATAGCTCCAACTATAGCAACCAATTGTATGATTACGACCGTGACAATGAGCATGCTTGGCTCCAGCTCCAGGGTTTTACTACCAAATTGTGTAGCAGCAATCATAATGGTTTGTACGCCCATACTATAAAAGAAGAAGGCTCTTAAGAACCGCTTTAAAACCGGCATTTTGCTGACCTCGTCATATACTTTCCTGATTTCTTTAAATCCATCCGTCCAGATATTCCCTTTTTTAATTTCTTTTTTCGGAGCCTGCGGCAAACCACGGAACGTTATTTGCGCAAAGCCAATCCACCAGATACCTACCAGTAAAAAGGTGAGGCGGGGAGCCACATCGCCCGGCTCGGGTATAGCAAGTACCAACCCGAAGCCAATTAATTGTAAAATAACACTACCGATGTACCCAAGACTGAACCCTTTGGCACTGATGCGGTCGCGATCCTCAGGGGCAGCAATCTCCGGCAAATAAGCATTGTAAAAAACAAGACTTCCCGCATAACCCATAGCCCCCAATATCAGGCCAATAATACCCAACCACAACATATCGCTTTTGAAAAAATACAAGGCACTGCACCCAAAGGCACCCATGTAACAGAAAAAACGAAGGAAATTCTTTTTATTACCCCTTGTATCGGCAATACTTGTAAGAATGGGATAGCTCAGCGCAACCAGAAAATAGGCAAACGCAATGCAATAATCATACAGCGAGGAGTTGATAAACTTCATGCCAAAGAAAGGCACTGCATCGCCGTTGTTCCACTCGGGCTTTTCAGTAACAGCCAAAAAATAGATTGGGAAAAAAGTGGTAGTAATTACGAGGTTGTAAACACTGTTGGCCCAGTCGTACATGGCCCACGAATTCACAACTTTTTTGGAGGCGGTTACTTGCATAATATTGCTTTAAAAACGCAATAAATATAAGAGCATTCGCTATATTATCGCTGCATAATTCCGGTATACAATAAAATAAGGATTGAAACCCCGGCAATGATGCGATACCATCCAAAGTATTTAAAGCCGAATTTCTGAACAAACCCGATAAAGAATTTGATGGCAACTATCGCAACCAGAAAACCCACAATATTACCGATTGCAAGTGCCTTCAGGTTATCGCTGTTTTGAAGTATTTCCGGGGTATCGAGCCAAGCCTTTAAAAGTTTGTACCCGGTGGCTGCTGCCATTGTAGGTACAGCCAGGAAAAAGGAAAACTCGGCCGCAAGTTTCCGGGTAAATCCTTGTTGCAAGCCCCCGATAATGGAAGCAGCACTCCGGCTCACCCCCGGAATCATGGCAATACATTGCCACAAACCTACCCAAAAGCCATTCTTAAATTTAATTTGCGGTTCCTCGGTAATGGTACCCTTTGTAAAAATCTTATCGATGAATAGAAAGACAAAACCGCCTAAAATAAGCATTACAGCAACCGTGGTCGGGCTTTCAAGAAGGGCATCAATGGCATCGCTCAAGAGAAAACCCAAAATAAGAGCCGGAATAACGGCTACAATCAGCTTCAGGTAAAAATCGAGACGGGTGAAGTCGAAAAACTTTTTCCAGTAAAGCACCACCACACTCAGGATGGTACCAAATTGAATGGCTACTTCGAATAATTTAGTAAATGCCTCCTGATGAATGCCAAGCAGGGAACTAGTTACAATCATATGCCCGGTGCTTGATACAGGCAAAAATTCAGTAAGGCCTTCTACGACAGCCAGCAAAATAGCTTCAAATATGGTCATTGGAGAGACTTAATGCGGGGGAAACCGCCGATTAAAAAGGGTTTGCTAAATCCTTCGCTTAGCTCCTGCGGAAAATAGCATACACTTCTACCACCAACCCCAGTACGATCAACAAGGGTGCAATGGTAATGCGGGTGGTGCTGTACACTTCTTTCGGATCAAATATTTTAGGATCCGGATTCTTTCCGCCGGACATCAGTACCATTCCGAGCCCAATGATCACAGCTCCGGCAATCATCAGCAAATAATTGGTTTTACCAAAAAGCGGGGCATGATCCACCACCTGTAGTTTGCTTTTGGAAGAAGTTTTACGTGCCGTTTCGTTTTTTGCTGCCATGGTAGTTTTTATCTTAGGAGGTGCAAATTAAAGGATAAAAAGCAGGAATCCCCAAATTCAGGGGCTTTATAGATTAATACAGATCGTCAAGTTTCATTTTCAGGTACTTAATAACACTACGATGTGTGCTTATCAAACTGATAGCAACGCCAAGGATCAAAAGCAAAAGGCAGAGCAATAAAAATAATTGATTGTCGTGCAGCGCTTTAAGCTCAGGAACCCATCTTTGAAAAGTGATTAACAGAAACCAGATAATAGCTATGGCAATCCCCGCAGCAATCGTCCCGTTTATAATAGCACGTATATTCATGGGTTTGGCTATAAACCATCGGGTTGCCCCTACCATTTGCATGGTCTTGATCAAAAACCGGTTGCTGTACATGGCCAACCGGATGGTGTTATCAATCAATACAATCACCACAATAGCCAACAATAAAGCGATGCCAAGGAGGGCAAACCCTATTTTGCGAAGAATGGTCATGTTGCCCACCACATTGGTGGGATATTTTACATCGGTAACATGGGTATTGGCCCGTAGTATATTTTCAATTTTGGTAAGGGTATCCGGTAATACGTACTGACTTTTCAAATTCAACTCCACACTTCTAGGCAGGATATTGGTATCGATAAAAGTCATAAAGTCCTCATTTCCCATGCTCTGCCATTCGCGGCGGGCGGTTTCCTTGTCTTTATAGGTATAGTTCTTTACGTAAGGCAAGGTTTTGATGGTAGCAATCAATGAATCTTTTTCCGCATCACTTGTTGTTTCGCGGATAAAAACCTGCACCGGAACCGATTCGCGGAAATAATCAACGAGTTTTGTGTAATTGATGCCCATCCATCCTAAAAAGCCAAGTAACACTAAAACCAGCGAAACGCCAATGATAGACATGACATAAGATGCATTACCTCTGCGGGAATTGATTTTACCTGTCTGCGACATGAAATGTTGTTTTTACGATCTGTTTGCCCTGAAAAAGGCTTCGGTGAAGGCCAAAAATAAGCATCCACACCAAACCATTACTTTTGCACCCGGCAATTTCTCTGTCTGATTCATTCGGAAAGTGCAGTAAAATGCGCTTAACCATTGATTATGAATGAGATAGAAACTTATATTCGTCCTCAATTATTTATAAAAGCTTTGTGAAATTATACCATGGAATACAATTTTGGTGAAATAGAAAAAAAATGGCAGCAATACTGGCAGCAAACAAAGGCCTATCAGGTATCTAACAACAGCCCCAAACCCAAGTATTATGTACTCGATATGTTTCCCTACCCCAGTGGTGCGGGTTTGCATGTAGGGCACCCGCTTGGGTATATTGCAAGTGATATTTTCAGCCGGTACAAAAGATTGAAAGGCTTTAATGTATTGCACCCGATGGGTTACGATGCTTTTGGTTTGCCCGCCGAACAATATGCTATTGAACATGGGGTACATCCGGCAGTCAGTACCAAAAAGAATATTGAAACTTTCCGCAGTCAGTTGGATAAAATTGGATTTTGCTACGATTGGGACCGCGAAGTGAATACAAGCCACGCGGCATATTACAAGCATACCCAATGGATTTTTTTGCAGCTTTTCAAAAGCTTTTATAACCGGCACACCCAAAAGGCCGAATCCATCGAAACTTTGGTGGCATCCTTTGAAAAGGAAGGCAACCAAAGCCGGGAAATGCCGAATGTCAAATTTCAGTTTCTCGGTTTTGTTTCCCGCAAAAGCGATCAGTTTCTGTTTACCGCTGCCGATTGGCAGCAGTTTGAGGAAGCTGCTCAACAGGCCATCCTGATGGAATACCGGTTGGCCTACTGTGGCTTTGGCGAGGTAAACTGGTGCGAAGCGCTTGGAACCGTACTAGCCAACGACGAAGTGGTAAATGGGGTAAGCGAACGGGGTGGCCACCCGGTAGTACGCAAAAAACTGCGTCAATGGTATCTACGGATTACAGAATACGCCGACCGTTTATTAAAGGGGCTCGAAACAATTGATTTCAGCGATGCCATGAAGGAAATGCAAACCAACTGGATTGGGAAAAGCTATGGGGCGGAGATTGATTTTAGAATCAAATCGGGAGCAGATAAAGAGAATACAACCGTTGAGGTTGACGGCGAACATACAATTACCCATATTAAAATTACTTCCGAAGAATACGATGAGACGCTGCGTGTGTACACCACGCGACCCGATACCATTTTCGGAGTAGATTTCATGGTAATAGCCCCTGAACATGAATTGGTTCATACAATTTCAACTACTGAACAACAGAAAGCAGTTGCTGATTATATAGATTATGTAAACAGTCGCAGCGAACGCGAAAGGCAGGCCGAAAAGAAAATTACCGGGGCCTTTACCGGGGCCTATGCGCTCAATCCTTTTGATGGCCGGGAAATCCCCATCTATATCAGTGAATATGTGTTGGCCGGATACGGAACCGGTGCCATCATGGCCGTGCCTTGCGGCGATGAACGCGATCATAAGTTTGCGCAGCATTTCGGCATTCCTATTACCAACATCATTGGTGATGCGTACGACGGCAAGGAAGCCAATGCCACCAAGGATGCGATTTTAGAAAACAGCGGCTTCCTGAACGGGATGGTGATGCGTGCCGCAAGCGGTGTAGTGATTGACAAACTCGAGGAGATGGGCCTTGGCAAACGCAAGGTGAACTACAAAATGCGGGATGCGGCCTTTAGCCGGCAACGCTATTGGGGCGAGCCGTTTCCGATTGTGTGGAAAGATGGGGTGGCCTATCCGCTTGATGAAAGTGAACTGCCGTTGGAATTGCCAAAGGTGGATAGCTATAGTCCGGGACCGGAGGGGGAAGGGCCGTTGGCGAATATAAAGGAGTGGAGCCTCATCCCCAACCCTGTGTCCCTCACCCCCGGCCCCTCTCCACAGGAGAGGGGTGCCTCTGTACAAACAGGCTCCCTGAATGCAGGAACTGAAAAAGCAGATGATTATCAGAATGCTATTTTGGTTAAGACCCCATTTCAGTTTGAGTTAGCCAAAGAAATGCGGAAGAACCACACCGAAGCGGAAGCAAAGCTTTGGGAAGCATTACGGGATAGCCAATTGGGAGTTGGTCTCAAATTCAGAAGACAACACCCTATAGAAGCATATATCGCTGATTTTATATGTCTTCCGA
>JBGSNV010000186.1:0-2920 GCA_041739485.1 Chitinophagaceae bacterium
GGCAATACGGCCAAAAAAGCGGTTTGAAAAACCATTACCCGGTAATACATTTTTACGGAAGGGATAAGAACCTGGTAGCCTGCCGTGGTTGGTAGGATTAAAAACAACCGCTTTTGGATATGGCATAGAAGATGTAATCCGATACATGCCAAAGAAAGAAAGGTTACTTGCCTTAATGCCGCTTGCTGCATTTCTACCTTCATCTGTATTGGCTGAGGGCGTATAATTTCCATATACAAATTCAATATCATTGCTTGTTTCATATAATTTTACCTGGAATTCAAGGTTGGAGAATTGATGCGGGGCGGTACCTGCGTTATCAGCATCAGCCAGATTTTTCCATTGAATGGTACAAACCCTGTTGGGTGTAGCCCCTGTTGTTTGCACATGAAACTCAGGTAAGGCATTGCCCTGCACAAGGTTGGTAAAAAAAGGCATGATGATGTTCTGAAAACCTGCTGCTGTGCTGGTAAAAACTGCTGCATGCGAATTGGCCGGGCTAACGGTAATGTCTGTAGCGGCACTGGGTGCTACAGTACCCAATTTAAGAATACCATCGGCATGAATCATAAATTGAGTAAAAGTGCTGCCATTAAAATTGAAGGAAAAACCTATTTCTTGTGGCGAAGCGCTACTACCAACAGTATTATCTGTCATGGCTATAGCGGTTCCCGTTCCACTTATATCTGTGTAGGTGGTCGTCCCTGTTCCGAAATTGGTTTGCGAATAATTGCTTTGAGCCCGAACTCCTAAAGAAAACAGCAGTACTATTAGAGCAATGTAAAGAATTCTATACATAGTATTTAAATTTAATATGTTTTTGCGCAGTGGTTTATAAATGCTTTAGTGTGTTCATTTTCTAAGGTTCAATCTATATTTCGGTAGTAAAAAGCAATGGCTTCTCCAAGAGATTGAACATGGAGTTTTTCATATATTTTTTTGATGTGGGTATTTACTGTATGAAAACTTATATCCAATTGGGCGGCAGCCATTTTATAACTATTGCCGGCAGCAAGCAGTTTTAGTACCTCTACCTCTCTCGGGGTAAGCAGGTTGGCTTCTTTTTTTGGAGTGAAGAAGGAGAGTACTTTTTGGGCAATACTTGGGTTCATAACAGCCCCTCCTTCATACACTTCTTTAATCGCTTCAATGAGACGGGTAGGGGAGTCCTTTTTTAATACATAGCCATTGGCTCCGTTTCTGATGCTATCAAAAACCATTTCGCTATCATCAAAAACGGTTTGCATCAGTACCCGAATCTGACTAAAATTTTTTCGGATAATTTTTAATCCTTCAATACCGCCAACCTGAGGCATATTGATATCCATTAATACTACATCCGGATAAGTCGATTCCATATCGTTCCTTACCTGACTGCAGTCGTTTGCCTCGCCTGCAAATTCAAATGATTCCGTAATATCTATAAGTGACTTTAAGCTCTCCCTTCTGTGGAGATTGTCATCATAAATAAATATGCGGATAGTCATGATGTAAAAATAGGCCTAAACAAAAAACATTGTATCCCTAAATCAAGGGATAGGTATTCTTGCAGTGAGGGTCGTTCCCGAATCATTGGATTCAATGGATAAGGATCCTTTTAGAGCTTTGCATCTTGATTCCATATTCTTTAATCCGTTACCACTTCCTGATTTAGAAACAGGAAAACCTACTCCATTATCGTTTATCCTCAATATCAGGTGATTGGAAATGCCATTCAGGAAAATAGTGGCCTCCGTTGCCTGACTGTATTTTGCAATATTGTTCATCGCTTCTTTGATGATAAGTAAAATGTGTTTCCTGCTCTCAAATGTGTTGAATTGTTTAAAAGCCTCATCATTGATCTGGTATTGACATTTAATATTTTTGGCATGAAGCAGTTCTGATCCAAAGTTTTTTATTTTTAAGGCAAGCGGTAAAGTATCTTCCTGATTGGTTTTCATGCTCCATACCATATCATCCATATTTTCCATCAAAAGCTTTGACTGTTCTGTAATGCGTTGCAGCATTTCCTTTGCTTTTTGAGGTTTCTGTTCAAAAGTGGTTTCTGCAATAGAACTATAGATGTTTAAGCTGCTTAGCGTAGCTCCAATATCATCGTGCAGGTTTTCACTTATTTTTTTATGCAAATTTGCAAGGGCTAGCTTTTGCTTTAAATGATTTCTATAATAGAATCCGGCTAAGATCAAAAGCGCAATGATCAGCAATAACACTACAGTAATTATATTATTTTTTATTTTTTGCTGCCGTGCTTCCTGAATTTCTAATTGTAGCAGCCGGTTTTCGTTCTTAATCCCTGCCTGTAAAATACTTTCGATTTGTTGATTATTTTTCTTGCGAATATCCCTCTCTAAAGAAATAATATTTTCCATTATTTCTGATGTCTTCCTGAATTCTGAAAAATACTCAAATAATATTTTTATTTTTTTTAGAAAAACCAAGGTGTAGTAAGGGTTGGATTTCAATTGCGTGTCTATTAGAACCATGCCGCTATCTGCAAGCGATAAAGTAAGGGCTTTGTTCCCATTTGACTGTGCTATTTCGGCCAGTACGCCTATGGCGAATAGCTCAATATCGTAGTCCTTATTTTGAACAGCTATTTCTTTCCCTTTTTCAACTCTTGTTATGGCATCACTCAGTTGGTTGAGGATCAGCAACACCTCCCCGGAGGTAATATAACCTAGAGCTTCTGCCCTTGGGGCATTCAGTTGCTGCGCTTCTTTGATTGAATTTTCAAATTCAAAAAGCGCTTTTGAATGTTCCTTTTGGTTGTAATATACTTCACCAAGATTCCCGTATAAATGGTAGGTTTCGGAAAAATTGGGATAATCAGGATGTTTTTTGCTTTTCCTGTAGTAGCCAAGACCTTGATTCAGATTGATAATGGCATCCTGAAAGAATTCGAGATTCAATGAAATAAGAC
>JBGSNV010000195.1:0-15233 GCA_041739485.1 Chitinophagaceae bacterium
TTTTTTAACAACAATGAAATCAATTACAATCGAAGGGAACCTGAGGACCGGAACGGGTAAAAAAGCCACCCACACGTTGCGCTCTCAGGGTCAAGTGCCTGGTGTAATTTACGGGGGTGCACAGGAAGTGAATTTTTACGCCGCTGCCAGTGCTTTGAAGCCTTTGGTTTACACCGATGAGTTTATGCTCGCCGAAATTAATGTAGATGGCAAAAGCTATCGCTGCATCATGAAAGATCTGCAGTTTGATAAAGTAACGGATGGTTTGAACCACGTTGATTTTCTGGAATTGGTTGGTGACCGTCCGGTTATAGCCAATTTGCCGCTGAAGTACGTCGGTAGCTCTGCGGGTGTTAAAGCGGGCGGACGTCTTATTGTAAAAATGAAGACGCTGAAGGTGAAGACCCTTCCTGAATATTTACTGGAAGCTATCGAAGTAGATATTACAAGTCTCGAAATCAATGAAAACGTACGGGTTGAAGATGTGGATCTGAAAAACATGGAAATTCTGAACTCACCAAGAATTCCTATGGCTTCTATCGTTATGACCCGTCAGTTGAAGCAGGAAGAAGCTGCTGCAGCCAAGGAAGATAAAAAGAAGAAATAATCCGCTGGCCTTGTGTCATTGTGAATATCGTCCCCGGGTCAATCTGATCCGGGGATTTTTTTCGGGTTCTCTTTTTTGTGAAAGGAAGCTTTGAAAGATAAGCTGTAACAGAATTGATAAAAAAGAGAATAATATTGCGCTCTAATTAAAATGACAAAATTTTTAATCATTGGTTTGGGAAATATTGGTGCCGAGTATGCACATACCCGGCATAATATCGGGTTTGATGTAGCAGACTCTTTTATTCGGAAGCATACCGGCAGTTGGCGACTGGATAGATTGGCAGAAGTAGCCGAAATCAAGTTGAAAGGACGAACCTTGTTTGTAATCAAACCAACTACTTATATGAACTTATCCGGGCGGGCTTTCCGCTATTGGATGGATAAGGAAAAAATTACTGTTGAAAACACACTGACAATTGTAGATGATCTGGCTATTTCGCTGGATAAGATTCGCCTCAGGCCGTCAGGGAGTCACGCCGGGCACAACGGATTGAAAGATATTGAGGCTGCACTTGGAAATAATTTATATCCGAGATTGCGTTTCGGAATCGGGAATAATTTTCCCAAAGGGCGGCAAATTGATTTTGTGTTGGGTCCCTGGGCTGCTTCAGAAAAAGCCGTTGTTGATCAAAAGATTGCAGCATCCTTAGGGGTTATAGAAGATTTTGCTTTGATGGGTATGGACTTTGCAATGAATAAGTACAATAAATTAAGTTTTGATGTTTAAAAAAATTCATGTTTAAACTTTGGTAGGTCATTGGAATAGATTAATTTTCAAATTAATCTGATTCAAATCTTAAATCATTAGAAAGGAATTATAATCAGTCCATATTATGAAAATCATCTGTGTCGGACGTAATTATGCAGATCATGCCAAAGAGTTGGGCAATCAGGTTCCTGAAGAACCCGTTATTTTTTTAAAGCCCAAAAACTCTTTGTTATCTCCCGGCAACAATCTATTCTATCCCGCCTTTACCAACGAACTTCATTACGAGTGCGAATTGGTCATCAAAATCTCTAAAAACGGAAAGTTTATTTCGGCGCATAAAGCCCGGAACTATTATGAAGAGGTGACCCTTGGCATTGATTTTACGGCAAGGGATGTACAGGACAAATTAAAGAAGAACGGGTTGCCCTGGGAAAAGGCTAAGGCTTTTGATTCTTCCGCTGCAGTCGGTCGGTTTATTCCCTTCAGCTCTTTATCCAACCCATCAGATATTGCTTTCGACTTTTATAAAAATGAGGAAAAAGTGCAGGAAGGGCATACCCGGGACATGCTTTTTTCCATTGATGCTATTATTGCCGACGTTACCCAATATTTTTCCCTGAACATCGGAGATCTCATTTTTACAGGAACTCCTCCCGGTGTTGGGGAGTGCGTAATCAGCGACGAATTGAAAGGTATTCTGGAAGGAGAAGAAGTATTAAAACTGACGATTGAATAACGTTTTAACACCCCTGTTCCTCAAAAAGTAAAGAGGAGTTTTGTCGAATCATTTAGCTTTGCCCGGTCTCCAACCGATAGTACGCTTAGCGGTCTTATCCGGTTTGGATGGACGATTGCTACAATGATGATGGAAAAAGAACTTTTGCTGAAGGCCTGGCATTTTATGATGCAAACACAGCATATGGCCGCTACTTATGATGCCAACAGGGCGGTTTGTAAATACGTACACTCTACAAGTTTGGGCCATCAGGCCATACAGATAGCTACCGGTTTACTGTTGCAGCCACAGGATTGGGTGAGCCCCTATTATCGCGATGAAAGTATTCTTTTATCGTTGGGTTTTTCTCCCAGAGAACTCATGCTTCAGTTACTGGCAAAGGCCGATGACTATTTTAGTGGTGGCCGTAGCTATTACGGACATCCAAGCAGTCAGTTACCCGACCGTGCCAAAATCATTCACCAAAGCAGCGCTACCGGTATGCAGGTGATTCCCTCCACCGGGATTGCGCAGGGTTTACAATATCTTGTGGAGATTGGATCCCCTTTACAAAAACACGGCGAACACGGCGAACATCCTCTCGTTATTTGCTCCCTTGGCGATGCCTCACTTACCGAAGGGGAAGTAAGCGAAGCTTTTCAGGTAGCTATTTTGAAAAAACTGCCTGTTGTTTATCTGGTACAGGACAACCAATGGGGCATCAGTGTAAGCTCCGAAGAAGCCCGGGTAATGGATGCCGTAGATTTTGCCAAAGGGTTTCCCGGTATGCAAACCTGCCGGGTAGATGGGTCGGATTTTTCAGCCTGTTATAACGAACTCCATAAAATTCTTTCAGAGATACGCGAAACCGGAAGGGGGCCCTGGCTGGTGCAGGCCGATGTGCCCTTGCTCGGTCACCATACAAGTGGGGTACGAAAAGAATTTTACCGCACCACAGAAAATCTGGCTGAACATGAGCAACGCAATCCCATTCAACGATTAAGAAATACTTTACTTGAAGCCGGGGTGGAGGAAGCTACTTTAGAAGCGATCGATCAGCAGGCCTCGGCAGAAATCAAAGCTGCTTTCGAGGAGGCTCAGGCAGCAGCGGATCCTCTGCCTGAGGCGATTATGGATCATGTATTTGCTCCTACTCCGGTTACAGAAGAGCAGGGCACCCGAACACCGGTCAATACGGCTCCGGTAGTGATGGTGGATGCGGCTTTGTTTGCCATCCGTGAACTGATGGAAAAGCATCCTGAAGCCATTTTGTATGGGCAGGATGTAGGCCGTCGGCTCGGAGGCGTTTTTCGGGAAGCGGCTACGCTTGCTGCACAGTTTGGCGATCACCGGGTTTTTAATACCGCTATTCATGAAGCGTACATTATTGGAAGCACGGCTGGCATGAGTGCTGTAGGGGTAAGGCCTGTTGTTGAAATACAGTTTGCCGATTATATCTATCCCGGTTTCAATCAACTGGTTTCGGAGTTGAGCAAAAGCTGCTACCTCACCAACGGAAAGTATCCGGTGGGGGCGCTTATCCGCATTCCCTGCGGGGCCTATGGAGGTGGCGGTCCATACCATAGCGGTAGCATTGAATCCACCTTGCTGAGCATTAAGGGCATCAAAGTAGTTTACCCATCCAACGCGGCCGATATGAAAGGCCTGATGAAGGCCGCTTTTTACGATCCCAACCCGGTGGTAATGCTTGAGCATAAAGGATTGTACTGGAGCAAAGTGCCGGGTACCGAGGGCGCTAAATGCCCCGAGCCTTCCCCCGACTATATCTTGCCGCTTGGCAAAGGCAGGGTAGTGTTGCAAGCAGAAGAAGCAAGAATGGACAGCGGCGAATCTTGCTGTATCATCACGTACGGCATGGGAGTTTACTGGGCAACGGCAGCAGCAAAAGCCTATCCCGGGCAGGTAGAAATCATCGACTTAAGAACACTCAATCCTTTGGATGAAGCCCTGGTAGAAACCACGGTAAAGCGGCATGGCAAATGTTTGATCCTGACCGAGGAGCAACAAACCCATGGTTTTGCCGAAGCGCTCTCCGGGCGCATTCAGAAAAGCTGTTTTCGCTGGCTCGATTCTCCGGTAGAAGTGTTTGGAGCCCTTGATCTGCCCGCAGTTCCCATTAATCTGGTATTGGAAAAAGAGATGCTGCCCAATGCCGATAAGCTGAAGGAAAGACTTGCTGACCTGCTTTCCTGGTAAGAGTAACCAATATGGGGAACGGGGAAAGGGTTGCTTTTTCAGAAAGGGAAAAGTGGGTTCCTCTGATGTCCTTATTTAAGGAAAACTTCCTGTATTTTCAGAGCAAACTTTTGCGCAACAAAAAAGGCTCCGGAAGGAACCTTTTGTAGCGGGGAGCAGACTTGAACTGCCGACCTTCGGGTTATGAATCCGTTGCTCTAACCAGCTGAGCTACCCCGCCGATTGGGGTGCAAAAGTAATTAAAATCACTATTGAAAGTACGGGATTCAATTAATTTTTGTTTGAGGTATTTTCAGGCTTTCCGGATAAGCCTTTTTTGCCTTTCTTTTATCTCAGGAATGAATCCAAATGGATAAATTAACAGGTCGGGTAGCTGCATTATTTTTTTTAAAAGCGCTTGTAATCAAGTTAAATTACGCATTTTATTAGCATTTTTTATATTGTTTACCATGGGTTAAAACATACATTTGAGCCTTAATAAACCGGTATGAGAAAGAACGGCACAACCTTTTTATTTTTATTGTTTGCAGGCCTCTTTTTAGGGGGGCAAATTGAGGCTCAGATTAACTACAGAAACCTGCCCGAATTTCCGGCTTTTAAACTGAAGGACACCAAGGGAACTGTTTTTAGCACCACTGCCGTACTAAAAAAGGATAAGCCAACGGTTCTGATCTATTTTAGCCCTACTTGTCATCACTGTCAAACACAGACCACCGACATTACTTCCAATATCAAGTTATTTAAAGACGTTCAGTTTTTATTTGTTACTTCTTATCCCCCGCAGGACTATCAGCCTTTCTTGAATGAATATGCGATAGAGAAATTCTCAAATATTACTTTTGGATATGATTCATCCTATGCGATGGTCCGGTTTCTGGAACTTGAAAGTCTGCCGGGCGTTTTTGTCTATAATAAGGATCATCAGTTCAAGGTTAACTTTAATACAAATATCCGGACAAAAAACCTGTACAGTGCCATATTTGAGTAAGGAAAAATGTCGATAATCATATTCGCTGCCACAGTTAGTTAATACATTTGCGCAACATACATTCACAGTCAAAAATAAATCGTTTGTTTTATGAAAGTAACCGTAGTAGGAGCAGGTGCCGTAGGAGCCACCTGTGCTGATAATATTGCCCGTAAAGAACTCGCTCATGAATTGGTATTGCTCGACATTAAGGAAGGGGTAGCCGAAGGAAAAGCACAGGATATGATGCAGACCGCACAATTGCTTGGCTTTGATACTAAAATTACAGGATCTACCAATGATTACAGCAAAACGGCTAATAGTGATGTGGTGGTTATTACAAGCGGACTGCCCCGCAAGCCGGGAATGACCCGTGAAGAACTGATTGGTGTAAATGCCGGTATCGTAAAAAGTGTTTGCGAAAATATCCTGAAATACAGCCCCGATACCATCATCATTGTGATAAGCAATCCGATGGATACGATGACTTATCTGGCGCTTCAAAGCACCGGTATACCCAAGCACCGAATCATTGGTATGGGCGGCACCCTCGATAGCAGCCGATTCCGTTTTCAGTTGAGTCAGCATTTGGGTTGCAGCCCTGCCGACCTGAACGCTGTTGTGGTGGGTGGTCATGGAGATACTACCATGATTCCGTTGATCCGTTTGGCTACCTGGAACAGTGCGCCGGTTACTGACTTTCTAAACGAAGAACAGCAAAAGCAAATTGTAGCAGATACCATGGTTGGAGGTGCTACCCTCACCAAACTGATTGGTACAAGTGCCTGGTATGCACCGGGTGCTGCCGGAGCCATGCTGGTAGAAGCCATCCTGCGCGATGAGAAAAAACTACAAACCTGCTGTGTGTACCTTGACGGTGAATACGGACAAAAGGATATTTGTATGGGCGTACCCGTTGTAATTGGCAGAAATGGTTGGGAAAAGATTCTCGACTTTAAACTGAATGAAGAAGAACAGGCGGCCTTTAATAAGAGCGCAGAAGCTGTCCGCAGCATGAACGAGGTGTTGAAGACCCTCTAATCCGTTTCTATAAATTACCTGCCCTGATACTTTTAGGTTTACACCGAATACAAACCGGGTAAAATCCTGAAAGAAGTTGGGGGAACATTGAATAAAAAAGAACAGCCATCGTAAATTCCGGTGGCTGTTTTCGTGAAAGGAAGTCTGAGCTGCGTTTACTGCAGCACCTTGTGTTTAAAAAGTCAGATGGAGCTAGCTTCGATACGGATTTTTAGAAGCCGATCCTGAAAGCTAAAGAGGAGCTTTTAACCAACGGTTATTTGAGGAGAAAGAAAAGGGCGAAACCGGAGTTTGAAAATCCATTTTTTTTTACATAAAAAAAACTGTCCCCAAAAAAGGACAGTTTAATCTTTTCAGGCTGCATAAGCAGCGAACATTTCTTAAAACGACAGGGCTTATTTAGCCACGGTCTTTTGGGTTTGCAACAGGATGAGGGTGTTCCCCATCAGGCCGTTGAAACTCGCTTTTGACTCAAGGTCCTGCATTTTGTCGCTTACCCTTGCCTGCTCCAGTAAAGAGAGCATTTTGTGCATGGTGTACTTAAATTGCAAGGTTCCTCTTTCTTCGTCCTGCTTGTTTTCAACAGCTACCAGTTGTGCTTTTAAACGGGCATTTTCTTCCTGCAATTGCTGCATGGAAACGGGACTGCTTGCGGGTGTGGTAGATGTGTTGGCTTTGTTCTTGTCTGAGGAGTCAATTGCAACATTCATGGCTTGACCAACGGTAAAAGCCAGAAGCAATAATGATGTGAATAGTGTTTTCATAACTGTGTGATTTGATGATGCAAAGGTACGGGCGGGTTATATCCCTGCCTAATTTTCAGGGGTTTTGGCAAACCCTTTTGAAGCTTTTGAACTGAATATTATTCAATAAAAGGGTCGATAACTGATAGAAAATTGATTTTAATGCATTAAAACAGTATTTCATTGAATAAAAAATTATAGGCGTTGTAGAAAAACGAAATTTTTTATTGCAGAACCCGGAGGTCGGCTTTAGCAATCTATTAGTAAATCAGCTCAAAAAAAACAGGAACCCATGAGTTCCTGTTCAATATTTACTTCTTTTTTATGCCTTTAGGCAAACGCTGATCTGATTTATTTTGAAGCAAGATTTTGAAGTATACGGTTCATTACCTGCTCAAAAGAGGCTGCGGCTTCTATTTCAAGAATAGCGGCTTCCATTTTATGGGTTTCAATTTTTAAAAGCATGGTCAACATCATTTCGTTGTATGCTCTTTCAGCCTTCAGGTTTTCAATGGCCTGCAGATGTTTTTCTGTATCAATCAGGTTCAAAGTTTGCTTCATGGATTGTACAAATTGAAGCGCACTTTTCTTTTCTTCCACCGCCTGCGAGGCAGCAGTCGCCTTAGAAGTCGGCTGGCTGATCTCAGCAATAAGGGCGTCGGTTGTTATAACCGCAGTCTGCTGCTTGTTGGTAGAAACACCGGAACGAAGGTTGGTGATGGAGGTATCAGCACTGTTGGCTGAAAAAGAGAGAAGATAAGCCGCAAGGGCCAATGTGATTGTTTTCATAACGTGTGTGTTTGTTGTGTGAATTGATAACGCAAATGTACAACGGCAAAAATCACTATTCAAGCGCTACCTTTTGAATCGGTTCTCCGGAATGACAAATGGAGGTTTTGCCGGTATGAATGGGAGTGGGATATGCACATTTATTTTTAAATGGTATTTCCGGTCAAACCGGCGTCTTGCAAATGTGAAAGCCCCGCGTTTTTCTTAACAAATGCTGCGCTGCTGCCGATATACTCCTATAGGGTCCCTCTAAAAACGGATCAGACAAGGCTTACCAATTGATTAACACCGGAGTAAAGACGCAAAGCATTGCGTCTCTTTGTAAATGAGGATGTTCTGAAATTGGTCCCGCACCTGCGGGAAAGTATCAGAGGTTTTTAGTGATGCCCTATATATTATAGCATACCTTCATCAAGAAAACTGAAGTACCCTTCATCGCTGATGATGATATGATCGATCAGTTTGATTTCGAGGGTGTTCAATCCCTCTTTTAATTTTTGGGTAAGCATTTTATCAGCCTGACTAGGATTGGTATTTCCAGAAGGATGGTTGTGGGCAACAAGCAGGTTGGTAGCTCCAAGTTCGATTGCTTTGCGGGCAATAGTCCGGATGTCTACAACGGTTCCTGCAATGCCGCCCCAACTAAAGGTAGCAAAATCGAGTACCCTGCTTCCGTGGTTTAAAAAGATGGCCATAAAGGTTTCGGTGCCGGCATCCTGCAGGAGGGGTTGCAAAAAGTCGGCAGCCTGCTTTGAGCTTTTGATGATTTCTTTTTTAAAACTGAGCCGATCGGCTTCTTTGCGAATGCCGATCTCAAGCGCTGCCTTGATGGTAACCGCTTTGGCAGGACCAATCCCTTTTATCTTTTGAATCTCTCCAATAGTTAAACGAGCTAGTTTGTGCAGATTTCCACCACAGTGGTCGAGCAGGTCCCTTGCAAGTTCAAGGGCGCTGCGGCTTCGGGTGCCGTGGTTGATCAAAATGGCCAACAATTCGGTTTTGCTAAGGGTAGCTGCGCCATGTTGTAACATTTTTTCGCGGGGACGATCATCTTCGGCCCATTGTTTAATCGGGGTATGTACTTTATTGTTCGGCTCCATATCATTTTGATTTTTGTGCCTGAACTGCACCGCTTATCTTCGCCGCAGTATTATAAAAGTAATCAATCTACTTCAATCGCAACGCTATGAGCCATGTCGCACGTATTTTTTCCGGAACCACCTCCCGCTATCTTGGACAAAAAATAGCGGAGAGCTTTGGTACCAAGCTTGGCGAAAGCAAAACGCAGCCATTCAGTGATGGTGAAATAGGGGTGGAATACATGGAAAGTATTCGTGGTACTTATGTTTTTATCGTTCAAAGTACTTTTTCTCCTACCGATAATCTCATGGAGTTGCTTTTAATGGTTGATGCTGCCCGTCGTGCTTCTGCCTATAAAATCATTTGTGTGATTCCTTATTACGGGTATGCACGTCAGGACCGCAAAGACCGTCCACGGGTAGCAATTGGCAGCAAACTTGTAGCCAATATGATTACCGCGTCCGGTGCCGACCGGGTGGTAACGATGGATTTACATGCGCCTCAGATCCAGGGATATTTCGATATTCCGGTAGATCATCTTGACAGTTCTGCTATTTTTATACCCTATATAGAACAACTAGAACTGAAGAACCTGACTTTTGCTGCTCCGGATGTGGGCAGTACCAACCGGGTTCGCGAAGTAGCAAGTTACTTTAATGCCGAAATGGTGATTTGCGATAAACACCGTAAGCGTGCCAACGAAATAGCAAGCATGACCGTAATAGGTGATGTAGCCGGACGCGATGTGGTATTGATTGATGATATCTGTGATACCGGAGGCACCCTTGCCAAAGCTGCTCAACTGCTTAAAGACAAAGGAGCCAAGAGTGTGCGGGCGCTTTGTACGCATCCTGTTTTAAGTGGCAATGCCTACGAGAATATTGAAAAAAGTGTACTTGAAGAGTTGGTGGTTTGCGATACCATCCCAATGAAAAGATCAACCCCCAAGATCAAAGTATTGAGTGTTGCAGATCTTTTTGCTGTTGCTATCCGCAATGCTTTTGAAAACAGAAGCATACATGGGTTGTTTGTACACAGCCATCTGAAAGGATAAGCCCCTTTTTTATTGGACTACACCTATAATTATCGACATACCTTGTATTAAGTTTCTGTAAACGGGTATTCTTTTCAACTCTGTTTTTAGAACTTTACCTGTTATGGGTGAGGTAAGGAGTTTTTTTTCCCGAAATTTTATTCTAGGAGGACGGTTTTCACCGGGAGTGATCCTTTTGCCTTTCCTTGTATTGCTTTTTAGCTGTCTTCATTCAGGTAAAGTACGGGCTCAGTTTTCTCTGGCTTCTCCTTCTTTTACCGCATTGGAACGTTTAAGTAAAATCTATCCCGATTCTGCATTTAATCTATTAAAAGCTAATCTGGAAAAAGCCTCCGGCAATGGGGACTGGCGTACAGAAGGCAGTTGTCATTTGCAAATGGGGGAAATACTTTTCCACTTCGGACAGTATACAGCAGCCTTTGAGCAATTACTGGCTGCCGAAAAAATTTTCAGACAACAGGATGCGGAATCCCATCTTGCAAAAACCTTGTCAGCACTTGGTAAAACCTATTTCTACAATCAACAACCCAAAAAAGCTTATGAGGCTTTTGATGAATCATTTTCGCTTTTTAAAAATAGAAGCGATTTTCATGGGATGGCTTTGACGCTTGCAGAAATCGGCAGGCTGTATGAAAAAAAATCAGAGTACGATTCGGCAGAATATTATCAACGTCGTGCGTTATTATTAGAGTCTGAGGAGGGAGATCCGAATACCCTTGCTCTTATTTATGAGAATATGGGTAGTATTCTTGAAGATCAGGGCAGATATGATTCGGCCGGTTGGTATTACCGGCAAAGTGATCTGCGCTATTCTCAAACCGGTAACAGGATGGCTCAAATTGAAGTCATCAATAATCAGGGGGACATCCTGCGCAAAACCGGTCGGGTGCAGGAGTCACTTTTTTATACCCGAAGGGCACTTCAGTTATCCCTGCTGCTTCAGGAAAAATATCAGACCAACAGTGCATACCGTGATCTTTCTAAGTCTTTCCAGTTACTTAAACAATACGATAGTGCTTATCATTATCTTGAACTAAGCAGAGATCTTTTAACCGAACTCTATTTTGCCGAAAATAGCAGGCAGATTGCCATTATGCAGGTGCTTTCGGATACTGAACGAAAAAATGCAGCAATCACCCGGCTAACTGCAGAGAGAAGATTAAATATTATCCTGGCTATTGCAAGTATTTCAGTTCTTTTATTGCTATCGCTGCTTGCAGTAGTCACTATCAGCCGCCAAAGACTGAAAATAAAAAATGAACAAGCCATCCGCGAAAAGGCACGGGAAGTGTATCAAACCCAGAAAGATCTGATGGAGCTCGAAATCAGGAATAAGCAACTGGAAGAAACCCAACTTAAAAAGGAACTTGAAACTAAAGGCAATGAATTGTCTTCTCAATTATTGCATTTGATTCAGAAGAATGAATTACTTGAAGGGTTAAAATCTGATATTTCAGAAATGCTAAAAGAAGATAGCCGGGCACCGAAAAAACAGTTGAGGCAACTTTTAAACCGTATTAATCTAAGTTTTAGTCAGGATCAATACTGGGAAGAATTCCGTTTGGTTTTTGATCAGGTACACCAATCATTTTTCGGTAAGCTACAGGAAAAATGTCCGGAGCTTTCAGCAACTGAACTACGGATGCTTTCTCTGCTAAAAATGAACTTGAGTTCGGCTGAAATGTCTACTCTTTTGGGTATTACGCCGGATAGTTTGCGGGTAACCCGATACCGGGTAAAGAAAAAACTTGCACTTGAAGGAAACGAATCATTAACCTCATTTATACAAGCCTTATAATCCTTGAATCAAGGGAGCAGGGGGTGTTGTTGATTCAAGATTTGCCGGGGCATTTACGAGCATTTTGACCATTGTACGGTTGCCGTAACAATTCCTTAATAGCCAACTTTTAGTTTTTTAATGAGTTGGTAATAAATAAGTTGTGTTTACATTTTCTCTACCTGTTGCTATTTGGTTTACGGTGCACATCTACTTGTTGCTCTTTTGTTAACGGGCATAAATAGGATTTCAGGAATCAAAATGCAAAGATTTGTAGGAACCAAAACAGATTCTATGAAAACATTAATTATCGGCTTATTGCTCCAACTCGGCATGATGAGTGCCGGTATTGCACAGCAGAATCCGGAAAGCGGGCAAGCCCTTTTAAAAGGTCAAATCCGGGATGCCATTAATAAAAGTTCCCTCAGCGGGGCAACCCTTCGCATTGAAGGAAAGGCCCTGGGGACTTCTGCGGATCTGAATGGCTTTTATGAAATGTACATTCCGGAGGGGACCTACAAAATCCAGGTTTCCTACCTTGGTTACAGGGATACGCTTATTGAACTTTCTGTTAATACAGGTACTACTACCATTAAGAATATTTTACTATCGAGCAGTTCTGATGAGTTGAGCGGGGTAACTATTACCGGTTTTTTGCAGGGACAAGCTAAAGCACTCAATCAGCAAAAAAATGCCGATAATATAAAAAATGTCATTTCTGCGGATCAGATTGGCCGGTTTCCGGATCCAAATGCCGCAGAGGCATTGCAGCGGGTGCCCGGGGTAAATATTGAAAGAGATCAGGGAGAGGGACGATATGTTTTGGTACGCGGATTGGCGCCACAGTTTACCAATATCAGTGTAAATGGAGAGCAAATCCCAAGCCCGGAGGCCGATGTGCGTTTTGTGGCTTTGGATGCTATTCCTTCAGATCAATTGGCGAGTATTGAGGTAAGTAAAAGTCTGACCCCGGATATGGATGGCGATGCGGTTGGCGGATCGGTGAACCTGATTACCCGACAGGCACAAAGCCCGAACTTGCATATTGGAGGCTCTTTGGTGGGTGGTTACAACCAATTGATGCAGGAACCCAATTTACAAGGGCAACTGCAATTAGATAAACGATTCGGGAAGAAACAGCAGCTAGGCGTTTTGCTCAACAGCAATTATTATCACAATCACCTTGGAAGTGATAACTGGGAGCAGGCCCCAGGCGATAACGAAGTAGAGCTTCGTGATTATGAGTTGATCCGCACCCGCATGGGTCTTGGCAGCACCATTGACTACAAGTTCAACAACCGGAATGAAGTGTATTTCCGGACTCTTTATTCCCGTTTTACCGATCGGGAATGGCGTCGTCGCTATGTGTTTATTCCCGAAGATGATGAGATTGAAAAAATGACCAAGGATCGTTTTGAAGCCCAAACCATTCTTTCGATGAACCTCGGCGCGAAACATAATTTTAATAAGTGGACCCTGCAATATGAGGGTCAATATTCAGAAGGTCGTCAAAATACGCCGTATGATCATGAAGTGGGCTTTTTGGCAGATCTGTCAAGTAACCTTTCTTTTCCTGACTCTAAATTTCCCCGGATAGATGCTCCGGGTTTCAACGATAACAGCAATTATGAGTTCAATGAGGTGGAATATGGCAAAACGCTTGCCAAAGACCGGAATATCACAGCAAAGTTTGAGGTGGGCATTCCTTATCAGTTCAAAAGTGGAACAGGCCTCTTTCGGTTTGGAGGTAAGGTGCGGATGAAAGATAAAAGTTATGAGATCACCAATGACGTTTTTGAAAGTTCGGGTGGCGTGCCCAATGCAGATGCATTTGATGAGGATCCTGTTAAGTCTGAATTTCTAAAAGGAAGATATAACTTAGGCCGTCCAGTATATATGAGTGGTTTTAACCGTTTTTTTAATGCCAACCCGGGTTTGTTTGAGTTGGATGTGGAGGGCAAGGAAATGGATGAAGCGCTGGAAGCCTATCAGGCAACAGAGGATGTATATGCAGCTTTTGCTATGGCAAAGCAGCAATGGAAACGATTGATGGTTGTGGGAGGAGTGCGTTATGAAAGAACCAATGTAAACTATAACAGTAAGGATGTAATTGTAAATGGTGCCGGAGATCTGGAGAGTATTTTGCCTGTAACCGGTAAGAGTGATTATGATTTTATTTTGCCACAGGCACAGTTCCGTTATGAATTGAACCGTTTTACCAATCTTCGGGGTTCTGCTGCTTTTAGTTATGCACGACCAAATTTCGGGGAGATTATTCCATCACAGGAGATCAATGTGGAAGATAATGAAGCTACAGTTGGTAATGCCAATCTGGTGCCGACCAGTGCTTTTAATCTGGATGGGATGATTGAACATTACTTTGGTAACGTAGGGGTGGCATCGGCTGGTATTTTTTACAAAAAACTGGATGATTTTATTTACCGGCGTATTCTGTTTGGGTCCCCTTATCCGCTTTCAGGAAATCCTATTGTACCAAGTATTGACGTTATACAGGCACAAAACGGCAATCAGGCAAATCTGCTTGGAATAGAACTGGCCTTTCAGCGAAAACTTGACTTTTTACCAGGCTTTTTGAAAAACCTGAGTGTTTATACCAACTATACCTACACCAACAGCAAAGCCACCTTACAAAGCCGGGAGGCAGACGAGGATAAACCGGATGCTGAAGAAGAAATCCGGTTACCGGGGCAAGCTGCTCATGTGGGTAATTTTTCGTTGGCTTATGAAAGTAAAAAAATTGTAGTACGCGCCTCGGTTAATTTTAATGGTCAATACCTGAGTGAGGTGGGAGGGAGTAAAGAAGAGGATCTGTTTGTAAAAAGCAGGGCACAACTTGATGTAAGTGCGAGTTATGTTTTCAATAAAAGATTCCGGTTATTTACCGAATTACTCAACCTGACCAATCAGCCTTTTGAAGCTTTTCAGGGGAATAAAAACCTTTTGGTACAACGGGAATTTTACCGTTGGTGGGGAAGGTTTGGTTTAAAATTCGATTTGAATGTTTCAAAATAATCCGGTATCTGTTTTCAACAATTTTTAAAATAGAAAATAATGAATCGTATAAATAATATATATCTATCAGTGCTTTGGGTACTGATTTTAGGGCTATTCTCCTGCGATAAGCAGAAGGACGATCTGGTAGCTCCTTTAACGGCTGATGAATTTCCACAAGTCATCAAATTTGATGATGAGGGTGATGGCCACCTGGAAGACGAAGATAAATTTGGCATAAAAATAACCCTGGTTGACCGTAAGGATCCTGATGGCTCAGATCTGGGAGGAAAAGTTATACCACTGGAAGCTGATGTTACCGTAAATTTTGAGGTAAGCGAATTTGAAGGGTTTACAGCCATTTCAGATTATATAAAAGATCACTAGCGTTGCGTTATAAGTCAAACATTTTCAATTGGTTATCTTTTGGTTCTTTGAAATATTGTAGATGAGTCTCCTGAAACAGTTGATTTATGGGCACTTTCTCAAAAATACAAATGCTTAAAACCTGTAGGATTTC
>JBGSNV010000207.1:0-14082 GCA_041739485.1 Chitinophagaceae bacterium
GATCGAACACTATCCTGCAGGGTTACCAGATAAATCAGGTTGGTAGATTCCATATCCTGATTGGATTGGTCGAACCAATTGACTACGGGGCCTGCATCGGTACTTGCAAGCATGTACAGGTATTTGCCCGATGGGTCGAAAACAGGTTCGGTAACATTGCTTAATCCATCAGAAAGGGGATACGATTTTTTTTCGGCTAATGAATAAACAAAGGCCTGTTCAAAATTGGTTTCCGTAATAATGGTGTAAGCGAGATAGTTGCCATCTGCAGACCAACTGCCAAATAATTCCCGGAAGGGTCCGGGCTGATAAACCTGATCTTCTGCTACCTTGGTAATGATTCCACTGGGTAATTCCTGGATGTATACTCCTCTTCCATTGTCTACATAGCAAAGCTTTTTGCTATCAGGAGCCCAATGAATATTAGCATAGAAGCCCGATCCATTCAATTTGTATTTTTTTGCCTCCTCTCTTCCATCCTGATTTTTTACATGCAGGGCATATTCGCCATCTGCATCGCTGAAATAGGCAATATACCGTCCGTCGGGCGACCACGCCGGATAGGTTTCATGCACCCCGGGAGATTGAGTCAGGTTGATTGGATCGCCTTTTTTGCCTGGCAGCGTAATGATTTCGCCCCTGAAATCGACGACAATACGAATACCGGTAGGGGAGATATTACCCGACCGGATGTATTGATCCCCTTCTACAAATCTGGGTCTGTGGTCAAGCAGGTCGGCAGCTATGCCAATTTTTAATCTGTTTACAAGGTTTGCTTTTATATTAAAAACATGAACGAAGCCAGCTTGGGAAAAGATGATATTACCATTAGAACCTTTGAGGCTTGAGACCGGGAAATCGTTGTAACGGGTTATTTGAGTCAGGGCTTTGGAACCGGCATCATAGCTGTAAAGATTGAATTCTCCATTGCGATCACTTCTAAAATAAACTTTATTTCCTTTCCATACGGGGTCAGTATCGTTGCTGCCCGCCTGTGGTTTGGGTATTTCTGAAACGGTATGCGTTTTGGTGTTGTACAACCAAATACGGGTAGCCCTTCCCCCGCGATAATTTTTCCATTGTTCGAAAGCCTCGGGAAGGGGCGTGTAGGCGATCATAGCCCCATCGGGACTGTAGGCTGCCCGAAAAGCATTGGGAACTTCGAGTTGTTTTTCTGCCCCACTGTCAAGCGATACGGTAAATAATCCGAGATGCCCTCTTGCAAAAGCATTGCGGGGGGATACAAAAAGTACATTTTTGCCATCCGGTGAAAAATCACGGACTAAATCAGGACCGGGATGCCAGGTTAATCTTCTTGGGATTCCACCTGAAACCGGCACCACAAATACATCTGCATTACCATCGTATTCTCCGGTGAAAGCGATCATACTCCCATCGGGCGAAAAAACAGGGTCTGATTCCACTCCTTCGCTAATGGTAATACGCCGGGGAAAGGAGCCATCTGTATTAGCTACCCATAGATCTTCTGCATAAATGAATGCGATATGGGTTTGACTAATGGCAGGTTGCCACAGCAACCGGGTATCTGTGCTATCAATGGCGCTGATTTCCTGAAAAGGAAGAATCAGAAAGCTAAGGAAGGAGATACAACGAAGCATGTTTTTCATAGAATGAATCTTTTATTTACAAACTACCATTTTTGATACTTATTGATCTATGGAATGATAAAAAAATATTGAAAAATTAGATAAATCTTTTTCCCTTTCCCAATTAATTTAACTTTTGAAGGAACAATAGAAATGATTTGCTGTTTTAGATGGTAAGTTAATATAAGTTTGGCACAATCTTACAATATTGGCAAACATCCAATCCATTTTGGGATTGGTGGCAGTTGAAAAACGCTACATGCTTGTCCCTTAGCAGTTCTTGGAACAGAAAACCATTCAGAGCAGGGTGATACCAAGCTGCGGGTGGTTAAAATTTTATTATTTATATATATATAATTTGGTAGATTTTATTGTATAAAGGGCATCCCTGAGAAGCTTCTGATGCTGTATTTTACCCATTTGCTGAACTTTTTAGAACCTACCTTTGGGGCTCCTGTATTTTTAAAATTGAAAACATATAACAGCGTTGTTTTTAGAGGTGACCTATAATATGGTCAGCATTTTTTGAGCTTTTTTTAATAAAAAGCAATGGGTCATTCAAGAATACTTGCCCAACTTAGCCTTTGAATATTTCCCCGCCTTTTATCTATTTGGGTTTTTTGATAAAGTAGTAATTCATATCATTTTTATTTTCCATAATATCAAAAAACAGACTGAGGTATTTTTTCATATCGTTTTTGGTATACCGCGTTAGCAATTCGCAGTTTGTGATCAAATCCATGAATATTTCTTTTTTTTCTTTTAAGGGTTGGTATGCAATCAACAGTTGTTCTATGCTTTGGCCTGCACTAAAAAAATACCGGGTGGTCACCATTTCAATACCAAGACTCATGGTAGGCAATGCGTAAGGAGCGTTTACCAATCCGGAGTGATCAAAGTCATAAGGGATCAAATTCGTCTCAGGATTATTTTTATTTTTTGTACGGATAAATTTTGTGTTGTGGCCATTCGGTAAACCCCAATCGGTATTTGCAATCATAAATTGGAAAAGACAGACCATATCAAGTTGTTCTGATTTTAAGTTGGCTGCGACAATTTTCTGATCATTCAATTCTTTACTATCATTTCTTTTTGCAAGTTCATCAATATCCTCAATAAAAAAGCAGTACCGGATCACTGATCTTCTTTTTTCAAGGGTATCCTTATAGGTTATTTTGGCAAGCCGAACCTTGAAACTCAAATCGGTAATTTCATTATACATCTTATAAATCAGGTATTCTTTTGCAATCAATTCCTGAAAAGTATTATTATCCTCACAGGGGTTTACGATTTTCAGGCTTTTTAACTTGTGAAGTTTTGAATTTTTTGATTTAATAAAATTCAATTTTACCGGCGGTATCTTACACAGCTCTCTTCTGCTGTTTCCCCGGAGCATAATCAATACATTTTCACTAATGGGTGTGCCATCCAGGGAGGCGCAGGTAAGATGCGCCACTAAGGAATCTTCTCCTATTTTTTTTCTAAGTATGGCATTCAGATCTGTTGTAATGGTGATGTCAAGAATGGAATCACTGCTAAAAAAATCTTTACTGCTAATCGGCTTTTGGGCAAAAACCTGAAAATCTGAACCCCAACCTAAAACCAAAATCAGGAACAAAAGCTTTTTCAAAGGAAAAATTTATTTTATGGTGAAAAAAACAAGATATGTTTTTAAAGATAGGGTTTTCTTTAATTTCGTAAACATTGGGTAAAAAGATTAAATCTTTGGTTGAATGGAGCAATTATTCCAGGACACCTTACATTTGAGCAAAGAAATGACTTCCCTGTAATGAATGAAACAAATATGACTACTGAAAATCAGGATAAATTACCTTCAGGCGAAGAGGGGACCGTTCAGGTGGAATCTGAGCAAATGCTTCCGGTTTCGGCTGTGGTTGAAGAATCAGGAAATCCTGATAAGGATCCCGCTGCCAAGAAAAAGAAAAAGAAGAAGTCTAAAAAGATTCCCGAAGAGCGGGGTATTCAGACGATGCTACGGATTTCCTCTGCAAATAATGTGCGGGTAAGCGTGATGGCAGATAATAAGGCACATATTATGATTGGTGTAAATTCGGTTACCATTTCGGTGATTTTTGCCCTTGTGGCAAAAAATCTTGAGGAACAGCCCTTCCTTTTAATACCAACAGCGCTCCTTTTGGTGGTAAACGTACTTACCATCGTCTTATCTATACTCGCTACAAGACCTAAAATACCTGATGGCAAATTTACAAAGAATCAGGTGGATGGTAAATCCGTGAATCTGCTTTATTTTGGTAGTTATTATGGAATGCCCTTTGAAACCTATAATACGGCATTAAAAAAGCTAATGGATGATTCTGAATTTTTATATGAAAGTATGCGTAAAGACCTGTATTGGCAGGGTAGGACACTTGGCCGGAAATATAGATTACTGAGAATGGCGTATAGTATTTTTATGTATGGGTTTATAGCAGCAGTAATTGCTTTTGTAATGAGTTATTTACTCCACTATTATGCTTAATGGTATTTTTTAATGGGTTAAAGCCATTTTAAAACATGGAACCGGAGGGGGTTGCTTATTTCTTATACGGAAAAGTCTTTTTTCCCCTTTTAAGCTTTTATCGATAATAGGGGAATATACTTTTCAAACCGGCAAGGAAATTACAAAGGCGGTTCCTTCGTTTTCGGTGGTTTCCACCCTTAACTCTCCGCCATGCGCCTTCACAATATCGTAGCTCAAACTCAATCCTAAGCCTGTACCCTGTCCGGTAGGCTTGGTGGTGAAGAAAGGTTGGAAGATTTTATCTTTGATATGCTGAGGAATACCGTTCCCATTGTCTTTAACTGAAATAACAGCCCCACCACCCCCCGCAGAGGGGATTTTGGATGTCGCTACTATTACGATTGGTTCATAATTGGTCATACCTTGTTTTTGCTTTTCATTTGTAGCATAAAATGCATTGCTCATTAAATTCAAAAGCACTCGTCCAATATCCTGTGGAATGATATTGATGTTGCCGATGCTATCATCAAAATCAGTTTTTAAGGTGGCGTTGAATGATTTATCCTTTGCTCTTAGTCCATGATAGGCCAGTCTTAAATATTCGTCTGTCAGCTTATTAATGTCTGTTGGTTCTTTTGCTCCGCTGCTGCTACGACTGTGTTGCAACATTCCTTTTACAATCGCATCGGCTCTTTTGCCATGGTGGTTTATTTTCTCCAAATTCTGTTGTACATCTTTAGCAATAAGTTTTACCTCATCAAGATTCCCCTTTTCAACTTCTTCACTCAATTCACTTAATAACTCATTACTTACTTCCGAAAAATTATTCACGAAGTTCAAAGGATTTTGAATTTCGTGTGCTATGCCAGCGGTTAACTCACCAAGAGATGCCATTTTTTCTGATTGGATCAATTGGGATTGGGTGGATTTGAGTTCAGTCAGTGATAGCTCTAATTCGCTTGTTCGCTGCTTTACCAGAAAAGATAAATTATCCAATATATCAATATTCTGGATGGCAATATAGAATGTAGTTAGTACTGGGATTACCGTATAAATCACAATAATCAAGGGATTGAATAAGTGGTATTTTTCAAGAAACAAATTCAAGTCAAATCCATAGTAATTACCTATCACCTGGATAGTGAATGCCAATAATGTAATGAAGATAGGTGTAATATAGGTTAGCGCAACGATACCCCGGTGAGGAATTTTTTGTGTATATGCCTTAAGAATAATTTTAATTAATAAAAAAAGAGAAATGGCAATAACCCCCAGCAATAGGACCCAATATCCAAGGGATGTGGTACCTACAAATAAGACCGCTGCTAAAATGGAAGAAGTTGCAATTATGACAAATGCGCTAAATAGCTTTGAACGGATAGGTAATGGCAAACCGAGCATAGTTGCTGCTAACCAAGGAAAAAGGGTAAACAATAATGAAAATAATGGGTTGAACAACAATGTGTCAATTACCACGCTATTTAGTGAATATCCAAATATATAGGGATGCGAACTAAACAGGTGAATCAGAAAAAAAAGTGAAACAAAGAAAATTCCCTCATTGATCTTTCGTCGTGTACGCCACCAGGTGAAGCCCTGAATGACAATTACAAGAATAAGCAAACCTGCCCCAAAAAATACACGCAGGTATGATTGATTAATACTCTTATACCAAGCTGGCCCTGGGTCTGATGACCGAAGTATTAGCATAGGTCCAAATTCTTTAAATGTACCCGGAAAAATTTTGCTTATTCCAATGGTGCTATGAGCCGACCAACGTATTGACAATACAAATTTATCGCTTTGGGTAAGTATTGGCAGCATTATGAATGGTGGACTATTGGCATAGAAAACAGGGGATTTTTCATCCTTTTTTTGAATAGCAGGCTGACCAAATGAACCTAGTAGTTTGCCATTTAGATAAATTTCACAAGGTGAAACTGAATAATAATATATCCACCATGGATACGAAAAAAATGTAGAATCCACATCAATAGTCAACCTTAACCAAACAAACTTCTTCCATTCCATTGCAAGAGAAAGCGAATCCATAAAGTTAGGCACAGAGGTAGCTGGCCAGGAGGAATCATCAAAATCAGGAAGTGCAAAAACAGAACTATCCTGAATACAAAACCGCCATTTTTCGGATTTATAAATACTGATAGGAAGCGATTCTGTATGTCGGGCCTGAATAAGGGAGTCGCTAAGTACCAAAAACGTTTTTTCCTGTTCTTGCGCAAAAACAGATAAATAGGAAAATAAATTTGATACCAGGAGAATGTTGCAGAAAAATCTAAATCTACGCATAAATTAATTGTATTGAGGACGTCAAAATCGCAATCCGAAAACTGGTTTCATTTCAAATTTATGTAGTATTCTTTTATTGGGTTCTAATGAAATACATTGCTCATATAGAACTTAGGTCCGCCAAATCTCTCCCTTCCATTTAATATCGCAACTGTCAGAACTACGCTTGCCTGACTTTAGTCAGGAGTTTTTATGATTATTATGATTTAATTTATGTGATTGGCAATTTAATTATAAACTCACTTCCTTCACCTTCTTTTGTTTCCACTTTCAATTCGCCCCCATGTGCCTTTACAATATCATAACTCAAACTCAACCCTAAACCTGTTCCCTGCCCGGTGGGTTTGGTGGTAAAGAAGGGTTGGAAGATTTTGTCCAGTACTTTCACGGGAATACCGGGACCATTATCCTTTACACTTATTAGAACGTTTTCCCCCACTTTTTTTGTACGCACCCAAACGGTAGGTTCATGTTTATAGTGTGGGTCTTTGAACCCCCCTTCGGGGGGCAGGGGGGCTGCATAAAAAGCATTGTTGATAAGATTCAAAAGTACTCTTCCAATATCCGAAGCCACCACATTTATTTTCGGTAAATCCGGATCAAGCTCAAGCTTGAAACCGGCATTAAAGGATTTGTCTTTTGCCCGAAGTCCATGATAAGAAAGCCGAACAAACTCATCTGCCAAAGCATTCAGGTCTGTCAGAGCTTTTTCCCCTTTATTGGTGCGGCTATGTTCCAACATGCCTTTTACAATGGCATCGGCACGCTTGCCGTGGTGGTTTATTTTTTCAAGATTTGAAGCAATATCATTCAATATTTCTTCTTCTAGTTCTTCATCCCTTTCGCCTTTCACCTTTGCCCTTTCACTTTTCACTTCATCCATAAGCTCCTTACTAACATCACTGAAGTTGTTGACAAAGTTGAGCGGATTTTGAATCTCATGAGCAATCCCGGCAGTAAGTTCTCCAAGGCTTGCCATCTTCTCGGATTGGATGAGTTGGGCCTGCGTTGATTTAAGTTCGTTCAGTGCATGCTCAACATCGGCTTTGGCTTTGTCGAGTTTGACAAAATCCTCATATCGGGAATAGGCGATGGCAAAAGCTTCGGAAAGTGTTTTGATCAGGTCAATGTCATCCTGAGAAAGTGGCTCTGCAGAACCTACATAAAACATTCCTTGGGTAAAAGGCACGAAATGAAGATTCAGGGATTCCGGAGGAACTGCGGCCCCCTGATAAGTTTTTTCATCCTGAATGAGATCCTTATTCATAATTTGTTGGATCCATTGGATAAAATCCTCCTTATCCCAATGCTGTCGGTAAACTTCCCCTTTCCGCCATGCTTCGACCGTTTGGAAAGTGAGCTCACTCGCATCAAACGGAAGATGCAAAACTCCCAAAGATTTCCCTTCAGGTGAAGAGAGAAAGGCTTCTACGACCTTTGTTTTTTCATTGATGATAAATACTCCGCAACGAATAAAGGGTATGCCCAAAGTGGTTAGCTCTTTGAATAAAAGCGGTGTGATTTTATCTAAATCGGCTGCCGTTCTCATGGATGATATATCTGCGCGAACCCGATCTAAGGAGGCTTGTCTTAAGGCTGCTTTGGCACTTGCTTGTGCTACCTGGAGATCCTGAAAGCGTGTAAAGGCAAAAGCAAACACTGCTGTGGCTCTTCTTATTAAATCCCAGCTTTCGGCAGAGATTGGACCTGAGGAGGCTGCGCCTAAGAATCCATCTGAAAATTTATAGAGGTGATAGGTACGTTCAGGAATTGTTTCCCCATAGAATTCACTTTTTTCAAGAAGCTCAGATTTACTTTCACAGTATCGAATCCACCCGACTCTCTGTTCTCCCTTCATCAGAATGGATGCTTTGTTCTCTTTAGACCGATAGAACTTCAGCATTTGATTGCCTACCCATGTATCCTGCAGATCAAGAACCATCTGATCGGAAACGCTTCGGACCGGGTGCTGACTGTTTTTTATGGTAAACCAGCATTGGGTCAGATTGCTGGTCTCATCATGTATGTATATGGAGCTGGTCTCCAATTCCTCTACTCCCAGTATACCCATTTCTTCGCGAAGCAACTGTGCTACTTCGGTCAATTCTTCCGGATCTTGCATGGCTAAAGAGCGGGAACGTACTTTTTCCAGTGCCGCTTCTATCTGTGCCTCCCGTGCCTGTGCTTCGGCCTTTTGGAGATCCAGGAATCGGGTGTAGGTCTGATCGAATACGTTTGTGAAACGTTTGAAGACAGGGTGGGCTTCCGGAACAGGTTGATAGGTAATGAACAGGAGAAACCCGCGGCTGAATTTGCACAGATGATTTATCTGATAAGTAGTTAGTGAAATACCTAGTGCCTCAATTTTTTCAAAGGTCGGACTGAGGTCCGGGAAGGATTTCATGTGCGTATAATGCGCTTCCAGTTCTTTGCCGCCCAGTTCCTGAACCAGCATGGTTTCGTTACTGAGGATGAATTCCCCCATTTCATCAAAGGATGCTTCTCCAAACAGCCGGAGTATAAAAGGTTCCTGCAGGGTACCTTCGCTGCTCATCCATGCTTCAGCTGATTTTTTATCGTCGAAAAGGATATTATATCCGCAGTTCCATGCGGGTATTCCCAAAGCTTGAATCTGGTTGAAAAGCAAGTTTGCCACTTCCGGAAGTTCTTCACTCGATTGCATCCCCATGGTTCGGGAACGCACTTTTTCCAATGCGACTTCAATTTTGGCTTCCCGGGCCTGTGCTTCGGCTTTTTGAAGGTCGAGGAATCGGGTATAGGTCTGCTCGAAGGCTTTTCCGAACCTAACAAGAATCTCAGATTCCTGCTTAGAAAACGGTTTGTCGGAATACCTGTTGAGCTGAATCCCTGAATAGCCCATAAACGTATTGCAGACACTATACGCTTTACTTTCTAATGTTAATTGCTTTCTGTTTTCAGGTATGTTCTTTAAATCGGTATGTTTAAAAATGTAATTGAAGAATTCGTTTTTTTCTTTAAATGAATAGGTTTTAGAAAATATCTCTCGTTTATTTTTAAATCCGTTAAAGAATTCTCTGGTAATTAGAGTACTTTTTATGGGCATATGAAACGGCTTAGTATATAGCCCGGCACTACTTGCAAACCAAAACAGCAATTCTTCCGGATGTTCTGAAGGTGTTATTATAGTACAGGCATGAATCTCAATACCTAATTCAACCAGTCGGTAATATACACTTTCTATCACATTTTGCAGTTCATTACTATGCTGCATGGCCATGGATTGCGCCCTAACTTTCTCCAAAGCTGCTTCGATCTGTGCTTCCCGTGCCTGCGCTTCGGCTTTTTGCAGGTCGAGAAACCGAATATAGGCTTGTTCAAACACATTGGCCGAGCGACGCAATAAATTTCGTGATGATGCATCCGGTTCGCCATAGGTTACCATAACTAACGCTCCACCGGAAAAATCAGAAACCGACCAGTTGGCTTTGAGTTTATTTACAGGCACTTTACCAATAGAGAACATAATGGAAGCGTGTAGTTCTGGTGCATTATTTTCCATAACCTTAAACCATTCTGCAATTTTTTCTCCATCATTCACCAGGATATAATCCATAGTTCCACTAGAATAATGTTGCATCAATTCATCAACAATACGAATACCCTTTTTTGGAAAGTTGGCCTGCGTCTGAACTATTTCAGTTTCAGAATCCGGTGATTTCATAGCACTCCACGATTCAAAAGAATCTTTATCATCGCCATACAAATGGATAGCACATACTTCCAGGTCCTTTTGACCAAGCAACCCCATTTGTTTTCTCAACTCCAAGGCCACTTCTTTTAATTCCTGCGAGCTGTGCATAGCCATTGCCCTGCTACGTACCCGTTCCAGTCCCGCTTCAATCTGCGCTTCCCTCGCCTGTGCTTCCGCTTTCTGGAGATCAATGAAGCGGATATAAGTCTGATCAAAAACTCTGGCAAATCGCTTGATGATATCGATTTCACTTTCAGCTAATACCTTCCCTTCAAAATCATTTACATTAAACACTGCATTTTTAACCGAGACCATGGAAATGGTATAGTTGGTGCTATCAAATATCATGCGCTTGATATCCTCGGGCAAATGCCTGAATTCAGTAGTATGTTCGATCACATATTCATAGAAAGCATCTTTTTCTTCTTTTGAATAATGACCCACATAAAAATCCAGTTGGTTTTCAAGGGCACCATATAAATCCTTCGGAACTGGATTATCAAAATAAGGGAGTCTATAATTTGAAATGACAAGGCCGGTCTCATTCTGCCCACAGACAAAAGCATTCAGGTCTTTAGAATCCTCAATGCCGGTTGCGACACCAACGGCAGTAAAAGGTATTTGCAGGTCTTTTAATTTTTCAAAAAGAACAGCAACCACTTCCTTCAGCTCATCACTTTTATGCATAGCTAATGAACGGGAACGGACCTTTTCCAAAGCCGCCTCAATTTGTGCTTCCTTAGCCTGAGCTTCTGCTTTTTTGATATCCAGAAAGCGGATATAGGTTTGCCTGAATTCTTTTGCAAAACGTTCAAAAATCACAAGTTCCTCTGCTGTATAAGGTTCTGTACCCCACCTTACCAAAGATACAGTTACCTCTTCCAAAAATGCATCTACGATTATTGAACCGGGAGTGGTATATAAATAATTGACAATTTCGTCTGACACAGCCGGGACAAACTTCCAATAGTGATCGAGAAATTCATTCTTCTCTTTCTTTGTGAAAGATTTTACCTGTATGAGATTTCCGGTTCTTTCGTATGCTTCAACAGCCTTTGCTGTTTTCGTGAAGTAGGGAGTCTCTATATAAGGAATGAGAATTTTATCAGTTGTGTTTTCTACCTCCGGCGCATAGCTCCATAATTCCCAATCTCTTTTTTTTGTAATCGGTCCTACGATAAATGTAACGTTATCAAATCTCACATCCACAGCACTCAATTGTTCCCCAAGAAGTTCTATGATACCGAGGAGGTCTGACTGGGTTTTCATGGCCATGGTTTTGGCCCTCACTCTTTCCAATGCCAGCTGTATCTGTGCTTCCCTCGCCTGTGCTTCCGCTTTCTGGAGATCAAGGAAGCGGGTGTAGGTTTGATCGAATACTTTTGCAAATCGCTTGAGAATTTCTGAATTTGGATAGGGTTCCAGCGTAATAATTAATAGGTATCCCTGCTTGAAGTAAGCTGCATTCCATTGCTGCCAATTAGGAAAAATGATGCCCTCATCCAGGAATTTTTGAAAAAAAGGTTTCACCTCTTGCAGGGAAAGCATGTAGTCATAATTGCGTTTTAGCTCCGGACCGGAAGCTTCCAAAGCCAGAAAGCGCTCACCGGCTTTCCATCCCTCATACATTTGTTGATGAGCAGGATCTGTGGTATGCGGAATAGATACCGGCGGAAAAACGCCATTCTTATTGGCGAACCAGAAGGAATCCTGATCGGAATCCTTTTCACATAATCCAAATCCGGTTCCCCAAAGATTACCCCCCAATTCCCGAAGCTGTTCAAATAAGACAAATGCAGCTTCAGCAAGTTCTTCAGAGTGTTGCATTGCCATAGTTCTTGCTCTGACACGTTCCAATGCCAGTTCTATTTGGGCCTCCCTGGATTGCGCTTCTGCTTTTTGCAGATCTTCAAATCGCTTGTATGCCAGATCAAATGCACCGGCCATTTTTTTGAGGATAAACTCCACTTCGGGAGTCGGACTCTCCAGTAAATCCAGATTCATTCTGCCATTATTCAGCGGAACAGTTGGGTGATACGCCTGCTTGAGTTGGGTGGATCTGAAAAACTCCTCTGCTTCATCCGCTTGCTCCGGATGCTGGTTATCGCGCAGCCATTGAAGGGTGTGTTTAAAATCTGATGCTTTCTGAATCACAACAAAGTAGTCTGCCTCATTTTCCCAAATCCTTCTCATAAAGAAATCAGGATGTGCATCCTCCAGTCGAAAGCGGATATCCAGCGGAAGATGGAGGTCATCATGCTCTGTTTCTATAGAAGTAAGGTCCCAGGTACGGCAGCTTCCATCCGGTTCCTTAAGATGAATGGTAGCCGCGGCCACGTTGGGGATGTCAAGGCCCATGATTTCTTCTTTCAGCTTATTTACTACTTCCAAAATTTCTTCCGATTTGAACATGGCCAGTGCTTTGGCCCTTACCCGCTCCACTGCAAGATTGACTTGCGCTTCCCTGGTTTGTGCTTCTGCTTTTTGCAGATCAAGGAATCGGGTGTAGACTTGCTCGAAAACCTTTCCAAAACGCTCTAAAATTTCCAGATCAGCCTCCGAGATTTCATGTACACTGACTGTCTGTAGTCCGCTATATTTGAAAAATGTAAATCCTGCCACATAGCGTTCGAGTGCTTTATTCGCCTCCTGTACATGCTTTGGAAACCGCCTGAATTCGGTTTCAGAATATAAATATTCATCGTACAATTTCTTTTCTTTTCCTTCCAGCGTATAAACAAATCTTTTGTCTTGCGCTTTCCAGGCATTCCACATGGCTCGATGAAAATCGTAGTCTTCAAACTTCATGTAATAGGATTCAGCATCTTTTCCTGTTTCAGGATTGGCTGCCCAAACGGTATTACTCATGTCTTCCCCGTCAATAAGATTGATGATGCAGAAGGTGAGCGAGAATTCCAGGTTAGTGAACTCTTGGAGAAGGGTATCTACCACGGCTGATAATTCCGAAGAATGATGCATTGCAAGGCTTCTAGATCTGACGCGCTCCAATGCCGCTTCTATCTGCGCTTCCCTTGCCTGAGTTTCGGCTGTTACCAGATCCAGATACCTTCGGTAGGTCTGTTCAAAAAGTGTAGAGAAACGTTTGGTGATTTGGATCAGCTCTTGATCAAATTCATGACGAGTAAACGCGTAAAAAAATCCATGCTCGAATATGAAACAATGTTGGATCTCTTTTTGGGGTAATTTTTCAATGGGTATCTCAATCTTATAGTCAGGAGCAGTATTAAGCATCTTATAGTAGGCCAGTAAATCATCTCCTTCCAGGACATACTTGTGAAAGGGGATTTGCGCTTTCCATGCTTTCCGGGCACTTTTGAGTAACGGGTGGGAAGCCATATCGATATTACCAATATGCATTTTGATTTCCTCTCCGTATTTCCGGGCGGTCCAGAGCTGATTGTTTTCGTTTTCATGGTTCAGGATGCCGATCCCAAAGCGGGTACCCTCATCCACGCCCAAGGCAGTAAGTTCTGCAAACATCCTGACCACACTTTTTCCTACATCCTCGCTGCTATGCATGGCCATGGTCTGAGCCCTGACCCGCTCCAATGCAAGGTCGATTTCAACCTCACGGCCCCGGGCTTCTGCCTTTTCTATATCTTGAAATCTGGAATAAGCCAGCGAAAAAACCTGATGGAATCGCTTGAACAAATCGAAAGTTGCCGTATCCAAAGGCTCGTAAAGCGTCAGTCCCAAACCACCCTCACCTATGGAAAGAAAACAGTGGCTGATTTCTTTAGATTCATCCAACAATGGATCGGGAAAATGACCCTCGGCTTTGCGATGCTCCCGGAATTCTTCCAGTTCCTTTCCTGAAAGTGTCCCGGTAAAATGTCCGTCCTTAGATGCCAACATCTGCAGGACCATCCCATGCTCCACGGGACTTTTGAGGTATTCAGTTTGCTCTACCGCCTCCTTGTTATAAGCGGTAA
>JBGSNV010000222.1:0-3038 GCA_041739485.1 Chitinophagaceae bacterium
GGAATGACAAAGGGCAAGTGATCGTAGGAAGTGATGGCATTCCTTTAACCGGTGCACCGAAAGTGATCGGCAATGCGGCCCCGGATTTTAACCTGGGTGCTAATACCAGGTTGCGTTTTAAGATGCTAACGCTTTCTGCTGTAATCGACTGGAAAAAAGGTGGACAAATGTATAGCGGTACCACAGGACTCATGGACAATTATGGCGCCAGCAAAGCAAGCGCCGAAGCAAGGGATAAAGATGCCGTGCTATTTGAAGGCGCTGTGAAAGAAGATGGGAAGCCAAATGATATTGTTATCCGCGGATATAATAATATTCAACGTTACTTTCAAACGCTGAATACGATCGACGAAAGCAGCATTGTAAATAGTTCTTACTTCAAACTGAGGGAAATCGCACTCCGTATACACTTAATTAATAAAACTAAACTGAACCTGTCGCTTAACCTTTTTGCAAGAAATATTTTGTTGTGGACAAATTCACCACTGTTGGATCCTGAATCAAGCCAGGGCAATACCAATATGTCCGGCGCATTCGAACGTTTTACTTTGCCTCAAACAAAAAGTTTTGGAGCAGGGGTAAACGTACAATTTTAATATCCAAAAATAAAATGTTTAAAAATGAAAAAAATAAAAATATACAGCTATCTACTAACCATATCCTTGGTTACCCTTTTTACTTCCTGCTCTAAAGATGCGTTGGATAAAGTAAACGTAAACCGGAATAATCCCAATGATGTACAGGCAAAATTTATTTTGACAGATATGATCACCTCCACCGCTTTTTCGGTAGTGGGTGGCGATATATCTCTCTATGCTTCCGTGTACCTGGAACATGAGGCCGGCGTATTCGGGCAAATGTTTAATGCCGAAACCCGCACTGGTGAGCCGGTACAATCTACCACCTACAACAATAGCTGGGGTAGTATTTACCAGAATATTAAAGGGCTGAAAATTATCATTACAAAAACTGCTGCCGGAGGATCTGAGGAAGGGAATGACGTAACCGGTGGCATTGCAAAAATTTTACTTGCCTATAACCTGGGTGTGTTAACTGATTTTTTTGGTGACTCACCTTTCAGCGAAGCTGGTGTAACAAAAAGTGATGGATCGCCAGCAATCCTGCAACCTAAAATCGATCAGCAGTCAGCATTATATCCCCAAATTCAAACACTGTTGGATGAGGCGCTCGTTTTACTGGCTAAAACGGATGCTGCGGCAAGCGGCCCGGTTGGCAACCAGGACCTTATTTACGGGGGCGATAAAAATAAGTGGATTAAAGCGGCCCATGGTTTAAAAGCCAGATACCTGATGCACACCACCAAAAGAGCTGCAAACCTGGCTGTGGATATGGAGAAGGTGCTGGAGCATATCAGTAAAGCATTTACCAATTCAACCAATGAATTTGCCTTTGATAATTATAATGGCACCTCCAATGTAAATCCATTGTTCGGATTTTCCAATGCCAGGGATGCCTTTGGAGTCAGCCATAGTTTAGTCGCCCGATTTAAGGATTTAAATGATCCGAGGGGCGGGCAGGCATTTATGGATTATAATTTTGCGCAGTTAAGCCTGAATGGCGCATTGACCGCATCAGCGCCTAACGGCAATCCTGTACAGCAACAATATGTTTACCCGATCTCTATCGCGGAGTACGCAACCACCGCACCAACACTGCTGTTGAGCTACCACGAACTGATGTTCTTAAAAGCGGAAGCCTTGGTGCGTTTGAACAGGAAAGAAGAAGCGAAAGATGCCCTGAAGACTGGCATCATCCATGCTTTTGCTAATTTAGAACGTACGCTGAAAGCAACGAACACTGCTTATGGAATGGGTGCTGCGATCGATCTATCAACACCGGTTGCTACTGCGTACTATGACAATTTTGTGTTGCCACGTTTTACTGCAAATGCTTTGAAAGAAACCATGGTGCAAAAGTACCTGGCATTTTATGGGGCGTCCGGCGAATCAACAGAAGCCTACAACGATTACCGGAGGCTTAAAGCAATGGGCGAAGATTTCATCACATTGGAAAATCCTTTGAATGCAGCCGGTAAATTTCCATTAAGATTTACTTATGGAAACTCCGATGTAACGGCTAACCCGGGCATTAAGGCAGCTTATGGTGATGGTGCATATATATTTACAGAAAACGTATGGTGGGCAGGAGGAACAAGGTAGACCATTTGACAAGCCTGTGGTTATTTGCCTGATTGGATTTTTACATATCTGTCTGAAAACAATGGTGTAAAACCAACGGGTGAATTTTATCAATAGGTATGAAAGCTAATTCATTATTAATGTGAGCAAGGTGGAATGAGTAATGGCTTTTTCGAACCTAACTTCCTTACTACAATGAGAGTTTTGTAAAGTCGCAAACCTATCCGGACAACGTTTAGCCAGGCGGACCTGTATGCTTCTTTTACAACATTGGGCATGGTGATTTATTAAAACCAAATCACAACCAAATTAATATTTTATTAAAAAGAAGATGAAGAAAGTTGATTGCTGGCTGGACAGGCCAAAAATCAAAGGGCGCCAATTTTAAGAAGATTAAATTTAAACAGACACGTCAGAAGGGTGTAATGTAACATCATTATAAACGTACAGTCAAATTAGACCAAATCTAAACTATGCAGCTTTTCCATAATTTTACGCTAAACGAAAAAGGCAATGCAACAGCCATCGAAAAAATACAATGACATCAGGCTCTTTTTGATATTAATTCCATGTATCAATGTCATCAATTATTATCTTACCTACGAACATATTTCTCTAAGCTGGCACACCGTTCTTACTTTTAGTATTGATACTCTTGAAGGTTATCTGGCCTGGCTGCTTTTCAGGCATATTATTTTTTATTGGGATAAAAAATTACCCTTTGAAAAAGCACCGGTAAAGCGGATTATAGTGCAACTTGTTACAACCTTATTTGGAGGTTTGTCGGTGATTATTCTTCTTACAGAACTCATCAACTTTATTGCCAGTGATAAGCCTGTGCCAGCCAATTTTTATACTACCGATATCTTTATTATTGCT
>JBGSNV010000257.1:0-21945 GCA_041739485.1 Chitinophagaceae bacterium
GGCAAGTTGTGGCGCTACATCGAGCAGGCTTTGATACCATCGCTCCGCCATGCCGCGTGTATTGATAAAAATAAGCGTGGTTTTGCTTTGTTCAATAATTGGAATGACTTTTTCAATCAGTTTCAGCCCGAGATGTCCGGCCCAAGGGTATTTTTCTATTTCATCGGGAATGATCGTGTGTACGGAAATCGCCTTTTCTATTTCCGTCCGAATGATAATGCCTTCTGTAAGGAGCGGATGCAGCAATACGGTCTTTGCTTCTATAAGGTTCCCTATGGTGGCTGAGATGCCCCAAAGCTGTAAAGGAGCAGTTTCCACAGAGCTTTCCGTTGCCTCCTTTTTTCCTTTTCGTAATTGCACCAGGTAGGCGATAGCAAGCTCTGTCTGAATACCGCGTTTACTACCTATCAGTTCGTGCCATTCATCCACTGCTATCGTTCTCAGGGTTTTGAAAAATAGGGGATTGCCCTTCATAGCCATCAGCAGTTGAAGGCTCTCCGGGGTAATGATGAGCACTTCGGGCATTTGTTTTTTTTGTTTGGCTCTTTCATTTACCGGGGTATCGCCATTGCGCACCCCAACTTGCCACTGCATTCCCAATTCAGATATTACTTCTTCCATTACCCGGCCGATATCTTTTGCAAGCGCCCGTAGGGGCGTAACCCACAAAAGTTGCAAGCCGTTCTTTTGCTGACTTTGCCAGTTTTTTGGGTGGTTATCGATAAACTGAATCAGGGTACCTAAAAAAACAGAGAAGGTCTTTCCGCAACCGGTTGGTGCATTCACAATACCACTTTCCCCTTGCTGAAGGGCATGCCAGGTTTCCTCCTGAAAGGCAAAGGGCTTCATGCTTTTTGAGGCCAGCCATTTTTGAATGATCTCTAAACCCTTTTGTTGTTTTGCCAAAATGAGGATGCTGTTTTTATAGACGTCAATAGGGGACGGTTGTATTAGTCAAAAAGGTTACTGCTGAGGTACCGGTCTCCGCGGTCGCATACGATAAAAACAATGCATCCTGAATCGAGTTCTTCAGCAAGCCGGAAAGCACAGGTAGCGGCTCCGCCACTACTCATGCCGCTGAAAATAGCTTCTTCGCGGGCCAATCTTTTGGCCATGATGGTTGCATCTTCCTGACTTACTTCCATCGTTCGGTCTACCCGCGAAGGGTCGAAAATTTTGGGGAGGTATTCTTTAGGCCATCTGCGGATGCCGGGGATAGAACTATCTTCTGTAGGCTGACAACCAATGAGTTGTATGTTTTCGTTTTTTTCCTTTAAAAACATACTTGTACCCATGATGGTGCCGGTGGTTCCCATAGAGCTCACGAAATGGGTAACTTTTCCATTTGTATCGCGCCATATTTCGGGACCGGTTGTTTTATAGTGGGCGAGGTAATTGTCGGGGTTGGCAAATTGATTGAGGATAAAATGCGAACCTTCGGCGGCTTTTTCTTCGGCATAATCGCGACAAACCTCTATGTTATCAAGCAGCGTGACTTTGGCTCCAAATGCCTGCATGGTAAGTGTTCGTTCGCGGGTACTGTTTTCCGGCATTACAAGTTCTATTTTCATGCCATAGAGACTTGCAATCATGGCAAGTGCTATACCTGTGTTGCCACTCGTTGCTTCGATTAGTTGATCGCCTTTTTTTATTTCGCCCCTTTCTACTGCACTTCGGATCATATTGAGGGCAGCACGGTCTTTCACACTTCCACCGGGGTTATGCCCTTCTAATTTTCCCAACACTAAAACCCGTGGATTAGGGTTCAGGTGTTTGATTTCTACAAGTGGGGTATTGCCTACGAGATCCAATATGGTTTGCATGATCAGAATATTTTATTAAAACAGCAGGGAACCTTTAGGGTTGTAATGGCTGTAATCCATTTACTTATTTTTTTGTGGAGAAATGACCTCAGCTCCGCCCTTATAATAGACCTTACTTCCCGGAGGTATCGAACGGGTGAGCCATACATTTCCTCCGATAACAGAGCCACTGCCGATAATCGTTTCCCCGCCAAGGATGGTGGCTCCGGAATAAATGACCACATGATCTTCCACGGTGGGATGTCGCTTAGTATCTGCAAAAGATTTGTCTACACTCAGAGCACCAAGCGTAACTCCCTGATATAGTTTTACGTGTTCGCCTATATGGGTAGTTTCCCCGATAACGAGACCGGTTCCATGGTCTACACAAAAATGGCCCCCAATGATAGCACCTGGATGAATATCGATTCCGGTTTTAGAATGCGCGTATTCAGTAAGAATTCTTGGTATCAGTGGCATGCCTAAGCGGTGTAAAAAATGCGCGATCCGGTAAAAGCAAATAGCGAAGAACCCAGGATATGCCCGGATTACCTCAAAGGAGGATCTTGCAGCGGGGTCCCCGTTTACAATAGCCTCCACATCAGTATTTAATAAGTTGTAAATTTTGGGTAGGCCCATAAAAAAATCAGCGTAAATACGAGGAATATCACAAGTGGAACAGGCTTTGGTTTTTGTCATTAATTCAGTAAGCCTTTCTTGAGAAATGAGCAGCCTGCTTTCAATGGCCTCCCGCTCAGACAAGAGGCTGCCTCCTTTTTCCGGGAAAAGGAGACCGATCAGGTCCTCGGCCCAACCTGCGATTTTATCATTTTCAGGAACAGCTTCGTAGCAACTTTGTCTTTTATAGAGCGCATCCACAAAGGCCTGATCGATCATAGGAACTATTTTTATAATTATGTAAAAGTACTCTTCCTGTTTTCAACTGTGCGCTAAATAGTTTATAAAGTTGCTGTTATCTTATTGATGCCACAGATTACCCCTTAATTGTTATTTGCCCTTATTTGGACAAAAGCATTTCTACTACTACTTTGTCAATAGGGAGGGTTACACTCTCGCTTGTTAATTCAGAAATAGGAATCAGGCGAAAGCTTTCAATATTAAGTGTCTTTTTATAGGCTTCCTGCTGCTCATCATCAAAATCAAAAGGTTTGACCCTGATCTCTTTGGAGATGGGTTCAATCGCTTTTACCATATAATATATAGAAATGATTTGTTGCTTATCGGAGGTAAAAGCACTGAGCTGGAAAAAGTCAGTAGTATAAAAATGTTCTTTTACCTCAATGTGGAGGTTCAGCTCCTCCATAAACTCTCTTTTGAGACAATCTCTTGTTCCCTCACCAAACTCAAGTCCACCGCCCGGGAATTTAGTATAGTATTTTCCTTTGATGTGTTCATCGGCAACAAGAAGTTCCTGATTTTCGTTGATGAGCAGCCCGTAGACTCTGACATTGAACATGATAGTAAGTTTTCTGTGGTATGTTACCCTAACAGAAAGGGTAGGGTATTGGTTGAAACAAAAATCCCCGTCAGTGATACCGACAGGGATTTTTTAATAATATAGTAAAAGAATTATGCAGCAGGAGCTTTTGCGGCATTAAGTCTCTTGGTAAGCTTGCTTTTCAGGTTAGCTGCTTTATTCTTGTGAATAATGCCACGCTTCGCCAGCTTGTCGATCATGCTTGCAATAGTAGGAAATTTTTCATCCATAGCTGCAGGTTCAGTTAAAGCCTTCAGGTCGCGAATTGCATTACGGGTTGTTTTACCGTAATAACGGTTACGATCGCGACGCTTTTCGGATTGTCTTACGTCTTTTTTAGTTGCTTTATGATTGGCCATAATTTTTTCGAATTGGAGCGCAAATGTACGGAGTATTCTTATTTCCTCAAAATATATTTTGAAAAAAATGAAAGTAGGGAAAATCGTGCACAAGAGAAATAAATTTCGGTGAAAGGAGTTGAATAGTTTTGTTTAACAAAATGGCCAATTTTGGTCAACAATTTTCAAATTATATTGAAATTACAATCCGTAAAAAAAAATTATTAAAATTGTTAAACAAAAATTAACCGGCTGCGTTTTAATCTCTCAAATCAAAATGTTTATACATGAAACCATTTTTTCTGGAAATTGTCAAGATCCCGGTCGATGATCCGGTGGCGTTTACGTTCTTCACTGGCTACATGGCCATGTTTGCAGCTGCTGTCTTTTTCTTTTTCGAAAGAGGACAAGTAGATGGTAAGTGGAAAACTTCTTTATTGGTATCAGGTTTGATTACCGGTATTGCAGCAGTTCACTACTACTACATGCGTGACTATTACACAGCCACTCAGGAGACACCAACTGCACTTCGTTACATTGACTGGACACTTACTGTGCCCCTGATGTGTTTGGAGTTTTATCTGTTGTTGAAGCCCGCTGGTGCTAAGACCTCTTTCATGTGGAAACTGATCGCTGCATCTGTACTGATGCTGGTAGCTGGTTACATTGGTGAAGCCTTCACTGATGGCAGCACTGGTCACTCTGTATTGTGGGGTGTAATTTCTACAGTAGGTTACGTGTACATTCTTTATTCTGCATGGGCTGGTGAAGCAAAGCAATTGGCTGCAGCTTCAAACAATCCTGCTGTAAAGAAGGGTATTCAGGCACTTGCCTGGTTTGTACTTGTTGGTTGGGCTATTTATCCAATTGGATACATGGCTATGCCAGGTGGATGGTTGAGCGGAATGTTCAAGCCAACCGATGTTAACCTTTTCTACAACCTTGCTGATGCCGTTAACAAAATTGGTTTCGGTCTGGTTGTTTACAGTATTGCCATTGCTGATAAGAAGACTGCAACAGCAGCTGCTTAATTAGCGAACAAATGACTTAAAAGGCCTGGCTGAAAAGCCGGGCCTTTTGTTTTAATGTATAATATCTTTCCCTACTGGATGTTTATTTTGCACTTTCATTCAGAATGTTCAGGGTGGGGGATTGCCGCTTAATAAGCAAACAGAGCAGGGTAAACCTTACGGGTTGTGGCTTATTTGTTTTTGGTACTTACGGTATCGCAAAATATGTCGGGTAACTCAACCTGATGGAATTTGCAATAATACCTACCTTCCCTTCCTTTATAAATTATGTAGATTTCATGTCAGCATCCTTTCAAAATAAATCTTTTGGTCTGATCACCTTGTTGGTAGTGCTTCCCTATTTATTGGGATATCCATTAAGTCCTCAGGCAGAATTGATTTTATTGGTGATATTATTGGTTATTACAGGTATTCCCCATGGAGCGATAGATCATGTTATTTTTCAGCAGGAAAACCAATCCTCCGGAAAGCCTGCCAATATATGGAAGGCCTTTTTTTTACCCTATCTGATTTTTATCGGACTGACTTTCTTGTTTTGGCTGATTGTTCCGGTATTTATGTTTTGGTTTTTTTTGGCTGTATCTTCCTATCATTTTGGACAAAGCCAATTGTACCATTTGCGACTTTCGGAAAAATCCTTACTCAAGAAGGGGTTCTATATTGTGTGGGGTATTGCTTTTTTAAGCGGGTTATGGCTTTTTAACTGGCAGGCCGAAAAGGAAATCATTCAAACCATTTTTGACTGGCCTATGGAGGTAGGAGGTACACTTTATCGGGTCGTTCAGTTTGCAGCTATCAGTTCAGTCGTCTTTGTATTGATTGGATATTTTTTGGGAATACAAAGGAAATATTTATCTCCGGGAATGGCTTTGCAGGAGGCAGGGGTTTTAGTGATCTTATTTGTTTTGGTAAGGTATACGAGCTTATATATGGCTTTTGCTTTGTATTTCGGGCTATGGCATTCGGCCCGGGTCATGGTTACCGAGTATCGGTTTTTAAGTCAGGATAAAAGTAAAAATTTGTCAATAGTTTCGTTTATCAAAGCTTTTGTCCCTTTTTCATTGCTGAGTTTTGCAGGGATTGCCATACTATTTGTACTTGCTTTTGCTTTAAAAGCAACTATTTCCACCTTTCTTTTATTCCTGATCTTTATTTCGGCACTTACCATGCCCCATGTGCTTGTAATGCATGGCATGTATAAGGTTTTAGAAAAAACAAAAGGCTTGAAATCAGTTTCCCAAAGCTGAATTATTTCGGGCTTAAAAATTGTTCGGTAATTCCGGAATTTGGCGGTTTTTTTTCATTTGGGGAGAAACAGGGCTATGTAAGCCTGCTTTCATTGGCTTACATTTGCGGGATAATTGCCTCTGTTTAAGCTAACTCAAATGAAAGATTTTTCTTATATTACCAATCAGCATCCTCAGTTTATTGAGAATTTATACCTTGATTTTAAAGAAAACCCGGAAAGCGTAGATCCGGAATTACGCAAGTTTTTCGAAGGATTTGATTTTGCGATGTCTAATGGGGTCTCTGTGAACGGGCAGGCTTCCAAACCGGCACCTGCAGCCGAAACCCAAAACTCGGTTGCTACCTCTACGGATGAAATCAGCCACGAGCCCTCCGGAAAAGACTGGATGTACGATTTGCGGGCATACCGGTTGATTCTTGGTTATCGGAACAAAGGGCATCTCCTTGCCAAAACCAATCCCATCCGTACCCGAAAGGACCGCGGAGCCAATATTGAGCTTTCTTTCTATGGTTTTGATGAATCTGACCTCGAAAAAACTTTTCAGGCGGGGAAACTGATTGGATTAGGCCCTACCAAACTTCAGAATATTTTTGATCACCTTAAGAAGTGCTATGCCCATAATGTAGGCTGGGAATTCAAATATATCAGCGATCAGGTGCAGATAGACTGGCTGACCAATGAAATAGAACGTAAATTCCATGAAACCCTGCCACTCGAGCAAAAGCGGAGGATTCTGGAGAAGCTCAATCAGGGAGTCATGTTCGAAAAATTCCTCCACACTAAATACATCGGACAAAAGCGGTTTAGCCTCGAAGGCGGTGAAACAACGATTGCAGCACTTGACCAAATCATTACCACAGCAGCCGATCATGGGGTACAGGAAGTGGTGATTGGTATGGCACACCGCGGCAGATTGAATATATTGGCCAATATCATGGGGAAAACCTATGAGCAGATCTTCAGCGAGTTTGAAGGAACGGCTATTCCGGACACTACCATGGGTAGTGGTGATGTGAAATATCATCTCGGTTTTGGTAGTCAGCCTACCACAGCCAATGGAAAGGTGATCAACCTGAAATTGGCACCCAACCCAAGTCACCTGGAAGCAGTGGATCCGGTTGTATTGGGTTTTGCAAGAGCCAAAGCCGATGTGGTTTACGATAAAGAATATGACAGGGTATTACCGATACTCATTCATGGCGATGCCTCTGTGGCAGGTCAGGGGATTGTATACGAAGTACTTCAAATGAGTAAACTCGACGGATTCAGCACCGGGGGAACCATTCATTTTATCATCAACAATCAGATTGGATTTACCACTGATTTTACTGACGCCCGAAGCAGTGACTATTGTACTTCGCTGGCCGCTGCTATACAGGCACCCGTTTTTCATGTAAACGGAGATGATGCGGAAGCCGTGGTAAAAGCCGTGGATATAGCCACCCGATACCGTCAGGAATTCAATTCGGATGTATTTGTGGATATGGTTTGTTACCGCAAACACGGACACAATGAAGGGGATGATCCTAAATTTACCCAACCCGGATTGTATGCGATGATTGAAAAGCATCCGAATCCCCGCGAAGTTTATGTAAACTTTTTGCTGGAAAATGGAAAGCCTCATGCACAGGAACTTGCCCGGGAAATGGAGCAAAAGTTTTGGGATGATCTGCAGGAACGCCTTGACGGTGTAAAGCAGAAGCCCCTCCCTTATCTGTATCAGAAGCCGGAAGAATGGTGGCGTGAAATGAGGAAAGCTACAGAGACAGACTTTGATCAAAGTCCTGAAACAGGTGTATCGGAGGAAGACTTGATGCATTGCTACCAAAGCATAATGAGCTTGCCCGAAGGATTCAAGCCTTTGCGCAAAGTGGCAAAACTGCTTTCCGATAAGCAAAAACTCTTTGATTCCGAAAAGAAATTCGATTGGGCTACCGGGGAACTGTTGGCTTATGCTACCATATGTAAAGAAGGTTATGAAGTGCGCATGAGCGGACAGGACGTAGGCCGTGGGACCTTCAGCCACCGTCATTCAGTATTGCGGGATGAGGAAACCGACAAGTTTTATAACCGCCTGAGTCGCATTGCAGAAGATCAGGGAAGGTTTCGGATTTACAATAGCTTATTGAGCGAATATGGGGTTATGGGCTTTGAATATGGCTATGCTATGGCCAACCCGCATGCCCTTGTAGTATGGGAGGCGCAATTTGGCGATTTTGCCAACGGTGCACAGACCATGATCGATCAGTTTATTAGTTCTGCTGAACAAAAATGGGGAAGGATGAACGGTTTGGTGCTTTTGTTGCCGCATGGCTACGAAGGGCAGGGCCCCGAGCACAGCAGTGCACGGATGGAACGCTTTTTACAAATGTGTGCCGAAATGAACATGATTATTTCAAACGTAACCACAGCAGCCAACCTGTTTCACTTATTGCGTCGGCAGGTAACCTGGCCTTTCCGTAAACCTTTGATTAATTTCAGTCCGAAGGCCAATCTTCGTTTGCCGGCAAGCTACAGTCCAATGGAAGAGTTTGTAAATGGTAAATTCCGCGAAGTAATTGATGATACCGAGATTACTTTGCCGGCACAGGTGAAAAAAGTGTTGTTCTGCAGCGGTAAAATATATTTTGATCTGAAGGATAAAAAAGATGCCTCAGGGGTAAAAGATGTAGCAATAGTAAGGCTGGAACAAATCCATCCGCTGCCATTGAAACAACTGGGTGAACTGCAGAAAAAATACAGTCAGGCAACCTGGTTTTGGGTACAGGAAGAGCCCCTCAATATGGGCGCTGCTTCTTTCCTGAAAATGAATCTTAATAGTTTGAGTTTTGGGGTTATCAGCCGCAAACCAAGCGCATCTACAGCTACCGGCTATAGCAAAGTGCATAGCAAGGAACAGCAGGATATCGTAGAAACAGCTTTTGCGATCTGATTTTTCAGATATGTAAAGGGCTTTTCTACAATAAAAAAAAGGTCACACAAGTCTGTATTAAACAGGTTAGTGTGACCTTTTCCTTTATTCGGTAATAATAAAGGGCGCCTCCGAAAACCGATCATACAAGGTTTGCCAATTGATTAACACCTGAATAAATACGAAAGGAAATTCGCCTTAGTGCATGTAAATGAGCATGTTATGAAATTGGCATAATTCAGTATCAGAGATTTTTACAGATAATCTAAACTTATTTATTCCGGCACTTCATTGCCAATGCCTACTCTTTGCTTGATAAAGCTCCCTTTTTCAACGGCATCGATCATGGCAAGAGCAAGGTTTCCTGCATAAATTTCGTTGGAAGCAGCCGGCGCCTCTGATACTTGTTCAAATTGGCCATCGGCTTCCTGATCAAGGATATCAGGCGAGCAAAAAAAGGTCCAGTCAAGGTCAGAGGCAACAAGGTATTCGTACGCTTTAAAATGTTCTTTAGAAACCGGTTTGTATTCTTCGGGAAACCCTTTTTGTTCGAAAATGGGGCCATCATGAAAAGAACTGCTCAGGACACCGAGACCACCCACAGCGACAATTCTCTTAGGACCCTGTTTTTCCATTTGGGTAATGATGTTTTTCATACCGAGACTACGGGTCGTATCAGAACCATCCATTTTGCCTCCTAAAGCGCTAAGAATGGCATCACTTCCTTTTACGGCAATTCCTACCTCTTTTGCATCAAAGACATACCCTTTTATGGCCGTGAAATTGTCATCACGGAGACCCTTGTCAATCAGGTTGATTACCTGTCTTCCAAAGGCTCTTACCTGCCAACCTCTCGAAAAAGCATGCACCATCAGCTGTTTCCCTACCATACCGGTGGCACCAAATATTGTAACTATCATAGGAAGTTGTTTATATTTAAAGGTATTCTTTTTTGCTGAAAATCAGGGCTTTAAACGCTGTAAAAAAAAAGTATACCAAGGCCTTGGAAGTTATCGTGTATTTTTATATATAAAAAAATGATGAAAATTTGTTTTATTAAGGAAATTATGATCTATTTTTACAATAGAAATTAAACAAAAAATAGTTCTTTAAATATAAAAATTTTAGCGAATAGGATTAAGTATCCTGAAACTCTTGGTTGCAGGTATCTTACCCATTTCTTATAAGCGAAAATCTGAAAAGTACCCGGTTTAAAAGTTGAAGGAAAACTTTAGTGATCAAAGGTATTGCCGAGCTCCTCCTGAATTATATGACCTAAACGTCGGAAACAGGAAAAACCTCAATAGCATTACCTCTGTATTAAAGTACAGATTGATACACCGGGCGAACAGAGCTAGCAATTTCCTGGTGAAACAAGTAGCCGGTTTAAGAAATGAAAGGAAGTATGATTGCTTTTACAGCACCAAAAGGATTTCTTTATCCCCCCTTTGCTTTAGATGGTAAGTGCTTACAATCATCAACAAGGCTGGTATTCAGAAATGAATGTCAGCCTTTGGTGTTTAATGACAACTGTTCTTTGATTTCATCTGCATCAATAGCAAAATGACTCTCATCAAAAATACATGCCCCGTTTACCAATAAAATGATCTGAGGACTTTCATGATAAACGCCGGTTTTATCCGCTACAGCGGATGATACCTGCCGGTTAGCAATTAAATCGAGCATATAGTAATCCACATTATCGAGCGGATCGGATTTCTCAAAACGATTTTTTGACACACTGCTGATGCTGCACCGGGTACTGTGCTTAAAAATAACCTGTGGTTTTTCGTTCGACTTTTCCAGTATATCCTTAATTTGTTCAGAACGATCCAATTTAATCCAGGGAAATGCATTCATACAAATAACTATTTTTTTACAACCATTCACAATCAAGGTGAATGTTTGTTGTTATATTTCAACTTTTTAGAATTTGTAAAATTACGCTTTGTAAACTTTGCCTTTTGTTATTGTTTTTTGACTTTTAAAAAAGGGCACAAATTCGTTATTTTTTTTGCCATTAATTGTTTCCTTTTACAAATAACCGGATTATTTTATGAGAATACATTTTATATCGATTGGAGGTAGTGTGATGCATCAATTGGCGATTGCCCTGCATAAAAAAGGGGATATTGTTTCAGGTAGTGATGACGAAATATTTGAACCCTCCGGTTCCGCTTTAGCATCTTATGGACTACTGCCGGCAACTTTGGGTTGGAACCCCGAAAATATCCACAAAGATATTGACGCTATTTTGTTGGGAATGCATGCCCGGGCAGATAACCCTGAGCTATTGAGAGCCCGCGAACTTGGTATGCCTGTTTTTTCCTTTCCGGAATATATTTATAAGGAAAGCCTTGATAAAATTCGAGTTGTTGTTGGTGGAAGTCATGGTAAAACCACTACAACCGGTATGATCATGCATGTATTGCAAAGTACCGGTGCTGATTTTGATTATTTGGTTGGGGCTAGGTTGCCGGGTTTCGATCAGAGTGTATCTATCACCGATGCACCGGTGATTATATGCGAAGGCGACGAGTATCCGGCAAGTGCCCTCGAACGCAGGCCAAAGTTTCATTTTCTTTTTCCATCTATAGCGGTACTTACAGGTATCGCATGGGATCATATCAATGTGTTTCCAACTTTTGAGAACTACCTGGAACAGTTTCAGATTTTTATTGATAAAATGGAACCCGGTGGCAATTTGATATATTGCGAAAGCGATCCGGAACTGAAGGCCTTGATCGGCAGGCAAAACCGAACCGATCTGGTTTTGATACCTTATGGATTGCCTGTATTCGAAATCAAAGAAAATCAGACCTATTTAACAATTGAAGGGGAAACAGCGCCGTTATCTGTTTTTGGGAATCACAACTTACTTAATATACAGGCAGCCTGGGTGGTGTGTAAAAAGCTGGGGGTATCTGCTTCGGGTTTTGTAAAAGGAATCAGTGGCTTTACCGGAGCCTCCCGGCGACTTGAGGTAGTAGCGCAAAATGAAAAAAGGATTGTATTCCGCGATTTCGCTCATGCACCAAGCAAGGTAAAGGCCACGATGGATGCAGTAAGGAGTCAATATCCGGATCGCAGATTGGTGGCCGTACTTGAGTTGCATACTTACAGCAGCCTGAATGCCAATTTTATGCCCCAATACGAGGGGGCTTTGAATGCCGCAGATACCGCTTGTGTGTTTTACAGTCCTCATGCGATGTCCATTAAGCGCATGCCCGAATTGCCGGCAACGGTGGTAGCCGCTGGTTTCGTTCACCCGGATTTAAAAATTTGTACCGAAAGAGGTGCCCTTGATAAATGGTTGACAGAGCAAAAAGCTGCCGGGGAAAATCTCCTGCTTATGAGCAGCGGAAGCTATGATGGACTTAATATACAGGCTACAGGGGAGACATGGTTGCAGGGGGAATGATTTTTAAAAGAGAAAGGTTCTATTTTTAATTTCCATAAAATCTTTTACAAAAACCAAAAAAATAGAAAAAGCTGCGGGTAGCAACTTATTTTTACCATGTATGAATATATCCTTACAAAGACCATTGGCTTTTATTGACCTTGAAACAACAGGGATAAACCTGGGTTCTGACAGAATTGTAGAAATTGCTATCGTGAAAATTATGCCGGATGGCTCTAAGTTGGTGAAGCGAAAACTCATCAATCCTGAAATGGCAATTCCTAAAGAAACTACCGAAATACATGGCATTACCAACGAAATGGTAAAGGATGCTCCTACCTTTCGGCAAGCGGCGAATGAGATCAAGCAGTTTCTCGATCATTGTGATATCAGTGGATACAATAGTAATAAATTTGATATTCCGTTGCTGGTAGAAGAGTTTTATCGGGTGGATCAGGATTTCAAAATCGATGGCCGGAAGTTGCTTGATGTACAGAAGATATTTTATATGATGGAACCCCGCACCCTGAGTGCCGCTTACAAATATTATTGTGATAAAACGCTGGTAGATGCCCACAGTGCAGAGGTGGATGCCACGGCTACCTGGGAGGTGCTGGATGCTCAAATTGCGCGGTATCCTCAATTGGGCAATTCAATTGATTCTATCTTTCAGGTGATTGGTGAAGAGGAAATTGTTGACTTTGCCCGCAGAATGATTATTCAGAACGGTAAAATTGTTTTCAATTTTGGAAAACACAAGGGCAAGGAAGTAGAAAAAGTACTTCAGCATGAACGCAGTTATTATGATTGGATCATGAATGGTGATTTTCCACAGCACACCAAAATGAAGCTTACCGAAATATTTCACAAAGTTTATCTCAAAAAGTAATTTGTCACATAAAATATTTGGGGAATTGGCTGCTTTTCTTTCTTTTAGCTGCCATTATAATCAACAATTATCTTCGCCTTTTCAGGAACTGATTTGAACAAACTAGTCATTATACCCACATTCAACGAAAAGGAGAACATTTCTTCTATTGTGCATGCCGTTTTTAAACTGGCAGTTGATTTTCATATTCTTGTCATTGATGATGGTTCCCCTGACGGTACAGCATCTATTGTAAAAAATGCATTGCAGCCCCAATTTCCCGGGAAGTTATTTCTGGAGGAAAGAAGGGGTAAGCTTGGTTTAGGAACCGCCTATATCCATGGTTTTCTTTGGGCGCTGGAGCGCAATTATGAATACATCTGCGAAATGGATGCTGATTTCAGCCACAATCCCAATGATTTGCCGCGTTTGGTTAAGGCCTGCGAGAAGGGGGCAGATGTGGCGGTTGGTAGTCGCTATGTACCGGGAGGGTCAATAAAAAACTGGAGCCTTGACCGACATATCTATTCCCGTGGCGGAAGTATTTATACCCGGCTGATTACCTGGATCCCTGTAAAAGACCCGACTGCCGGATTTGTATGTTATCGCCGCAAAGTGTTGGATGCTATCAATTTTAATGAGATCAAGTTTGTTGGTTATGCGTTTCAGATCGAAATGAAATTTGCTGCCTGGAAGTTGGGTTTCAAAATTGAAGAAGTACCAATCACTTTTGTGGATCGTACCCTTGGCAGCAGCAAAATGCATCGGGGCATATTAAAAGAAGGTGTATTTGGTGTATTGAGTATTCAGTGGCATTCGCTTTTTAAGAATTACCGGAAGAAGGTTCAAAAACCTGACCGCGATAGTTAAACCTTGAACCCCGTATTTTTCGCGGCATTACGTTCTATCTTCGCCGCCTGATGAAAAAAGCGCTCATTCAACTGCATATTGCAGTTTTCCTGTGGGGATTTACCGGTGTGTTGGGTAGGTTGATCACCCTCAACGAAGGATTGCTGGTATGGTGGCGTATGTTTTTAACCGTGCTTACCTTACTCGTTTTGCGGTTTGCCCAAAAGGAATTTGAACGGATTCCCTGGAAAGAGGCGCTGAAAATTGGCGGGGTAGGGGCATTGGTGGCTTTGCATTGGGTGGCTTTTTACGGAAGCATCAAAATGGCCAATGTGTCTATAGCCTTAACCTGTATGGCGGCAAGCGGTATTTTTACGGCCCTCGCCGAGCCATTTGCTTTTAAAAAGAAACTGGATTGGGGTGAGGTTTTACTCGGGGTGATGGCTTTGTTTGGGATTGGTTTGATTTTTCATTTCAATCCGGAATATAAATGGGGCATTCTGGTAGGTATTTTATCGGTAATGCTGGCCGTGGTGTTTTCTATTTTCAATAAAATGCTTGTAGGAAAATTCAATGCCAAAACCATTTCCTTATACGAATTGGGGGGCGGCTGGCTGGCCTGGACCTTTCTGTTGCCGGTTTACTGGTATTTTATTCCTTCCGAAACCTTTTGGCCACAGGGGATGGATTGGGCTTGGTTATTAATTATGGCCTGGTTTTGTACCGTACTTTCTGTAAACCTGAGTTTGCAGGCATTGAAACATATTTCGGCTTTTACCCAAAACCTTACGCTGAATCTTGAGCCGGTTTATGGCATTGTGCTGGCTTTTGTTATTTTTAAAGAAAATCAGGACCTGAGTCCCGGCTTTTACTGGGGATTTGGCTTGATAGCGTTGGCGGTGGTGCTGCAAATGTTGCGCATTACCCGAAGGTAATATGGATCAATCGACCTCGCTCTCACTTTGCCGGCATCCTAAAGGTCTTTTGTTTTTTTTGCTGTACGCTCTTTTTAGAAAATCAGAGGAATACATTTTACTGTTAAATAAGGGGAGAACTATGCTGTTTATCTCTAAACCAATGGGTAGAACCTCGTTTCTATAAACATCATCTCAAAAAATGTTTTACATTTGTTAGACAGTCTTTGTGAAAAAGTTCATCATCGCCATATTAGCCGTTCTGTATTTAGGTACTTCTTCGGGAGCTACCCTACACATGCATTATTGTATGGGCAACCTTGCGGATTGGAGTTTAGGACATAGCGATACTGCTAAAACCTGCTCCAGCTGTGGTATGGAAAAATCGAGTGAAAAGGAGAATGGTTGCTGTAAGGATGAGCATCAGTTTTTAAAAGACGATTTGGCCCAAAAGGCATCAGAGAGCAACCTGCAGTGGTTGCAACTGCTTTCCTTATCACTTGCTGTTTCCTTTAACCCTTCGCCGGAAGTGGTGCTACCTTCTTTATCAGAAGAAAGACCCAATAACCATGCACCTCCCCGAACGCAAGGCCTTCCGATTTATATCCGAAACTGCGTTTTCCGTAATTAAATAATTTCTTGCTTTTTATGCCGGGCAAATTCATTGCCGGGCTACTGGTATTTACATATGCCTGAACGTTTCCTTTTTTATACATATTCAAATTAAATTTATTATGAAAGTTTTCAAAATGCTGATAATGTCAGCGTGTACCATCGTTTCTGTTGCGCTTATTGCTCAGAATAGTCCGCAACAACCATCCAAAGCTTCGGCACAAAAATCGGAACAAGCAAAGTTTCAGTGCCCGATGAAATGTGAAGGCGAGAAAACCTATGAAAAAGCAGGTAAATGTCCCAAGTGTGGTATGGCTCTGAAAGAACAGGCAGTGAAGGCAGCGGTATTTAGTTGTCCGATGCAATGCGAAGGCGATAAAACCTATGACAAGGCAGGTAAATGTCCAAAGTGTGGTATGGCCTTAAAAGAAAAGCCCGCAGCGACTACAGTATTTAGTTGTCCCATGCAATGCGAGGGCGATAAAACCTATGACAAGGCAGGTAAATGTCCCAAGTGTGGCATGGCTTTAAAGGAAAAGAAAGCAGCACATTCAGATCATAAACATTAATCAATCCTATAATAAGTAAAAAAAATGAAAAAGTCAATCTTTGGATGTATGGCAGTATCTGCCATTTTCATCCTGTCCTGTAACTCCAATACCACACCTGCTGCGGGCTCCGAAACGGTGGCTTCACAGGATATGAAAATGGTTATGCCGGAAAATAAGGATGAGCCTTTGAAAGTGGTTACTACCACTTTTACGGAGGTGGATCCCGGTGTTTCGGCTTTAATGAAATCTCTGGTTGCGGATTATCTCGTGCTTAAAAACGCCCTGACAAATGCTGAGGACGAAAAGGCAGCCAAAGCTGCTGCAAGTATGGAAAAAGCGCTGAAAGCTTTTGATAAATCACTTCTGAGTGCCGAACAGAAAAAAGTATTTGATGCAGCCTCAGATGATTTGAAAGAAAAGGCGGGCCTTATTGCTAAAAATAAATTGGCGGAACAAAGAGTCTATTTTTCTCCTCTGAGTACTGGTATGTATGAACTTGTAAAAGCTTTTGGAGCAGGTAAAACCCTGTATCATGATTATTGTCCGATGGCACTTGAAAATACCGGAGCTATGTGGCTGAGCGAGATGAAGGAGATCCGCAATCCCTATTACGGAGATGCTATGATGACCTGCGGTACGGTGGAAGAGATGGTGCAGTAGGCATTGGTATCGCAACGTCCCCTCCGTGCCTCCGGGAGATGTTGCTCGAATGGTGATTCCGATAGCTATCGGAAGTGAAAGGTGAAACGTGAAAAGCAGCCCCACCCCCTTCCTTTCCCCGAAAGGAGAGGCATGCCTCTAGGTAAGAGGCTCATTCATTATCTGGCTTGAGGAATTTGGAGTTAGTGAAACGTGAAAGGTGAAAGGTAGCCCCACCCCCTTCCCCTCCCCGAAAGGAGAGGGGTGCCTCTCGGTAAAAGGCTCATTCATTATCGGGCTTGAGGAATTTGGAGGTAGTGGAAAGGTGAAACGTGAAACGTCAAAGGTAAAAGGCTAAAAGGCAAAGGTCAAATGTGAAAGGTGATTCCGATAGCATCGGAAGTGGAAGTGATTCTGCTTCGAAAATTGATATCCCCATCCTTGTGCAACTTAGTGCCCTTTGTGCCTTGGTGGTTCAAAAAAGGTGAAAGGTGAAAAGTGAAAAGCACAGTGATTTATCGCAACGTCCCCTGCGTGCCTCCGGGAGACGTTGCTCAAATGGAATGTGAAAGGTCAAAAGTGAAACGTCAAACGTGAAAGTGACTCCGCTCCGAAAATGGAAATCCTCATCCTGGTGCAGCTTAGTGCGCTTTGTGTCCTAGCGGTTCAAAATGGTGAAATAGCAAATATTAAATAATTCAAATGATACAATCACTCATTTCCTGGTCATTGAAAAACAGATACATCGTGTTGCTGATTGCGGCAGGATTGTTTGTTTGGGGGATTTTTAATATCAAAGAAAATCCGATCGATGCCATTCCGGATCTCAGCGAAAATCAGGTGATTGTTTTTACCGAATGGATGGGCCGTGGACCGCAGGTGATGGAAGATCAGGTGACTTACCCCCTTGTCAGTAATTTACAAGGCATTCCAAAGGTGAAAAATATCCGGGCCACCTCCATGTTCGGGATGAGTTTTGTGTATGTGATTTTTGAGGAAAATGTGGATGTGTACTGGGCAAGGACCCGCGTACTCGAACGCCTTAATTATGCGCAACGGCTATTGCCCGACGGCGTTACCCCAACGCTTGGACCCGATGGAACCGGTGTGGGACATGTGTTTTGGTACACCCTTGATGCAGATGATATGGATCTTGGGGAGCAACGGGCTTTGCAGGACTGGTACATCAAACTGGCTTTACAAACCGTGCCGGGGGTGGCAGAGATTTCCTCCTTTGGGGGTTTCGAAAAGCAATACCAATTGGTGATAGATCCGGTGAAACTTCAGTATTACAACATCAGCCTGATGGACGTAATGAATAAAGTAAAAGCAAGCAATAACGATGTGGGGGGGCGCAAATTTGAAATGAGCGACATGGCCTACATCATCCGGGGTTTGGGATATATTAAAAACAAAGAGGATCTCGAAAGTATTGCTGTGGGTAACAATAACGGTATCCCTGTTCGGGTGCAGGATATAGCAACTATTCAGATGGGGGGCGACCTGCGACTCGGCATTTTTGACGAAAACGGCGAAGGGGAAGTGGTGGGAGGTATTGTAGTGATGCGGTATGGCGAAAATGCAGATAAAGTGATCAGCGCCATCAAAGAGAAAATGAAAGATGTGCAAAAGGGATTGCCGGAAGGCGTTACTTTTAAAACAGCCTACGATCGCAGCGAACTGATTGAAGCAGCGATCGACAATATCAAAATGAAACTGATCGAAGAAATGGCTATCGTAGCGCTCATTGTGATCATCTTTTTGTTTCACTGGCGCAGTGCTTTAAGCATCATCATTCAGATTCCCATTACCATTGCTATCAGTTTTATTATCCTGAATCTGTTCGGGATTTCCTCCAACATCATGTCGCTTACAGGGATTGCATTGGCTATTGGTGTTATTGTCGATAATGGCATCATTATGAGTGAAAATGCGTACCGGCATTTATCCGAATTTCAAAACAAAGACACACCTGATTCCTGAGCCATGAAAGAAAAAATAAATAAACCAAAAGATAAAAAAGGCTATACCCGTATACCGGAAGAGACCCGGATGCAGATCATTGAAAAAGCCTGCAAACAAGTGTCACGTGGTGTGTTTTTTTCTACGATCATCATCATCACTTCTTTTCTTCCGGTATTCCTGCTCACCGGTCAGGAGGGAAAACTCTTTCATCCTTTAGCTTACACCAAAACCTTCATCATGGTGGTGGATGCGCTTTTGGTGATTACGCTTGCGCCGGTGCTGATTTCCTTTTTTATGAAAGGGAGATTCAAGCCGGAAAACCATAATCCGGTGAATCGTTTTCTTGAAAAAGTATATGAACCGGTTATTCGTACCTGTATCAAATGGCGTAAAACCACGATTGCAGTCAATATCATTGCATTGGCTATCAGTATTCCTTTGCTAATGAGTTTGGGTAAGGAGTTTATGCCACCGCTTGATGAAGGTTCCATTTTATTTATGCCGGTTACCTTACCCGATGTATCGAACAGCGAAGTCAAACGCATTTTGCAGGTGCAGGACAAACTGATTAAATCTGTACCCGAAGTAAAAAATGTTCTTGGTAAAGCCGGTCGCGCCAACACCGCTACCGATAATTCTCCTATCAGCATGATTGAAACCATCATTTTACTGAAACCTCAGGCAGAATGGCGGAAAGGATTGAGTAAAAATGACATCATCAATGAACTGAATGCGAAACTTCAAATTCCCGGGGTTACCAATGGATGGACACAACCAATCATCAACCGGATCAATATGCTTTCCACCGGTATCCGTACCGATGTGGGGGTAAAAGTTTACGGTCAGGACCTTGATACGATTTATGCTTTTGCCGAAAAAATAAAGCAACAACTTGAAGGAATTGACGGGGTGAAGGATTTGTATGTAGAACCGATTACCGGAGGTAAATACATAGACATTGTGGTGAAGCGCGAAGAGATTGGACGTTATGGCCTTACAGTAGATGATGTGAACAGCGTGGTGGAAATTGCCCTTGGTGGTATGCAATTGACCACCACTGTGGAAGGCCGGCAGCGATTTTCAGTTAACGCAAGGTTTGGGCAGGATTTCCGGAACAACCTCGAAGCCCTGAAACGGCTGCAGGTGCAAACGATGGGCTTTGGTCCTGTGCCCATGGAAGCGGTGGCTGATGTGCGGATTTCAGAAGGCCCGCCTATGATCAATTCCGAAAATGCCATGCTTCGGGGAACCGTTTTATTTAATGTGCGGGATAGAGATCTTGGAGGCACAGTGAATGAAGCCAAGGAGAAACTCGATCAGATTATTACCCAATTACCGAAAGGTTATTTTCTGGAATGGAGCGGTCAGTATGAAAATCTAATCCGGAGCGAGCAGACTTTAAAAATGATTCTACCGGTGGTATTGATTATCATATTTCTGTCGATGTATTTTGCTTTCCGCAATGCCCGCGAAGCCTTTCTCAGCCTGATTTCTATTCCCTTTGCCTTGATCGGTGGCGCTTTCATGATTTATTTCTGGGGAGTGAATTTATCGGTGGCAGTGGCCATTGGGTTTATTGCGCTTTTTGGACTTGCAGTAGAAACGGGTATCGTGATGGTTATCTATTTGAATGATTCGATGGAGCAATTGGTTGCTGTAAAAGGCAATTCAAAAGCAACGATAACGAATGCAGATTTAAGGGAATATGTGATAGCAGGTGCAGCCAAAAGACTGCGGCCTAAATTGATGACCGTTTGTGTATCTCTTTTTGCATTGATTCCCATTTTATGGAGTCATGGTGTAGGTAGCGATGTAATGAAACCGATTGTACTGCCGATGGTAGGTGGTGTACTGACGTCTGCAACACATATCCTGTTGGTAACGCCGTTGATCTTTTTAATGGCCAAAGAATATGAACTGAGAAAGCAGGGTAAAATTGAAGTGCTCGAAACAAAACATTAGGTAAAAAAGGAATGACTATGAAACGCTTACATATACTTGCCGGTTTATTAATGGTAACGTACTCCGCTTTGTCGCAGCAGGTATTGACGATGGAGCAGGTTCTGGAGGCTATACAAGCCAATCATCCTGCCTTAAAAATGCTGGATGCAGAAGCCCGTGCTATGAATGCCGAGGCAAAGGGTGCTTATAGCTGGATGCCACCGGAATTGGGAGCAGGATTTTTTCAGACCCCTTATAATCCCGGTCGTTGGAAGGCTATGGATGGTCGACAGGGGATGGGTTCTTTTATGATTTCGGCACAGCAGATGTTTCCGAACAAAAAGAAACAGAAGGCGAATTTCAATTTTATGAATGCACAATCCTCGGTAGCCATCCAACAAAAAGAGGTGGTAGTTAATAACCTGCTTTTTACGGCAAGAAAAAACTACTACGAGCGGATCGTACTGGAAAAGAAACAACAGATCCTCGAAGAAAACGAACGCTTATTGAGGTTTATGATACAGAGTGCTGAAATACGATATAAGAATGGCTTGGGAAAAATCAGTGCCTATTATAAAGTAAAAGCCGCACTTGCCAATGTGGAGAATATGCAGCTGATGCTTTCCAATGAAATCAATCAAAAACGCATTGCCATCAATACGGTGATGAACAGAAGTACGGAAACCGTTTTTGAAATAGATACCAATTATGTGTGGTATGATTTCAACCGGGCGCTTTTCGATTCGGCTCATCTGCGGCAACAACGTAGTGATATCCGGATGATTGACAAAAACATCGAGGTGAATAATCTGGAGCGTATTTCAGAACTGGCAAAACTGAAACCTGAGTTTGGCATCCAGTACAATCATATGACCGGATGGGCAAAACAGCCGTTGATGTTTACCGTAATGGCGATGGTGAAAATACCGATGGCCAAATGGTCTTCTAAAATGAATCAGGCCAAAGCAGAAAGTATTGTTTTTGAAAATGAAGCCTTAAAAAATCAACAGGCCATGATCCTCAACGAAGCTACGGGTATGGCTGCAAATGCCTTCACCGAACTCGAATTGAAAAAGAAGCAGATGGTTTTGTATGAGCGGCAAATTATTCCTGCACTCCGCAGGAATTTTCAAACCATGCAGTTGGCGTATGAGCAAAATACCGAAGAGCTTTTTGCCTTATTTGATGCCTGGGAAGCTTTGAATATGACCCAACTCGATTACCTCGATCAGTTGCAGAAAGGATTGGAAATGCAGGCTGAACTGATGAAAATATTGGAAATAAATTAAATGCGAAAACAATGCATTGGATTCAAAAATATACAGGCTATTCTCTTTTGGTGCTGCTACTCTTTTCAGCGGCCTGCCAAAATGATAG
>JBGSNV010000158.1:0-9008 GCA_041739485.1 Chitinophagaceae bacterium
GTCCCAGTTTTTCATTTATGAGTTCAAATTCAGCTTCGGTAATGCGCAATTGTGCGGCTGTTTTTGCAGTGATTTCCATAGTTGCAAATGTATTGTAAATCATCGGAGCGGAGCAAGCCTCTTAAAAACCGGGGGATAAAAATCAGAACCCGCCACTTATCCTGCGATAATCCGTCGTCGAATCCCTTATTTTGCGTCCTTATCAAATAACTGCATGAACAAAAATAATCTGACCCGTTTTATTCTGGGTGCCATGCTTGCCGGCATTATTGTAGGTGTTATCATCAACAAAGGCACGGAAGTCGCATTCCATACCACCTTTAGCAACAACATTAAACTGCTTGCTACCATTTTTATCCGGATGGTGCAAATGATCATTGCCCCGCTGGTATTTACCACCCTTGTAGTGGGGATTGCCAAGCTCGGCGACCTGAAAGCGGTAGGCCGGGTAGGTGGCAGAGCCATCCTTTGGTTTGTAACCGCTTCACTCATTTCGCTGCTGATTGGTATGGTAATAGTTAATATTGCCAAGCCGGGTGCGGGCATGAACCTCGGGGATATAGATGCCTCAAGTGTGGAGGATGTAGTGGGGAAAACCAAAAGCTTCTCGATGCAGAATTTTGTAGAGCATATCGTTCCCAAAAGCGTGATCGAAGCCATGGCGACCAATGAAATATTACAGTTGGTGGTATTTTCCATCTTTTTTGGCATAGCCATGGCAGGTATGGGCGAAAAAGCGAATCCACTGATCAGGGCGCTGGATGTGGTGGCACATATTGTTTTAAAAATGGTGGGGTTTGTGATGGTATTTGCCCCGTTGGGCGTATTTGGTGCTATTTCGGCTGTTATCGCAGTTCGCGGTCTTGATATTATGATCGTTTATGGAAAGTTTTTTGCCGCCTTTTTGGTGGGGATCATCATTTTATGGATTCTTTTACTCGCTGTTGGATACTTCTTTTTGGGCCAAAGACTACCCGACCTTGTAAAACGGCTATATACCCCGATGATCATTGCTTTCAGCACCACAAGCAGCGAAGCAGTATTTCCCAAACTGACCGAAGAACTCGAAAAATTTGGCTGCCGCGACAAGATCGTTTCCTTCATTTTACCGCTCGGATACTCATTTAATCTCGACGGAAGTATGATGTATATGACTTTTGCAAGTATATTTATCGCTCAGGTATACGGCATTCCGCTTGATACCGGCACCCAATTGACGATGTTGCTTGTGCTGATGCTGAGCAGCAAAGGCGTGGCAGGGGTGCCCCGGGCAAGCCTTGTGGTGGTAGCAGCCACCTGTGGCATGTTCGATATCCCGGTTGAAGGTATCGCACTGATCTTACCAATCGATCATTTTTGCGATATGTTCCGCAGCATGACCAATGTGCTTGGCAATGCGCTGGCCACTTCGGTGGTAAGCAAATGGGAAGGAGAACTAACCGAACCGATAACGGAATATGTGCCGATTGAATAAAACGCAATAAAAGAAAAGCATGAAAAAACTTCCTTTATATCTACAGATTATTCTAGGCATGGTAACGGGGGTTTTATTCGCTTTTCTGATGATTCAGGTAGATATGGGCGTTCCCTTTATTGTTCGGTGGATCAAACCGTTTGGCAATATTTTTATCAGCCTGCTCAAACTGATTGCAGTACCGTTGATCCTCGCATCGCTTGTAAAAGGCATCAGCGATCTGAAGGATATTTCCAAACTTGGTACTATGGGTTTGCGCACGATTGCGTTGTATCTGTTTACTACGTTGGTAGCCATCACTATAGGGTTGGGAATGGTCAACCTGATTAACCCGGGAAAAACCATCCCAAGCGCTACCCAGAAAGAGATGATGGAGCTGTATGGCGGGGATGCGGAATCTAAAAAGCAACAGGCTCTTCAGCAAAAAGACCAAGGCCCGCTGAAGTTTCTGGAAGATATTGTTCCTGAAAATATTTTCGGGGCGGCAAGTTCCAATGCACAAATGCTTCAGGTGATCTTTTTTGCCTTATTTCTGGGTATTGCTATGATCATGATCCCGGAGGCTACGGCCAAACCCGTGAAAGATTTTTTTGACAGCCTCAACGAGATTGTACTCAAAATGATCGATATCATTATGCTTGGGGCTCCGTACGGGGTTTTTGCCCTCATGGCTTCGTTGGTGGCAGAGTCGCCTGGCATAGAATTGTTCAAGGCGCTTGGCCTCTATGCACTCACCGTGGTACTTGGACTGCTTTCGCTGATCTTTATATTTTATCCCATCCTGCTTTCGGTATTTACCGGCCGCAACCCAATTCAGTTTTTCAAGCAAATTGTACCTGCACAGTTGCTTGGACTGAGCACAAGCTCCAGCGCTGCTACCCTACCCCTCACCATGGAAGTAGCAGAAGAAAAAGTGGGGATTGATAACGAAGTTTCCTCTTTTGTATTGCCGATAGGCGCCACCATCAATATGGATGGCACATCGCTGTATCAAGCCGTAGCTGCAGTATTTATTGCACAGGCCTTTGGTATGGATCTGAGCTTTACAGCGCAATTGGGCATCATCCTTACCGCATTGCTTGCAAGCATTGGAAGTGCTGCGGTACCCGGTGCGGGCATGGTAATGCTTGTGATTGTGCTTACACAAGCAGGTATCCCCGAGGCAGGGTTGGCACTGATTTTTGCAGTAGACCGGCCGCTTGATATGATCCGGACCTCCACCAATATTACAAGTGACCTTACAGTGTGTACGATTGTAGCCAAATGGTTGGGAAAGTTGGAGGAGCCTCACCCCCTTCCCCTCTCTGCAGGAGAGGGGTGCCCCCCGGTAAGAGACTGATTAATAGCCTCACCCCCTTCCCCTCTCCGGAAGGAGAGGGGTGCCCCCCGATAAGGGGCTCATTCATTATGTGGCTAAAGAAATCAGGGAAATGTGAAAAGTCAAACGTGAAAGGGATTAGGAATTGGGGATTAGGCAGGAAGCCTTTTAAAAAAACTATAAGCCAAAATCAACTACAAACGTCAAACGGGAAAAGTGAAACGTCAAAAGCCTGCTCTAAGGTAAGAAGGGTGAAAAGTGAAACGGGAAATGTGAAAAGTCAAACGTGAAAGGGATTGGCGATTAGGGTAAGGCAGGAAGCCTTTTAAAATAACTTTAAGCCAAAATCAACTATAAACGTCAAACGGGAAAAGTGAAACGTCAAAAGCCTGCTCTGAGGTGTGAAGGGGGAAAGGGGAAATGTGCAGCCACACCTTCACACTCCCTCACACTCAACAATAATAAATACCAAACAATAAATACTAAATAATTATTCCTTCAACCAAAAACTACAAACCACAAACAATAAACCACTTGGAACAAAAACATGAATAATAAATCATCTGCTTGCTTAATTTCTAATTTTCTTCACGATTAATTCGCAATATTTGCACCCACATGCAAAAGTCCGGGGTTCCCGGAAATAAACTTAATTACATGATACTCGCCAATATATTGTTGGATTTTCACTGGACAAATTTATTACAGCCCCAATTTTATATTGAAAACGGAGGGCTGTGGCTGCTGGTGTTTGTCATTTTTGCAGAGACCGGGCTTTTTGCAGGATTCTTTCTTCCAGGCGACAGTCTGTTATTTGTAGCAGGTATCTACAGCACCGATCTTGCCAACGAAGTTTTCCCGATTGATAACGAATTCCTGCAACTTATATTGTTATTTGCCATCATTTCAATAGCAGGTATCCTTGGCAATTTTGCCGGATATTGGTTTGGTAAAAAAAGCGGTCCGTTTTTATACCACCGCAAAGACACCTTCTTTTTCAAAAAGAAATACCTGTTTCAGGCCAAGGAGTTTTACGATCAGCATGGCGCATTGGCCATTATTATTGCTCGTTTCCTGCCCTTTATCCGCACTTTTGCACCCATCATTGCCGGCGTGGTAGGGATGGATTTTAAAAAATTCACACTATACAATATTATTGGCTGCGTGGCCTGGGTATTCAGTATGCTGTTTGCAGGGCATTTTTTGCAAAAATGGATCTTGACCCAATTTGGATTTGATCTGAAAGAACACCTCGAAGTGATTGTATTGGGGATCGTATTTGTTACTACAGCACCAGTACTCTGGAAGGTATTTTTTACCAAAAAGAAACCCGCAGGTACCAAAAAGCCATAGAGCATTTAGCCTGATTGTTTTCTCTGTTTTTTAAAGAAAAAACTGAGATCAGTACTTTTCCACGATCAGGATGCTGTCTCCTCCTCATCTTCGAGGATCACTTCATCGATGCCATCATTTTCCTGCCATTTTACATTCACCCGCTGCGAGAAAATGGTATCGATCGTACGTCCGGTAAAATCGGGTTGGATCGGAAGCTCGCGGCTAAACCGCCGGTCGATCAACACACAAAGCTCAATCTTTTTAGGCCGGCCAAAATCAATCAGCGCATCCATGGCAGAGCGGATCGTTCGGCCGGTGTACAATACATCATCAATGATCACCACGTTGCGGCCATCTACCGAAAAATCGATCCGGGTTTGGTTGGGCAAATGTAGTTTTCGGTGGATATCATCGCGGTAAAACGTAATATCAAGCTGCCCATAAGGAACGGGTTTGCCATACAACTTTTGCAATACCGGAACCACCCGATTGCTAAAAAAAGTGCCTCTTGGCTGTATTCCAATAAAAACCGTTTCTATGGAAGGCGGATTTTCTTCCAGTATCTGGTGGGCAAGCCTTTGAATGGCCAAGTCCATCTGACGGGCGTTGAGGAGCGTTTTCATACCTTTTTACGCTTTAGCATAGCTTTTAAATTTGTTCTGCTTAAATTGCAGAATCTAAAAATCAATGATTATGCAAATAAAAGCTTTTTTGACCGGCTTATTGATGCTGGGAACCATCTTATCCTTTTCACAGGAAGAAAAGGGCATGGATTTCTATCACGCCAAAAACTGGGCAGACGCTAAAGCCAAAGCCAAGGCAGAAAATAAATATATTTTTGTGGATGCCTTTACGACATGGTGCGGTCCCTGTAAGGTGATGGCTGCCAAAATATTCCCGCAACCTGAGGTCGGGGAATATTTCAATGCCAATTTCATCAACCTGAAAGTGCAACTCGATACCACCAAACAGGACAACGAATACATCCAAAGTTGGTACACCGATGCGCACAACCTGATGGTGAATTACAAAGTAAATGTGTTCCCCACCTACCTGTTTTTTTCGCCCGATGGTGAAATTGTACACCGCGAAGTGGGATCGAGTGATGCCATCACTTTTATCAATAAAGCCAAGGACGCGCTGAACCCCGACAAACAATATTATGCTTTGGTGCGCAAGTACGAGGCAGGTAACCGCGAACCGGGCTTCCTGAAAAGCCTTGCGTATGCTTCAAAAGGTGCCTATGACCGAGACAATACCCCAAAATACACCAATGCTTATCTGAAAACCCAATCAGATCTCATGACCGAAGATAACCTCCTGTTTTTGGCTGACTTTACACAAAAATCTACCGATCCGGGATTTGAATACCTTCTAAAGCATCCTGAAAAATTTGATGCCTTCAAAGAGCCGGGTTATGCCAAAACTGTGGTGAAGAATATCATCATGCAGGAAGAAATTTACCCCACCATCTTTGTAAGAGGTGGCGATGCAAGAGCTCCGGATTGGAATGCCCTGAGTAACCGGCTTGAAGGAAAATACCCCACTCTTGCTTCTGAAATAACGCTACAGTCAAAGGTTATGTATTTTCAGCAAAAAAGAGACTGGCCGGCCTTTTCTGCAGCAGTAACGCAATTGCTTGCTAAGTCACCACAAACAATGAGTCCGGCTATGCTGAATAGTTTTGCCTGGACGGTATTCGAAGCCTGCGATGATATGGCCTGTGTTCGTCAGGCACTGGCTTGGAGCGAAAAATCGCTGGCAAAAGAAGCCGACCCGATGTACCTTGATACCTACGCCAACCTGCTGCACAAAACCGGTGATAGCAAACAAGCGATAGCTATGCAACAAAAGGCCATCAGCCTGCTAAAGAAAAACGGCGAAGATCCAAGCGACTATGAGGCAACGCTGGAAAAGTTTAAGAAAGGAGAAAAAACCTGGAATTAAAAATTGAAGACTAAAAATAATGGGAAAGGGATTGCCGGAAGGTGATCCTTTTTTTTGTTTGTGGCTGGCTTAGTTTATAGTTTAGGGCTGGCGAAGGAAAGCCCCTCCCTCCCACACTACCGCACCTGAAATTCAAAAAATACCGGCACATGATCCGATATTTTGCGGGCTTCCTGCAGGGACGGGAATTGCTGATAAAAAGCCTGGATTCCGGATGCGACCGGGATGATGCGATTTGCAGGGTAAAAGATATTATCAAATTCGGAAGCAAGGCAATCATCCCCGTTACAGGTTTGGCGGAGGCTTGTTTTTTGATTTTTTAATACAGGTATATATCCCTGCGATTTTAAGGGATTGAATACGGTATGGCTTTGGGGGAGATTGAAGTCACCGCAGAAAATGAGGGTTAAATCGGGGTAGTCCTCAGGCAAAAATTTAAAGTATTTTACTTCTGTTTCGGGTTGCAGGGATTGGGTGATGGCATGAAAATTAACGAGGGTAAAACTTCGGTCACCGGCATGAAAAGTAGCATAAAAAGGTTCGCGGTCTATTTCGAGGGAATATTTCTTTTCGAGCCAGGGTTTGCCAATCAGGAAAGCTTTTGCTGGTTTCCAAAGGAAGGCGTAGCGCTCTTTTTTATAGGAGTTTTCGCCGCTTGTCGGGTCGCTGATGCGATATTCCCATTTGTCACCCATCCTGCTGAGGGTCTCGCCAAGCCTACCCACGGCCTGCGCCCCTCCCGGGTCTTTAGCCACTACTTCCTGTATCAGCACAATGTCAAAATCTTTCACGGTTTTGGCAATGAATGCAATCTCTTCATCCGACTTTGATTTTCCGAAATCCATTAAATTCCAGGAGCAGACCCTGATTGTGGTTTGCTGCGCCTGTATGTGGCAGGTGAAAAGAAGGAGAATAATCCCTAACAAATACCTCGATCGGATTTTAATGAACATGGATCAAAAATAGGCGGGAAAGGGGAAACGTGAAACGTGAAAGGTCAAACGTGAAATGATTCCGATCGCGAAAGCTCGGGACTATCGTAAGTGAAAAGTGAAACGTGAAAAGTCACGCCGATCCCGAAAGCTATGGACTATCGGAAGTGAAAGGGATTGGGGATTAGGAAGAAGAAATTCCAAATACAAAAATTCCAAACCCGAATGTTCGGGTCCAAAACAAACCAAAAAGAATAAATAAAAAAACCATCAGCCAATAGCAAACTACGGTATCTCTGAAGTTTATTTCCCAGGGAACCAAGATTCCTCCTCGCTCGGAATGACGACTTTACTTGAAATTCCAATAAGGAAAATTCCAATTCCGATCCCGAAATTTCGGGACTATCGGAACCAATGCTTCCCCAAAAAAGCCTTGAAATCAATACCAAATAAATAATAAATACTAAATCGCTGATTATAAATCATAAATGTAACATCGTAAATACCAAATATTGTAAAAATTCCAAATAATAAATACTAAACCCCAAACAATAAACCAAAAACGATAAACCAATCCAACCCCTTAGCGCTGCGCTTTCAACAATTGTTCCACCATTTTTTTCAGCAGATCAATTTCCTTCTGCTGCTCCTCTATCATCTTTTGTTGCTCCTGCATGCCTTTTACAAGCGGTACTACAAATTGACTATAGGCCAAGCTGTAATGATCGCGGTCGTTTTCGGGTTTGTGAATACCATTAAAATTATATCCGGCTTCCAGGGCTGCCTGTTCTACTTCCTGCGCTATAAAACCACTTTGGCGGATAGCCGTAGCAGCATAGTAACCCGTTTCAGTATAAGCCGCAAAATGAGCTTCAGGCATACCGCTTCTTGCAAATAAATCAAATTTTCGGGTATCGAAATTATAGACCACCGGCCGTAGTTTTTTAATAAAATAAAGCCCTTTTACATCGCTTTCGCTTACGTTATTTTTAAACCGGCCATCGCTTGGGAAGGTATAAGCCACCTGCCCTTCAATAACAGTTACAGCGGCATTCCCCAGCCTGATTTTATTGCTCGCCGTAACCTTAGCATTATAGCCAATTGCTGTAGCATTTGTTAATGCACCGTCTGCTACATCTGCAAATCGTCCAATGGCAGTATTATTACCTCCGGTGGTATTGGAATTGAGCGCAAATTTCCCAATAGCTGTGTTGTTATTTCCTGTCGTGTTGGATTGAAGTGCGCTACTCCCTTGAGCCGTGTTGTCGTTTCCTGTGGTGTTGGAGGAGAGTGCGTCAGCCCCATTGGCCGTATTTTCTTTTCCTGTGGTGTTGGAAAAAAGCGATTGGTACCCAACTGCCGTATTCGAGTTACCTGTGTTTGCAACAGCACTTGTAGAACCCCGCAGGGCTTCATACCCTACAGCAACATTGTAATTTGTAAATGGGGTGGTGCTGTTGTTAGCGTAAAACATGGCGCGGGTACCAATGGCAGTGGCATTGCTTCCTGCCTTATTAAAGTAGAGTGCGTTTGCCCCATAGGCACTGTTATCATTTCCTGAGGAATTAGAGAAAAGAACGGTTGCCCCATTGGCCGTATTACCATTTCCGGTGATGTTACTACTGAGTGCTGCTGTCCCATTGCCCGTGTTGTCATTTCCAGAGTTGTTGAGAAAGAGCGCGCTTTTTCCATTCGCTGTATTATTATTTCCAAGGCCATTATTCCTAAGTGCATCTGATCCATTGGCTGTATTACTACTTCCAGCGGTATTAGATTTGAGTGCAGAAAAGCCATTGGCCGTATTGCTACCTCCTGTTGTGTTGGAGTTAAGTGCGAATGCCCCATTTGCTGTGTTGTTACTTCCTGATGTGTTGGGAAAAAGCGATTGGTACCCAAGCGCTGTATTGGAGGTGCCCGTATTGGCAGCAGCATTAGTTGAGCCCCGTAATGCCTCATACCCCACAGCAACATTGTTGGATGTAAATGGTGTGGTGCTGCTGTT
>JBGSNV010000317.1:0-10948 GCA_041739485.1 Chitinophagaceae bacterium
GCCTCGGTTCCTACCCGTACTTTGGGTACTTCATCGGGATCTATCGTGTTTTCTCTGTAGGGTACCTGGTTCCAGCCATCTACAAGACTAAACATAGCCATAGCACGCAACATGCGGCCTTCTGCGGCTTGTTGGGGTGTAGGACTTAAACGCAATAAGTCAGTGGTTGAAAATACAATGCGGCCTAAATCACGGTAAGTGTCTGCAAGGAACGAATGGTTGGGATCCCATTGGTGAGTATGCATTACCCGCCACACGCCATTATCATCCCAATCGGAGGCCCTTGTTGGCCCGATTGTTTCATCGGAAGTGTGTTCCTGTGCGGCCCATACCCTCGACTGATCCTGATAAGGCAATCGCATCGCATCGTAAGCTCCGCGCAATACATCAGCCGGATTAACACCTCCGCTACCTCCAACATCTGATAACTGACTACCTAACTCCTCATTTAGCTTTGTACAACCGACCAGCAACGAAGCTGCAATCGATATTATAAATAGTTTTTTCATTTAAATTTCGTTTTGTTTGATCATAAAGAAAAATTGATTCCAAAATTGACGGTTCTTGCAGACGGGTATGGTGTGTATTCCATACCGAAAGAAGGCACTCCATTCAATGGCTTGGATACATTCACTTCGGGGTCAAATCCGGTAAATTTGGTAAGAATAAACAGGTTTTGTCCGGTGATGTATACCGTGGCATTGCGGATAGAATTACCGATATTTCCCAGCTGATAACTCAATGTTGCATTGGCTAATCTGAAATAGTCACCTTTTTCCAGGTAACGGGAAGAAGCACTTGTGGGATTGACGGGCTGTTCTCCGAGGGCCCTCGCGGTATTATATTCTTCCAAACCAATATTACGCTTCGATAAGTTGTTAAAGGCAAGAATGGCATTGGCCGTATTGTTGTAAACGAATTGTCCAAAGGCTCCATTACCTGCTATTTCCAAAGAAAACTTCTTGTAGCTAACCATCGTTGTTATACCCAACAACATTTTTGGATTGGGAGAACCCATGAAGAAGCGTTCTTCTCCACCTTCGTAAAGCGATACCCCGGTAGCTCTGTCAATACCTATAAACTTACGCAGATAGAAAGTATTGATGGGGTGGCCGGATGCGATCAATTGCGCAAAGGCACCAGTCAAACCCTGTCCGTTTACTTCCCCGGTTGGAATTTGTCCTACAAAATCGGTGAGTTCGTTTTGAAGGAATGTACCATTTACACCAAAATTCCAGGTAAGATCCTGTTTGTCTATGATGCGGTAATCCAAAGAAATCTCAAAGCCCTTATTTTCAATGGTACCGTCTATATTGGTCCAGCGGATAGCACTATTCGGAGTAACAGGATCAGCCGCTTCTCTTGGGAAAAGGATATCCTTGGTATTTCGGATGAAATAATCCATTGTACCGGTCAGTCGGTTGCTGAACATGGTAAAATCCAAACCAATATTGGAAGTAGTGGTTGATTCCCATTTCAGGTCAGGATTAGCAATCTGACTTTGCTGAAACGTTGCAGGATTAGATCCGTCGAGCGTATAAAGTACCTGGCTGGCACCGGAGGGGAAATCCTGATTTCCAGTGATGCCCCAGCTACCGCGCAACCGCAGGCTGTTAAAAATACGAACATTGTCCATGAATTTTTCGCGGCTCAGGTTCCAGGCACCTGCCAAGGAAGGGAAATAACCATAACGGTTGTTGGCCCCGAACTTACTCGAACCATCTGAACGGAATGTACCGGTGAATACAAAACGGTCGTCAAAATTCAGAATCGCTCTTGCGAAGAAAGACTGCAATTCACTGGCCGGGTTTTCAAAACCATTGGTTCTTCTTGTACCGGGATCGGATGAAGACATGAAGTAATAGTAAGGCCTTTCCGTTGGAATAAACCCTCGTGCATATTGTGAATTGCCACCTACCGTAGTTTTCAGATACTCATGACCGATTACCGCATTCAAATTCAATTTAGGACTCAGGTCCTTCAAATAAGAAAGAGTGTTGGTGATCTGACTGGTACTCAGTTCATTTTGTGCAACACTCGCTTCCCCACCTCTACCGGTATTGGGATTCAACGCTACGTTGTTGATGTTGATGTTTGCTGTGGTGTAATTACGTCGGCTACCCACAGAATAGGTAACACCGATCTGGCTTTTGGCTATCAGATTTTTAGCAATTTCATAGCTTGGAGATACATTGGCCAACACCGTTGTAATTTTCGCCTCATCGTTATAGGCTTCACTGTAAGCCAATGGATTGATGATGTCTGCGCCAAATTCAATATCGAGATCACCATTGCTTCTGCGCAATGGTCTTGTTGGATTCCACTGCAATGCTTGCCCTATCAAACTGCCTTTAAATCCCGCATTGTTAGATATAGGGGCAATTTGTTCAATAGTTTGTGAGGTAAGAACATTGATATCTAAGGCTAGTTTTTTATTGTTCAGCATTTTAAAACTACTGTTGATACCTGCAGTATACTTTTTGAAGTTGGTTTTACGAATGATACCATCCTGATTGAGATAACCCAAGGAAAGCCTGTACCTGGCATTGTCGGTACCGGAGGAAAATCCAACGCCATAATTTTGAACAGTGGCGGTTTGGAGTATTTCATCGAGTGCATTTACATTACCACCGAAATTGGCGGTTGGGTTGGAAGGGGAACTAACGGTAGTAGGGAAATTATATTCTCCCAATGCCTGCCGGTATTGATCTCCATCCAGGACTTCGAGTCTTTTAAGAATACCAGCCACCCCTACGGAAGCATTCACATCGAGTCTTGGTTCGCCAGACTTGCCTTTTTTAGTGGTAATAATAACAACGCCATTTGCTCCTCTGGAACCGTAAATAGCAGCAGCAGAGGCATCTTTCAATACTTCCATACTGGCAATATCTGATGGATTGATAAAGTTGAGCGGGTTACCAGAAGGGGTGCTTCCTCCAATATCTGCGGAAATAGCCGCATCTGGTCTGGCATTATCATTAGATAACTGAACCCCGTCTACTACAAAAAGCGGTCCGTTACCGGCACGCAGTGAAGAAGTACCACGGATACGGAATGTGGTACCTGCACCCGGTGCACCGCTATTATTCACCACCTGAACTCCGGCTACTTTACCTTGAATCAATTGGTCTGGTGCGGGCTGTACCCCCTTGTTAAAGTCTTTTTCCTTTACAGAGGACACTGCACCGGTAATATCCTTTTTGCGTGCTACTCCATAACCAATGACCACTACCTCATCAAGATCGTTGAGGGCGGGCAGGAGAACAATATTCGAAAAATTACCATTCGCAACAGACAATTCCTGTTTGGTAAAACCAACAGCTGTTATGATAAGGTTTTTCACATCATCGCTAATCGTAAGTGAAAAGGCGCCTGCTGCATCTGTGGATGTGCCATTGGTACCGCCTTTTACAGTGACAGAGGCTCCTGCTACGGGACCTCCATTCGGGTCAGTTACTTTTCCGGTTACCGTTTTCTGGGCGTAAACACTGCTAAATAGAAAGAAAATAGCAAGCAGACTACTCCACACCTTCGGTGTAAGACTTTTTTTCATAAGCATTTTGCATTTCGTTTTTTTAAAAATGGGGTGTGTGCAGACTCGTTTGGGTGTTATTGCAGGATTTCAATTGTATTTATGACTAATTAAAAATTAGCATAAAGTTTTGGAAAACAAGCAATTGTTAAGCAATTTACAATGTTTCTTTCCCTGAAGAAAGGACTGTAGAAGGGGAAATTGAGTGCAAACGTTTGCGGAAATATTTGCTGTGGAAAATTTAATTGTTTTTCTTTGGGGGTATCGGGGTGTTGTGCCATTTTATTTGAAAATTCAGGAGGAAGTATTCCGGAGAGGTCACTGGTATTACTTAAAACAGATCGTATGCGTTAGAAAAGAGGAGGCTTGTAAAACAGAATAATCAACGGTTCCCTTTTCCTCATTCATTCAAAAAAGAGCTTTTGAACCCATAATCATTTTTTATAACATACCTATGATATCCCCACCAACTAGGCGTATATCCCGCATAAATGAGTATTGGGGTTCCGATAGCTATCGGAACCATATGACAAATAAAAACCAGCAGGCAAAGCCTGCGCTCTAAAAATGAACATATGAAATCCCCACGGGCTGCCGCACACTCAGCGCGAATGATCATTAGGATCCGAATTTTCGGATCCGATAGCTATCGGAACCATGTGACCTTTAAAAAAAGCTGGCTTTAGCCAGCGCACTAAAAAATGAACACATGAAATCTCCACGAGCAACGGCACACCCAGCCCAAATGAGTATCAGGAGATTCCATATGACAAATAAAAACCAGCAGGCGAGAGCCTGCGCACTAAAAATACACATATGAAAAGCCAGGCTACCTTAAAAAAAATTGCGGAGCATTTGAATTTGAGTATCTCTACCGTTAGCAGAGCCTTGAAAGATCATCCCGATGTGGCCGGGGAAACCATCAGAAGGGTTAAGGACCTTGCCAATCTGCTGAATTATGAGCCAAATGCTTTTGCGGTGAATCTCAGGCAGAAACACAGCAACATGTACGCAATTATTGTACCTGAACTTGCCGGATTCTTTTACAACTCGTTTATTGATGCCGTGGAGGAAGAAGCTCAGGAAAGAGGATATAATATTATGGTTTTGCAAACCCGGGAGGATCCAACCATTGAAGCCAATAACCTCAAGTTGTGCCGGTACAACCATGTAGAGGGTATCTTTGTAGCTATCACCCGACATACCACCGATTTCGGTCCCTTCTTGAAAACCATGGATACCGAAATTCCCATTGTTTTTTTTGATAAAGTACCCGAAGAAGAAGGTTTTACAACTGTTTGTATTGCCGATGAGGAAATGGGAGCCCTTGCAGCTGATAAAATCCTTGAAAGCAAAAAATCCAGGATTCTTGCTATTCTTGGCAATCAGGCTTTGAGTATTACTCATCGAAGGGAATCAGGTTTCCGCTCTGTTTTGGAGAGACATTCACATATCTCTTTCTCCTGGGGGTACAGTGAAAATGAAAAGCAGGCTTATGAAACCATTATGAAGCTTCCTTCAGAAAGCCTGAAGGATCTTGCCATATTTTGCATGAGTGATGAATTGCTTTGTGGAGCTATGCGGGGTTTGTATGAACGCAAAGTTTCTATTCCGGAAGATGTAGGTGTTTTGGCAATGAGTAACGGCTTTTTCCCTAAACTATTTAATCCGCCTGTCAGCTATGTGCAAACAAGTGGTTACCAATTGGGCAAGCTGAGTTTTGAACGGATGCTAGGTTTAATCAATGGAGTAGAAGAACTGCCGGATACCATGTTGCGGGGAGGTTATATTGAAAATTTGTCTCTTTGAGCAAAGAAGGATTCATCTTTTGCCGAAGAATAATTTTTGTTTTGGTTTTATGGGCAAGGGAAGTCTCACAATAGCATTACTGCTTAAAATTTATTTTTGGAATTTATTTTAGAGTACATCATTCAAAGCTTGTTTTCCCTTTATTTTGCTGAAATGAAAATTTTAATTACAAAAAAATGTAAGAAGGGACGCCTGCCAATAGGAGGGTAACTGCATTTCTTTGCGATCATCAAAGTAAATAAACAGACTGCCCTCCGGAATGGAGGGTTTTTTATTGGGTAAATTCAGGACATCCACACGAGCAGATGCACACTTCCTGTCTGATGGCAGGTAAAGTATGTTTTTGTAAGTAAGGATCAGTTGGGAAGAAAATAGCATCATTAAAAAAAGTCTCTAAAGTGTAGAGACGCACTAAAAGTGAACACATGAAATCCCCACAAGCAACGGCACATACGGCTCGCATGATCATCAGGGTTCCGATAGCTATCGGAACCATATGACAAATAAAAACAAGCAGGCGAGAGCCTGCGCACTAAAAAAATGAACATATGAAAGTTGCAGTTGTAGGAGCGACAGGCCTCGTTGGCACAAAAATGTTGCAAGTGCTCGAAGAGCGTAATTTTCCGGTAACCGAGCTGATACCGGTGGCGAGTGAAAAATCTATTGGAAAGGAAGTATCGTTTAAAGGGAAGCCATACAAAGTAGTTGGTTTTGAAGAGGCGATTGCTTTAAAGCCGCATGTGGCTTTATTCTCGGCGGGTGGTGGTACCTCATTATCGCTTGCCCCGCGGTTTGCAGAAGCGGGTATTACCGTTATCGATAACTCAAGCGCCTGGCGAATGGATCCGGAGAAAAAGCTCGTGGTACCTGAGGTCAACGGACATGTGTTGACGGCTGCCGATAAGATCATTGCAAACCCAAATTGTTCCACCATTCAAATGGTTTTAGTGCTGGAGCCATTACACAAAAAATATGGCATTAAAAGGGTGGTGGTGAGCACTTATCAAAGCGTAACAGGTACCGGTGTGAAAGCCGTTGAGCAACTGATGAATGAAAGAAAAGGGATAAAGGGAGAAATGGCTTATAAATATCCAATTGATCTGAATGTGATTCCCCAAATTGATGTCTTTTTAGAAAATGGATACACCAAGGAAGAAATGAAGATGGTGAATGAGACCAAGAAAATTCTTGGGGACGAAAGTGTTCGGGTTACGGCTACCACAGTACGTATCCCGGTGATGGGTGGACACAGCGAAAGCCTGAACATAGAATTTGAAAAGGATTTTGATCTTGAGGAATTAAAGCATTTGCTTGCAGAAGCACCTGGAGTAGTTGTAGAGGATGATATTGCAAATGCTATTTATCCCATGCCTTTGAATGCTCATGACAAGGACGAAACTTTTGTAGGCAGGATAAGACGCGATGAAAGTCAGCCGAATACCCTGAATTGCTGGGTAGTAAGCGATAACCTTCGCAAAGGAGCGGCCACCAATGCCGTACAGATAGCTGAATACTTACTAAAGGCCAATTTACTTGGATGATGAACGCATTCAGTTAATCCCTCATTCATTTGTTTCAGACGTCAATACAGTTGGGTTATAAAGAAACAGATGGATGGGGGGACTTCATTACTCGGTATCAAGCGAACGGTTCAGAAAATGGATAAAGGGTTGGATAGTCTTAAAAGCTTTTACGATCTCCCTGACCATATTTTTACTTTTCAAAACATCATCGCTCATAGGATTGGAGGCGATAAAGCTTTTTAATTTCAGATATTCAATTGCCGGGTTTTCCGCCTCATATCCTTTGGGAGGTCTCGTTAAAACATTGCCTTCGCTCCGGTCCAAATCGCCGTATTGAGTTTCGAAGGCTTTCTTGCTCAAAAGGCTTTTGAATTCTTTCCAGTTATAATCTATTTCCTGCCTTACTTTTTTCAGTTCCGGCGACATAGGCATCCACATACCTCCTGCCAGAAAACTGCCTCCGGGTTCAATATGGCAATAATAGCCGGCATTCATGGTCTTTTTACCACCTTTAGACATATACAAAGCCATATTGGTTTTATAGGGGGCCTTGTTTGCACTAAACCGAACATCCCGGTTGATGCGGAAGGTGCAATCTTTGGCAGTTAGTCCGGTTAAGTCGGGGTCAATCGCCACCATTTCATGCAAGACTGTTTCGGCAAAAAGCTCAAAATCGGCTTTGGCATCGAGATAGGCTTTCCGGTTGGCATCCATCCACTCCTTGTTATTATGTTTTTTTAACTGCTCCAGAAAGCGCAGGGTATTGGTATGTAGCATAGAAGTGTACTAGTAGTAAACTCCCGGAAGCAATCCTTTCCGGAAGCCATTTTTTTAATGAAATTAAATAGTAATATATCCCCAGTTTTCCCCTCTTTTTATCCGGGTAATGGCCATTTCGCTCACTCCATATTTCTCAGCAAGTTGCTTATGGGTCAGCTTTCTTTTGGGATTGGCGAGCACTTTTTTAATTTGTTTTACCTGAGTAAGGGTCAGTTTCAAGCCTTTTTTAATATCCGGAATGGCCTCTTCCATCCGTTTACGATAGGCTTGTACTGCCGGACTTTTTTTATTGTGTTCAGCCACCATTTCCTTGGTTGCCCATTTAAGGTTTTCTACACGGTTATCCTGTTTTTTATGGTTCAGGTGTATCACCATTTCGTGGCCTGCCGCAGGTTTTTTAAGAAAATGCTGTGCTACCAGCCGGTGGAAAAGAAAAGCCACATACGCTCCGTTTACCCGAAGTCGCAGCACTTTATAGCCCTCTATTTCGGAGCCTTTCAGCACTTCGCCGTCTTTTTCAATTTTATTTACATAGCTGGCAACGCGACCCATACTGCTTACAGCATACTTGCGTTGCATGGTTTCCCAGTTGTCAAACACAACCTGACGCCATTTTTCCCCTTCAGTTTTCTTGATCATATGCAATTACGTTAAGAAATTCCTGTTCGGTTAATATTCGAATGGTCGGGATTTTTCTGGCTTTTTCCAATTTACTTCCTGCATCTGAACCCACTACAAGGTAATTCAGCTTGCTGCTTACACCTCCTAAAATCTGGCCACCGGCTTTTTCCACCATGGCTTCGGCATCGCTTCTTTTAAACTCCGTGAGGGTGCCAGTAAATAGAAAAGTGCGACCTGTCAAAAGGCCGTCTGCCGTTTTTTCACTTTTCTCTCTTAGCAAATTTAAGCCTAAATTTTCCAAATGATGCAGCATTTCCAAATTTTGTTCGTTGCTGAAAAAAGCGGCAATGCTTGTGGCTACCTTAGGGCCAATATCTTCTATCTCCATCAATTGCTCTACCGTTAGGTCCTTAAGATCAAGCAAGTGCTCAATCCGTTGGGCAAGTGCTTTGGCAGTAGTTTCACCTACATGCCGGATGCCAAGCCCGTAAATCAGCCGGTGCAGGGGTTGTTTTTTGGAAGCTTCAATAGCAGTTTGCAGGTTATCGATCGACTTTTTACCAAAGCCTTCGAGCCCTTTCAGTTGATCGTAGTCAATTTGATAAATTCCGGGAATATCCTTTAACAGGTTCAGGTCGTAAAACTTTTTAACCTGTTGTTCTCCAAAGCTTTTGATGTCGAGGGCATCTTTACTTACAAAGTGGACCATTTTTTCCACCACCTGCGCTTTACACTCTACATTTACGCAGCGCCACACGGCTTCGCCTTCTTCTTTGAAGAGTACACTTTCACAAACCGGACATTCTTTTGGAAAAACAATCGGGTTTTGAGATCCGTCACGTAATTCGGGTAAGGTTCTCACGATCTGCGGGATGACGTCGCCGGCACGTTCTATGGTGACGGTATCGCCAAGCATCAGGTCTTTTTCACGGATATACTCTTCGTTGTGGATGGAAATACTACTTACGGTTACACCACCAATACTTACGGGGTCTAATTTGGCAACCGGGGTAACGGCCCCGGTTCTACCTACCTGAAATTCAACCAAACGCAGCCGGGTAGTCGCTTGTCGTGCTTTAAATTTATAAGCGATCGCCCAACGTGGATGGTGCGTTGTCATGCCAAGGCGCTCATGTAGCGTCAGTGGATTTACCTTAACAACCATACCATCAATTTCGTAGGGGAGATCGTCGCGGCCAGCCTCAAATTGAGAGCACCAATCAATTACTCCTTCAATATTTTGAAATGTTTTTGCCTCAGCTACCGGGCTTCTTAATCCGGCTTCCCAAAGCATTTGCAGCATAGCAAAATGTGTTTCGGGCATAGGCAAAGTTTCGGGGCTGTTTTGGGTTGTTTCCGGAAAAATCAAAACTTCACTTACATGGTATAAAAAAGCTTCCAGTTTACGTCTGCCAACTTCGGCGGGATCTTTCATTCTCAAGGTTCCTGCTGCTGCATTGCGAGGATTAGCAAGTACCTGTAATCCTTTTTCAATCAGATGTGCATTAAAGGTATTGAACGCATTTTTGGTCATCAATACCTCCCCCCGTATTTCAATGGTTTGAATACCCCATTTACTGAAAGGGGCATATAAAGGAAGGTTTTTTATCTGCCTGCTGTTCATGGTTATATCATCCCCTTCTACGCCATCGCCCCGTGTGGCACTTCTTACCAATCGGTCATTTTCGTAAATTACCGAAATACTTGCGCCGTCAAATTTGGGTTCTACGCAGTATTCTACACTGCTTGTTTTGCCTAATTCCCGTACTTTTCGGTCCCAGTCGTTAAGGTCGGCAGCGTCGTAGCTGTTTTCGAGACTGAGCATCGGTACCAGATGACTTACTGTAACAAACCCTTCATTCAGACTGTTGCCTACTCTTTGGGTAGGGGAGTCGGGAGTAACCCATTCGGGATTTTCCTGTTCTGCTTTTTTGAGCAGATTAAAAAGCAGGTCGTATTCTGCATCGGAAATCAGGGGGATATTCCGAACGTAATATGCTTTTTCATGAAAGCGCAGTATTTCCTTAAGATCGGAAAGATCCTCAAGGTTTTTGGGCACCTCCAATTGCTGCAACCACAAGCCGGTTCTGTTTTTCCACTGGCTTGTTGAAGGGGAATCTTCCATAAAACATCTTCTTTTTTAGTTTCCCTGCAAATTTAATTGCTGGAAATATACCGATGTATGACATCGTCCAAAAGCTTTTGTTGCAGCGGCTTTGTCAGGTAGTCATCCATCCCGGCTCTCAGGCAATTCTCTCTTTCTCCGGCCATTGCGTTGGCAGTAAGGGCAATAATGGGAACTTTTCGGTTGATTTCTGACTCCACCAATCTGATTTCGCGGGTGGCAGCCAAACCGTCTTTATTCGGCATTTGCATATCCATAAGCACCAGATCAGGGAGGAATTTTACGTATTTTTTCACGGCTTCCACCCCATCTATTGCTTCAATCATATTGCTGTTCGGCAAAATTTTTGACATCAGGTATTTGATCAGGGCCATATTAATGGTATTGTCCTCAGCAATAAGGATATTGATCCCTTTGCCTTTTTCTATTTTTTCGTCGTTCAAGTGGTTAGGTCCCAGATCTTTATTTTTATCCATTACCTGAGGGTCTTCTTCAAAAACCCTTGAAAGAATGCGGTGCAACTCCTTCATTTTAATGGGTTTTTCTACCCTGTATTTT
>JBGSNV010000334.1:0-3429 GCA_041739485.1 Chitinophagaceae bacterium
GGGCTTTCTTGCCCACAGCCAGCACTTCTTTCAGGTTGTTGCGGTTGAGGGCAACGATGCTAGGCTCGTTTACAACCACTTCTTCGTTATGTATGATGAGGGTATTTGCAGTACCCAGATCTATGGCTATTTCTTGTGTAAATAAATTGAATATTCCCATGTCTTGCTCCCCGGTGGTCAGATATTATTTTTTTAAATCAGAACACGGCAAAATTGCGGGTTTAAAACGGATAAAACAAAGCCAAACCATAGTTTTATCCCCATATTAGCAGGGATTGCAAAAAACACCCAACTTTGCTAAAAATCAAATCCTATGTTGAAAGCACCTTTTTTTGGAATCCTCCTGCTCCTTTTCGGGGTGGTTACTTCTGCAAATGCTCAGGAAAAAATCCCGGTAAAAGATTCCAAACCCGTCAACGAAGACTATATTTTCACCAAAGTGGATCAACCGGCCGAATTTGAGGGCGGTGTTGAAGGCTGGACAAAATACCTTCAGGAAAATCTTAAATATCCTAACAAAGCCATCCGGAAAAACATTCAGGGGATAGTTAGGATACAATTTGTAGTGGATCGGGAAGGAAATGTAAAAGAAGTGGCAGCACTCAATAATCCGGGTGGTGGTCTTGCGGAAGAAGCCCTTCGTATTATTAAAAACGGTCCCCGTTGGGTACCGGCAGAGCAGAATGGACGGAAGGTTATTTACCGGCACATACAGGCTATTACGTTCCGGTTGACCGATTAAAACCGGAATGGGTTACAATGGGGAACCTGAAATAAAATCAGATTTTACCTTGCAGTATCGGGCGTATCGGGCGCAAGTGTTCTGTCGCAGGCAGGTCACTTGTGTCTGTTAGAAAAACCGGTCTGTGACCGGGCATCCCACGCCATGGTGCGTGTCTCACGCACCACAACCCACACCCCCCTTCCCCCAAATAGGTAAACCGGTCTGTGACCGGGTATCGAAAAGTCTTCGGCTTGAAGGAAAATGTCAATTCGGGAGTTGCACTCAAACAGTAATGTGATGTCAAAAAATTTTCTTATTCGGTTTTGGAAAAGCCTTCATCCGGTCTTTAAAATTGTATTCATAGTAGTAGGAATTTTGCTTATGCTAGATCTACTTTTTATTATAATGATACAGTTTGTCGAATTTAAAAAGTTTGATTAATTCAGCTAATTAAAGCTATAAACCAAAAGGGTCAATCACCTCGAGCTCAGGAATATTTTTAAAATCGGCTATATTTCTGGTAACAATGGTAAATCCATGCACTACGCCGGTAGCGGCAATAAGGGCATCACCTAGTTTTATTTTTTGACTCCGCTTTATCTGAATGGTTTTTAGTATGACGGATTCGGTAGTTGATACCATGATTGCTTTTGCCATAAATGCCTTAACCGGTGCAAGCTGCTCCGCAGTTGCATTAGGCCATCCCAGCAGTTCAATACGTGTAATGTCAGAAATTACTAGCGGCAGCTTAGCAAGGAAAGCGGCACCGGCAGGTGGAATTTTATTCTCCAACGCATAAATAACCCCATTAGTATCTATCAAAAATCCCTTTCCCATTCGCTTCTTGCCTGTTTAGCATGTTCATGTAATTTTTCTGCATCTTCCGGCAAGAGGGTACCGAAGAAATCAGCCATTACAGAAGGCTTGTTTTCGACAGGGGTATCCTCTTCTAAAGGGAAGGCTATTATTTCGATGCGTCTGCCCTGCAGACTTTTGGGCAGGTCAAGCATCAGTATCGGTTCGTTTGGTGTGTCTATAATTTTCCGAAGCATATTATCTTCTTTTTTATAATTCAAAAGTATCATTTTTAAAATAAATGCCGACAATTGCTATCCTACCCTAAAAGGGCGCAAGTGTTCCCACGCCTTGGTGCGTGTCTCACGCACCACAACCTATCTTGCGCAAGTGTTCAGCCGCAGGCAGGTCACTTATGTCTGATAGATAAACCGGTCTGTGACCGGGCATCGAAAATGATTGTTATGGATGCCTTTAAACCCGGCATCCAACAATGTCCCCCATGGCGTTGTACCTGTCTTCACGTACTACCGCCTCAGGCAAAAGTATAATATAGTTCAAAAGGCACATTTACCAATAATGTTTGTTTTAGTGATGCCAACCCCATCTCAGCATATTCTTATTATCCCTTTGTGTTTGGTCAATGAAAGAAATGCGCGCAGCCAGCCAACAAAATATCATCCTGTTTTACCTTGCAGCAAGGCGTACTCCGTTGGAGTTATGCCTTCGCTTTTTTTGAATAGCCTGCTGAAATAATTGATATCACTAAAACCGCATTGGTAACTGATCGATGAAATGGTTTCGCGGGATTGAAGAATCATTTTTTTGGCAACACGTAGTCTTTCGCGGTTAATATATTCTATTGGCGTGAGTCCGAACTGATGTTTAAATAAACGGAAAAACTGACTCCGGTTCAGACAGGCTTTGCGACTCAGTGCCTCCACGCTTAGTTTCTCATGCAAATGACGATGAATGTATTGTAATACAGCGCCAAGCCGGGTACCGTTATTCTTTGTATCTGCCGTCTGATGAAGGTTCTGACTCTGTACCAACCTGATCAGTAATTCTTTCATGCTCAGATCAGCATAAATATCTTTGGCTTTATCGGTGCTCATACAAAGCCGCATCATCTTGTTGATCAGTCCGGTGATCTCGGTGTCATTTTCAAAATGATATTTTGAAAAATGGATATTCCATTCGGATTTCTCATCCGGTAGCGGATAGTGTTCATTCAGGTAATCAATGGTTTGCTGCAAATGAAAAGGCGAAACAGAAAGCGCAATGCATTGGGTGGGATTTTCCATTTCAGCTTCAGGAAAATCGATCCGCATGGTTTCGTTTCCCGGAACAATCACGGTTTCTCCCGGCAGGTAATCAAAAGGGGCATCATCAAAAAGATGCATTACCTTTTTACCCCGGATCATACTCGTAATTACAAGATCACTGAAGGTCAGGGGTACTTCAAAAGCTTTTTCATAGCTCTCAAATATATTCAGTTCGCAATGGTTCAGGCTAAACACCCGCCGGCTTTCAACAAGCGTTTGTAAATAGCCCGGATTCGTAAGATCAATGGTATGAGGTATCTTTTCCTGTAGCATATGGACAGCAATGATGGCGTCAGAACATTCTGATGCTTAAAAATAAAGTCAAACCGCCTTGATCCGTCTATTTTGTATAGAAAAAAAATGCAAAAATTACGATTGTGCTAACCAAACAGACGATTGTACAACCTGTTGGAGGAGCAAATCATTAGTTTGCCATTACGATTATATTATCCCGAACAAAAAATTAACGATTGCCATGAGTAAAGTTGCCGAAGCGTCGGTATCGAAGGCGGTACCACGTCCCGAATTTAAAGATCATTATAACCACTTTATCGGTGGAAAATTTGTAGCCCCTAGCAGCGGGGA
>JBGSNV010000388.1:0-11583 GCA_041739485.1 Chitinophagaceae bacterium
ATTATAGGGTGTTTTCTTTAGTTTTTCTAATGCTTTATCCATAGCAGCTTCAAAGCGAATACTCAGATCTATGGAAATGTCAAGGTAATATCTGAATGCATCTTCCATATCTGCTTCTGCACTTTTGAGAATCAATAACTTATAATTCATTCCTGATTTCTTGCAATCGTTCTTTTACAGATTCCCAGGAAGAAGCTGACTCTTTACCCTCTCTGTATGCTTTGTCCCTTTTTTCCAACTCATCTAGTGCAGATTGTGGCAGGGTATGTAATTGTAAATATTGATTGAGTTCAACATCCTCCTGCAATTCAAGCAGGATAGCCGCTTTTTCTTGTACAGGCAAACCCCTAATTTCTTTTAGTGTAGTCATGGAAGGTAATTTTGACTTTATTTGTATTTCAAAAATACACATTTTGCACAACAACGCTATTTGTCAACTCTTCTCTATCCGCTACCCAATCATACAAGCCGGAATGATATGGGCAAGTGGTTGGAAGCTCGCTAGTGCCGTAAGCAATGCAGGCGGGCTTGGTCTGCTTGGCGCCGGCAGTATGTACCCGGATGTACTGAGGGAGCATATTCAAAAATGCAAAGCGGCTACTGATAAGCCCTTTGGCGTAAACCTGCCCTTGCTGTATCCGGATATAGACAAACATATACAAATTATTATTGAAGAAAAAGTACCTGTTGTATTTACAAGCGCCGGTAACCCAAAAACCTGGACGGCCATACTAAAGGCAGAAGGCATCAAAGTGGTGCATGTGGTAAGCAGCAGCAAATTTGCACTCAAAGCACAGGAGGCAGGCTGCGATGCCGTGGTAGCCGAGGGGTTTGAAGCCGGCGGCCACAATGGACGGGAAGAAACCACCACGATGGTGCTGATTCCTGCGGTGGCAGCAGCGGTATCTGTTCCGGTAATTGCTGCAGGCGGCATAGCCACCGGAGCTCAAATGGCCGCAGCACTTTGCCTCGGTGCTGATGGGGTGCAGGTAGGTAGTCGTTTTGTGGCCACACCCGAAGCTTCGTCGCATTTGGCGTTTAAAGAAGCCATAATAGACGCAGGCGAAGGCGATACCCAACTTTCCCTCAAACAACTCACCCCGGTGCGGCTATTGAAAAATCCTTTTTATGCAGCCGTGCAGGAAGCCGAAATCCGGGGAGCTTCCAAAGAGGAACTAATGCAATTACTTGGCAGGGCAAGAGCTAAAAAGGGCATGTTTGAAGGCGATATAAATCAAGGCGAACTCGAAATTGGTCAGGTAAGTGCGCTGATTAAGGAAATGAAACCAGCAAAGGAAGTGGTGGAAGAAATTTGGTTGGATTGTTTAAGCGCAATTAAAGGACTACAAGCTTTAGAGGCTAAATTATAATGCTATCAGGTCAATCTCGTTTTTTGCCTGTCAGGGTCATCTTTCTGATGAAAAACCATTTTCACGAAAATTAAATCTCTGGTAATTTCATAAACAATAGCATATGGGAAATTTTCAATTTACACCTCCTGTGCTTTCCATCTACCAGATTAAGATAATTTTGGGGTGTTAGACTTAGCTTTTGTACGGATGCATCCAAGACATGTCGAAATGAAATAGCAAGTTCAAAGGAAATATTTTTATAATACTCAAAAGCTGTTTCCACATCTGCCAAAGCATCTTCTGTAAATGTGACCTTGAATTTCATGAATCAGGCTTCAGGATTAGTTTTGCCTTTACATCTTCCCAGCTATATAGTTTAACTTTTCCCTCCTGAAAGGCCTTATCCCTTTTTTTGAGTTCTTCCATAGCTTCATAAGGTATATCCCTTTCAAGAAGATAAGCATGAATATCTTTATCCTCCTGCAATTCCTCAAGCAATGCTACCTGCTCTTCTATGGGCATTTTTTTTATTTCCTCTCTGATATGCATACAAAGGATGTTGATCTTTTCCAAAAGTAGTGATTTTTCGGATGCAGGTTTATGTAAGATTTATGGGATAAATACAAAAGGTGGACATTCTATCGGGGGCTTTATTTTTTTCACTACTTTGCTTTTCTAAAAAATCTACAATATATGAGTGAGGTGAAAATTTTGCTGAACGAAAGGGATATGCCCACGCATTGGTACAACATTCAGGCAGATATGCCTAACAAACCTTTGCCACCGCTGCATCCGGGAACCAAACAACCCGTTGGCCCCGAAGATCTTGCTCCCCTGTTTCCGATGGAACTGATCAAGCAGGAGGTTAGCCAGGAGCCCTTGATAGAAATACCGGATGAAGTACGGGATATTTACCGGCAGTGGCGCCCTTCCCCGTTATTCAGAGCGAGAAGGCTCGAAAAACTGCTCGACACCCCGGCCAAAATTTATTACAAATACGAAGGGGTAAGTCCGAGTGGCAGCCATAAAACGAATACTGCGGTTGCACAAGCTTACTACAGTAAAATGGAAGGCGTAAAAAAAATTACCACCGAAACAGGTGCAGGCCAATGGGGTACTGCACTCAGCATTGCCTGTCAGATGTTCGGGCTTGCCTGCGATGTGTATATGGTAAAGATCAGCTTTAACCAAAAGCCTTACCGGAAGGCCATCATGAATGCCTTTGGTGCCAATGTGTTTTCGTCTCCGAGTACTCGCACACAGGCCGGAAGAAACATTCTTGATTCCTATCCGGAGACAGCAGGCAGCCTCGGTATAGCCATCAGCGAAGCCATTGAAATGGCCGTGCAGGATGAACATACCAAATATGCTTTGGGCAGCGTACTCAACCACGTATTGACGCACCAAACCATCATTGGACAAGAGTGTATGAAGCAGCTTGAAATGGCTGGCGATTACCCGGATATTGTAATTGCTCCGCTTGGGGGTGGTAGCAATTTTGCAGGGATTGCTTTTCCTTTTTTACGCGAACAACTTGTACATGGCAAAATGGTAAGATGCATTGCCGTAGAACCTGCAAGCTGCCCGAAACTGACCCAAGGCGAATTCCGGTACGATTTTGGCGATACAGCAGGTTATACTCCACTCCTGCCGATGTACACCCTTGGCCATAATTTCAGACCTGCCGCTATTCATGCCGGCGGATTACGTTATCATGGGGCAAGTGTACTGTGCAGTCAGTTGCTGCGCGATGGCTTGATTGAAGCGGTGGCCCTGCAGCAACTCGAATGTTTTGAAGCCGGATTACAATTTGCAAAAGCAGAAGGCATCATTCCGGCACCGGAAGCCAATCATGGTGTGGCACAAGCCATCCGCGAAGCCAATCATTGCAAAATCACCGGCGAATCAAAAACGATCCTGTTCAACCTTTGCGGTCATGGGCATTTTGATATGCAGGCCTATACCGATTATTTTGATGGCAAATTAAAAGACCACCATCTTACACAGGAAGAACTGACCGGAAGCCTGAAAGAACTGGCTGATTATCCGGCTATTGGGTAAAACCTAAATAGCCCACGGTTTAAACCTAAATAGCCCACGGTTTAAACCGTGGGCTATTTAGGTTTACGACTTCTTAAACGCCCATTTCCAGAACTCTTTTGCCGTTACTTTTTTACCATACATCAGTATCGCCGTCCGGTAAATCTTCGCACTCATCCAGGTGGTGAAAAGAAACCCTAAGACCAACACGATCATACTTACGCCAAGTTGCCAGTAAGGTACCGTTCCCGGCACGCCAAACGGTATCCGTGCCATCATTACAATCGGTGAAAAGAAGGGAATCATACTCGACCATGTTGCCAGGGCACTTTCCGGTTGATTGATGGCATTGATCATAATGATAATGGCAAGAATGATAGGCATCGTAATGGGAAACATCAGGCTTTGTGCATCCTGCGGATCTTCGTTTACCGCACTGCCAACAGCTGCAAAGAGAGCCGCATAAAACAGGTATCCGAAAACAAAATAAAACAGAAAGCAACCGATGATCAAAGGCCAGTTTACTGAACCCAAAGCATTTTGAGCCTTACCCAGCGCTTCGAGTGCACCACTGCTTGCACCGCCCGGCATGCTGCCATTCATTTGTTGATTGGCCTCTCCAACCTGCGCCATCGTTTCCTGCGGAATGATGGCTCCTAAGGCACTACTTAACAAAAAGATCAGACCAATCCATAGCAGAAATTGTGTAACGCCTACAGCACCAATACCAATAATTTTACCCATCATCAACTGTGTGGGGCGCACACTGCTTACCACCACTTCAGCAATCCGGTTTGTTTTTTCTTCCATTACCCCCCGCATTACCATAGATCCATATAAGAATAAGGTAATATAAATGAGAAAAGCTGCCCCATATCCAACACCATATGCCACACCGGAATTCCCCTCTTTCATTTCTTCGCCTGCACTCAATACTTTGTTATCGAGCTGTACGGCGGCGGCCTGCACCCGGATACTATCCAATTGTGCTTTACTCAACCCTCCGAGGGTTGTCATCAATCTTGTTTCTACCGCATCATTTATCTTTCTGTTGATAGATGACTGAGAACTCATACTCAGATTTTTACTTGTATAAATCTGATAACTGCCGGATTGATTGATTCCATTGCCCGGTGCGAGGAGCACAGCCGTGTATCCTTTTTCAAGTAAGGCAGTATCTGCATTGGGTAGGAACTCAAAATTGAGCGATTTACCCGATTCGAGAAAAGGCTTCAGCATCTCTTCTCTATCTCCTACTGCCACTTTTTCTTCTTTATTGTTTTTTACAGTAATAAAAGTGACTCCTGCAATCAGCCCCACAAAAAGCAGCGGCATTAAAAAAGTACTCAGCAGAAAGGTTTTGTTTTTCACCCGGGTAATGTATTCCCGTTTGATAATGAGCCATGTTTTATTCATTATAGAAAGTTTATATTTTTAAAAATAGTTATTGGAATTGATCAGGCTTTGGAGTTATCAAAAGCACGGGCAGCCGGGGTACCTTCCACCAACGTAATGAAAATCTCGTTGAGTGTAGGCAATACTTCATTGAAAGAGTTTACCTGCAACTGATGTCCGAGAAAATGATGCAATACATCATTGTTCGTGACTCCTTCTCCCAGTTTCACCAATACGTTGTCAGAAGTATGTTTCTGAACCTGAAAAATATGGGTGCTTAATTGCTCAGGGAGCACTTTTACTCCCACCCGGAAAAGATGCTCTTTAAAATCCTGCTTGATATTATCAACGGTACCATCGAGCAGTTTTTGTCCCTTATTCACCAAAATGATATGATCGCAGATTTCCTCCACCTGTTCCATCCGGTGGGTACTGAAAATAATGGTAGCTCCGTTTTTGGCAAGCCGGTAAATTTCATCTTTGATAAGGTTGGCATTCACAGGATCCAAACCGCTAAAGGGCTCATCAAGAATGATCAGCTTTGGGTTGTGAGCTACGGTGATCACAAATTGCAGCTTCTGACTCATGCCCTTACTCAGGTCTTCCACCTTTTTGTTCCACCAACTTTGCATTTCAAGCCGTACAAACCATTCCTTTACGCTTGTCATAGCATCGCTGTAGCTCATGCCCTTGAGTTGAGCGAGGTACAAAGCCTGTTCGCCAATCTTCATTTTTTTATACAGCCCACGCTCTTCGGGCATATACCCAAGCTGCAATACATCATTGATAGGGTCAAACTTTTTTCCTCGTAAAATGATATTGCCCTCATCAGGATAAAAAATCCCGGTAATCATTCGGATCAAAGTGGTTTTACCGGCACCATTCGGTCCCAGTAAACCAAAAATTGAACCTTCACTGATGTTGAATGAAATATCATCCACTGCCTTTTGGTTGGCAAAATACTTTTTGAGGTTTTTTACTTCAAGAATGTCCATGGTACGTTTTAAAAAAATAGTTTAAAGATATTTGTATTCACCTCATTAATCAATCATCCGGAGAAATAACCCGATGAAAGGAAATGTAAAGTAAAAAGAGATCAGGTATCATAACTATAGGCATATTCTAGATACCCATTTTATCCTTCAAAAATGAACGAATATATAACTTGTAAATATGCTGATTCATTTTTTTAGAAAATGAGCATAGTTTTTTGCATTAGTATTCCGTAAAAACTGAATATTACAATATTATCAAAATAAATCAAAAACTTTTAGAAATACCCTTAGCCAATTTCAAAATTAAAACAGGATCGGCCTCAAAAAAGCGATTCTCAACTTCAAGCCATAGGGTTCTCTTCCCATTTATTATTTTTTCCCAACGTTCCGAGGTAATTTGGCCCAAAGCTTCATATTTATAGTAAATGTAATAGAGTGGTTTCTCCTTTTTCCCCTTGCCGGTGACTATAGCACCGGTAAGCCTGTCGTCAGTATAAATCGGGGTAATTTTTACCTTACGGGTTTTTACCTGCTCCAATCTTGATTTACTACTACTCAGCAAAAAATCAATTTGCTGCACACCTTCGGTAATGATATGTACAATTTTATCAGGCCAGTTAGGAACAGAAACAATACGCTGGACGGGAGGATCCTCAATCTGGTAATCATATATATTGGCCAACCGGTTATACAAAAGATTCAAATCAAACATCGACATAGAATCCGCATAAAAACGGACATCCTCAGAATTCATGGATGTCAACAGATTGCCATGCCAATCAAAATCAAGCAATGCGGTTTTGTCCTGCAGTCCGTTTGGCAAATAACGGGTGATAACCCGCTGTCGAAGGATGGTATCAATGTAACTGATATTGTCCAGATATTTTAGCCCAATGCCTACTAATGAATAAGACAAACCATCGGGAACCGGAATAAGGGTGACGAGTTGCTGGAGGGCCACCCCATCGAGCCCCTGTGCTTGTGCCTTTTGCCTTAGCAAATCAATCATATCGTTGGTACTGACCGATTTAAACGAGATGACTTCCACAATATGAGTTCGCACATGTAATTTTTTTATACTATCGCCTGGCAAATAAATATCTGGTAGCCTGCCTGTGTAGGCAAGTGGGATGGGATGCAGGGTTCCCGGGGATCGAAAGGGTTCGGGAACAATATGCTTTTGAGCCAATGCAGGCAACGTTAAAATCGAAAATAAAAGGGCGTAAAAATGGTTCATCAATTATGTTTATGCAAGTATAAACTTGCAGATTGAACACAACAAGACCTAAGCCATCATTATCAAAACATTAGGTATTTAAAATCTAATAAACCAAGGCGGAACCCACCTTTAGCTGATTAACAATTGCTTCAACCACCCTTTCACCGTCCATTGCGGCACTTACAATCCCTCCAGCATAGCCAGCACCTTCGGCACAGGGATAAAAATTAGCAAATTGCGGATGGTGCAATTTTTCTGCAAGCCTTGGAATACGCACCGGAGAGGAGGTTCTGCTCTCTGTAGCTACCAAAACCGCATCGTTGGTGCGATAGCCACGCATTTTTTTACCAAAATTAACCACCCCTTCTCTTAGCGTATGGTGCACAAAATCAGGCAGAACGGCTTTTAAATCGCCGGCTACAATACCGGGGATATAGGAACATTCTGGCAAGTCGTTAGAAACTTGGCTCTGAATAAAATCTTCGAGTCTTTGTGCGGGGGCTTTTAATTGTCCGCCACCTGCAACAAAAGCCTTTCGCTCCACATACATCTGAAAAAACATCATACCAAGAGGGCCCTGTAATTCGCTTTTGTTAACCCCGGTAATGGTTTCGAAATCTGCAGGAGCTTGCAAATCGGTTTGACGAATCTCAACCACTGTACCACTGTTGGCATATGGATTATTGCGTTTACTTGGGCTCCAACCGTTTACCACTATTTCACCGGGTGCAGTTGCAGCAGGTGCTATGATACCCCCGGGACACATGCAAAAGGAAAATACACCCCGCCCCGATACCTGATGCACTAAGGAATAGGAAGCAGGTGGCAGATAGGCACCCCGCCCCTCCTTTATTGTATGAGGGGGTAAATGGTACTGACTTGCATCAATGATGGATTGCGGATGTTCTATGCGCACCCCCAATGCAAAGGGTTTTGCTTCTATTAATATGTTCTTTTTATGTAATAATTGAAAGATGTCCCGCGCAGAATGACCGGTAGCCAAAATAAAAGCATAGCCTTCCCACCGAACACAATCCGCTGTTATCAGGCATTTTATTTTATCTGCATCCCCTATCATATCCACTACTTTTTGCCCGAAATGCACCTCTCCCCCGTAAGCAATAATATGATCCCGCATAGCACTGATGATCTGCGGCAATTTATTGGTGCCAATATGCGGATGGGCTTCGTATAAAATTTCTTCCTTGGCCCCAAAATGCACAAAAAGTTGCAGAATTTTTTGCAAATCACCCCTTTTGTTGCTGCGGGTATAAAGTTTTCCATCGCTGTAAGTGCCTGCACCGCCCTCACCATAGCAATAATTACTTTCGGGGTTTATCTCCCCCTCCTTGTTCAGGATCGCAAGATCACGGCGGCGGTCCCGCACATTTTTACCGCGCTCTAATACTACAGGTTTTACTCCCTGCAACAAACACTCAAGCGCTGCAAACAAACCTGCCGGGCCAGCTCCAACAATCACTACTTTTTTTTCTGAATGACTTACATCCTCCCAGCGGAATTCAGCAAGTGGCCTCGGTTGTGGAGGTTCCTCAATAAAAGCAAGCACCTGAAGATTGATCCAAATAGTACGACCACGGGCATCCATAGAATGTTTGAGAATGGTAAACCCCGAAACGCTTTCTAGGGGCTTCATGGCTGCCCCTGCAATATACTGCCTGATAATGGCTGTATCTGCAGCTTCATGCGGTAATAACTTAAACGAATAGGTTGTTTGCATAAAATATTTTGGTAAGGTTTTTATCCTTAAATAATTAATACAGCAAAGATGCACAATAAATAATGGCCCTAACCCTAAGAGAATCAGATGAAAGCAAAAAAATGTAACCTTTTAAAAGAGCGTATACTTTTTATGGACTGTTTTTTATCGTCTTTTCTAAGGTTGAAATCACTACATTAGCCGCCCGAAATAACTTTCGGTTTTCCATTTTTAAACAGGTCATTCATGAAATTGCTGATTCCGGTTGTCCTTTTGACAATAGCCCTTTTTACGGCCTGTACTTCTCCAAGATTCGTGCCTGCAACTTTGCAATATGCCTCTTTGGAAATGGATCCTAAAAAAACCGGGGAGAGCGAGGCGCTCAAAATCATGCTGAAACCTTATGGGGACAGTGTAGACAAAACGATGAATATTACCCTCGGAAGCCTTCAGGAAGAAATGACCAAAAGCTGGCCCGAATGTTCCCTTGGAGCCTTTATGACAGATGCCTACCTGAAGATTGCTACCGAAAAATTCAATCAGAAAGTGGACTTCGCCTTAATGAACTACGGGGGCATCCGGCTAGGCAGTCTCCCTGCAGGACCGGTAACCCGGGGAAAAATCTTTGAATTGATGCCTTTTGATAATGTATTGGTCCTATTAAAAATGACAGGTAATCAGGTACAGGATTTACTGAATGATATTTCTTCCAAAGGCGGTTGGCCAATTGCCGGGGGGCGTTATACGATTGCTGATAAAAAGGCCATAAATATTTTAATAGGTGGAAAACCGCTGGAACCAGAAAAAATATATGTACTCGCCACAAGTGATTATATTGCCAATGGAGGAGATGAAAGCAGTGTATTAAAAAACATTCCTCAAACTACTATTGGATACCTGCAAAGAGAGGCACTGATAGCATATGTAAAATCCTATGAGGCACAAAATAAATCGGTACCCTATGTTGACTCAAAAGACAGGGTAATCCAAATGGAGAACATCAAATAATTAAAAGGTCCTACATTATAATAAAAAATATATCTTTATTATTCACCACTTCATGAACCTATGCAAAGGAGACATTTCATAAAAAACACCCTGTTTACAGGCAGTACAATCCTTGCAAGTGGTTCAATGATGAATGATCTTCTTGCGTCCAATCCGATTCAGCACTTGGTGATACTACACACCAATGATGTACATAGCCGACTTGAGCCCTTTCCGATGGATGGTAGTCGTAATCAGGGTTTAGGTGGCGTAGCTGCCCGGGCTGAAATGATTGGGTCGATTAGGAAGACCAATGAAAACGTGCTGCTGCTTGATGCCGGAGATATTTTTCAAGGTACCCCTTATTTTAATATATATAATGGTGAGCCGGAAATAAGGGCAATGAGTGCTATGAGATATGACGCCTGCACGATGGGCAATCATGATTTTGATGCCGGCATTGAGAACTTTGCCATTCAAATGCAAAAGGCCTCTTTTCCCTGTATCATCAGCAATTACGACTTTACCAATACCCCACTTGAAGGAAAAACCATTCCCTATCAAATTATTAAGAAAGGAAAACTTAAAATCGGCCTTTTTGGACTGGGGATAAAATTAAAGGGATTGGTACCGGACAATCTTTCGGGTAACACGGTTTACCTCGATCCGATCGAAAAGGCTAATGAAATGGCTTCATTTTTAAAAAAAGAAAAAAAATGTGACCTGGTAATTTGTTTAAGCCATTTGGGATATAAATACCGGGAAATTAATCAAATAAGTGATGTGGTTCTTGCTTCTGAAACCCGAAATATTGATCTGATCATTGGGGGACATACCCATACTTTTCTTGACGAGCCCACTGTTATCAGGGATAAAGCAGGGCAAGACGTTATCATCAATCAGGTGGGTTGGGCAGGAATCAGATTGGGCAGACTCGACTTTGAATTTGCAGGAATTAAAAAGAAAAATTTGCTGGATTACCATTCTGTAATCGTAGGTAAAAAAACAAGTAATTAAAAAATAAATTTTTCAACATAAAAGCTGATATTCGCTCCCCTGCATCTCTTTTTTGTGCTGAGAAATAAAAAGGAAAATGCAGAAATACTGTTAGGAAAATATTCTTGACTCTACATAAATCGCTGGGAATCTTATGACAAAAACTTGTGAAACAGTTTGGCAAAACTGTCTGGATATAATAAAAGACATTGTGGAGTGGCAACATTTCAAAACCTGGTTTGAACCTATTAAACCGGTTGGTCTTAAAAATAAAATCCTCACAATTCAGGTACCGAGCCAATTTTTTTATGAATACATTGAAGAACATTACATAAATTTAATCGCCAAGACACTAAAACGTGAACTTGGTAAGGAAGCCCATTTGGAATACCGGATTATGGTGGATAGCGGCAACAGCAAACATGAGCCGCAAACAATGGACCTTCCTGCTAACAATATCAGAATATATAATAATCATGTAATGGACTTTCCATTAGTGGTAAATAATCCCGTGAAGAATCCGTTTGTCATACCAGGTTTAAAGAAAATACAGATTGACCCGCAGCTCAATCATGTATATACATTCGATACCCTGATTGAAGGCGATTGTAACCGGGTAGCCCGCCGGGCAGGCAAAACAGTAGCCGAAAAGCCCGGAGCGAATTCTTTTAACCCGCTTGTAATATATGGGGGTGTCGGGCTTGGAAAAACCCACCTTGCACAGGCTATCGGCAACGAGGTAAAAAGAGTGAATCCTTCCAAAGTAGTATTGTATGTGAGTAGCGAAAAATTCATCAATCAGTTTCAGGATCACAGCCGCAACAATGCGATCAACGATTTTATTCACTTCTATCAATTGATTGATGTACTGATCATTGATGA
>JBGSNV010000168.1:0-17082 GCA_041739485.1 Chitinophagaceae bacterium
GCATAAATAAGGGAATGAAAAAGAAGATATACTTCATAAAAAAAAATTCATTTACTATCAGGAATAGTTTCTCATTGCTTGATAGTAGCTTTATTAAATATCATTCAACTAAATTTTAAATGTTTAAAAATCAGCTTTTAAGGCATGCTCAGCAATAATCCAAAACCATTTAATTCTTTTAAGATTCCAAATCTGACTGTTGATTCATCGGAACTATTTCAGATTTATTTAAAAAACAAAAGCTAAAAAATTATACGCATTTCTGCCTGAAAGATGGTTTTCATTTTTAATTAAATGTTGGTCTGTCTATGGTATTCTACCCGGCTTAAGTAAAAGGCTTCAACTTGCTAAGGGGGCCAACGGCTGAGGCATGAAGTTTCATAGGTTATTTTTTAGTGCGCAGGCTCTCGCCTGCTGGTTTTTATTTGTCATATGGATCCGAACCTTCGGATCTCCTTATACGCATTCATGATGGATGTACACCCGAGTATGGAGATTTCTCCTCAAAATTTCTATCATAAAAGTAGAAATCTTTTTCGTCCGATCCAAAAAATAATTTAATGTGAACCTGATTCATTTATTCTCTGCTTAAAATTTGAGATCTTTCCATCCTGCGGCAGCAAATTCAGCCCCATACTTCCTGGTCGGCATAAGCACTTACTATATCGTTGAGGGTATTGACTTTCTGCGTGATGGGGACAGAATTCACCACCACATTGGGCATTCCGGTGGGCTTTGGGGTAAGGGTAATGTTGTATTAGGCGGTTTTGTTTGGAAGGGTACAGGATATAGATGCATCCTTGAAAGCCCTGATTGCAAGAAAGACTTCTTACGTAGCATTCCAATCAGGACAGACTGTTTTTAATCCTCGTTTGTTTATATGTCAACAGGCATATTTTGCCTCGTCTCTAAAACAAATCCACTACTACAATTTCCTGATCGGCATATTGCGCAGACCATTTATTGGGTTTGAGACCATACATCGTTACAAATGTGGTAAAAATAGTTTGGTTGGTTTTGGTGGCTGAGCGGTAAGCCTGTTCTTTATGTGCAAGTTGGCGGGCATAAGAAGCGGTTATCTCAAATGGCGCCACAGAAAATTTCATTTCACAAAGATTGATACAGCGATCCGCCCGATGAATCAATAAGTCAATCTGAGCACCCTCTTCCCGCCCATACCAGGCATATTGCTCACTGTACAAGGCCCCGATTTGCAAGGCCGATTTTATTTGTTGAATATGCTTTAAACATAGGGCTTCAAAGGCGTAGCCACTCCATGCCCGCCATACCGGACTTCCACTTAAGGTAGCCCAAACCCCCGGGGCATGACTTTGAGCCGATTCAATAAATTTCAGGTAAAATAGTGAGTACTCATCCTGCAACCTGTAAAGGGTATCTTTTGTTTTTCTTTTCGGTGGACTATAGGAGGCTATAAATCCGCTTTCCTCCAATTCAATCAATACCTGACTCAGGTAACCGCCACTTTTTAGTTTCGCCAGTTTAATAATTTCACTTCGTAAAAGCCCTTTTCGTTTGGTGGCAAGTGCCCGTATAATTGACAAATGTGTTTCTGCATTTTGGTAAAGCGATTGATACAAATGTTCGAATTCATGTCTTAATAATCCCTGATCGCCAAAGCAAATAGCTTCAATATTTTGGGTAGCACTTTTCCCCCTTTTTATTGCCTCCAGATAATGTGGCACACCACCCATAGCCATATAAATCTGTACGATCTGCATGGCATCTAATGAAATATTCCGGAGGGCAAAAAATGCTTTGGTTTCAGCCAGGGTAAACGGTAGCAACCTGATTTGTCGGGTAATCCGGTTATGCAAACCACCCTTGTTGTACACAATCTTTTGGATCATCCACGATGCCGCCGACCCACAAACAACCACCACCAAATCATTTCTTTTAGCACACCAGTTGTTCCAGAAATAATCAAAAGCACTCAGAAAACCGGAATGCATGCTATCAAGCCAGGGCAGTTCATCAAAAAAGACAACTTTTTTGCTTTTACCCCTGATTCCTTCCAGGTACGCGGCGAGCATTTCGAAAGCAGTCCCCCAGTTTGCAGGTGTTTCAGGGCGGATACCCTTTCCCATAAATGCCCCCAATTGTTTTGCGAAATTGCTCAGCTGCATATCCATCGGAGCATTTAGACTGCCGGATAGCTCAAAACATATCTCCTTTTGATAGACAGAACGAATCAGAAAGGTCTTCCCTATACGACGTCGGCCATAGACGGCAATCAGCTCTGAACGATCGGATAACAAAGCCTCCCGAAGGATTCCTGATTCTTCCTGCCTGCCGGCGAGAGGACGTAATATGTTTTTGGAGGATGGCATTTCAGGAAGAATCAAATATTCATTTACGCCAAAAGTACTAAAAAAATAATAGATTTGGCGGATCTGAAATTTTTCACTTACGCCAAAAGTATAAAATGAACCATAGATTTGGCGGATCTGAAATCGTTCCCCTCTTAAAACCCTTGAAATATTCCGGCTTGTTTTTGTTGGAAAAGGGTTTATTAAAAAGACAGAAACAATAAGGAGCCGGGTAGCGTTTCAGGAAATGGTAACAACCCCCTTTCAATCCCCCCGCAGGGGGGAAGTAGGTGCATGCATGTTTGTAAGGCAGGGTTTACCTCACCATAAGGGAATTTTTAAGGTATGCTATTAAGCAGCATCCTGCCTTTTCACCCTCCTTGGAGTTTACCTGCCAATAGGCAGGGGTCGTCCCAAGATCTGCAACAGAACTAAAATTAGGTTGGCGGGGTGGGATTATTAAAATTCCAATAAGAAAAATTCCAAATTCCAAAGCTAAAAGCCAACTACCACAATAATAAAACAAATGCGCTGCGCAACCGGGATTCCTCGTTCCTCGGAATGACGACTCTTCTGAAAATTCCAATAAAAAAATTCCAATTCCGATAGCTATCGGAATTGGAATTTAAATATTTGGAATTTTAACTATACTGCTTGCTATTCATCAACCTCTTACGGAGGGGCACCCCTCTGCCCGATAGGGAGAGGGGAAGGGGGTGAGGGCCCCTCCTACAACACCTTCACCTTCGCCGTAATAGTAGACTTCACCGTAGCGGGTATGGTCATTCCCATGGCATCAATACTCGTTTTACCATCTGTGGTATTGGTGTACTCGTTGATTACTCCCGTATCGGTATTCATCACAATATTCATTTTTACATTGGTATTGCCCTTCATTCCCATACTCTGTCCCATTTGTTCTATCATACCCTCCATCTGCTGCTTTCCTTCGTACTGAAAGGAGGCAAGATTACCGGTAGTGGAAAGCAGGGTATAAGTACCATTCGTTTGCGTGGTAAGTTTATCTGCAGCAATTGTACCGGAGTCTGACCAGGATGTACCCGGCTGCAGACTTCTGTTTAATAAGGAAGGGTTAATTAACGCAATGCCGGCTTGTTGCCCGAGTGTTCCCAAACCCTGCATCAGGTTCTTTTCCGCCTCATCCTTTTCGGCTTCTTTGGTAATATTTCCATTCATGTCAATCTGCATCATTTTTGGCTTTCCTACAAGGCCACCAAAAGCGTCTGCCAGCTCACCGGAGGCATTTTTATCATCACTGTCATAGCTCATACTCTGCCCCATCATCTGCGCATCGGTTCTCATTCTCGTCACCGTTTTTTGCAGGTCGATGGTGTTTCCATTCACTTCAAGCACCTCATATTTTTCTATGATAGTGTTTTCACCGGTGGTTTCCATGGTTTGTCCCATCATATCGGCCTCGGAAACCGTTTTGGACGTCAGGGTAATTTCAAATACCTGCCCCTTTTTTAAAGCAAGTTTGGTGGCCTGCGAAAAGGCAGAGAAAGTGGCGAAAAGGGCTAAGCCTAATAAGATTTTTTTCATCCTGATTTTTTGTTTTGTTTTTGGTAATTATTGATTGTAAAATAATTCTATCGCACTAAAAGTTCAAAAAGCCTGCCGATTTCTGCCTCGGGTTGATGGCAGTACCCCGTATGTACTTTGGAGGTTTGTACCATCGTGCTTCGGGTGGCGGTTAACCAACGAAACCTTTCGGCTGCCGGCAGCGCGGCAATTGGGCCAGCACCCTGTTCGCCATGAGCAATTTTTTCAAAAGCTTGCAGATGTTTCGACAGTTCCTCCAAATCAAGCAGTGGCGCAAAGCCTTTCAATCTTTCGGGTCGCAAATCGAGTTGTAATTGCAGGTTCTTTTTTTCATGGCAATACAGCACCACCCCCACGTTCAGAAATTCTTCTCTTTCTACACGAGGCACCACCCGAATCACCGCATATTCATAGAGCGTTCTGTCTTGCATCGTTTGCTTCTTTTATAAATACGGCCGAAAGATCCCGCCTTTGTTTTAAAAATGTACTATACTCTTCGCGTCGTTGTGCCGCAGTGGCTTCACCTTCTGCGCTCAGCTCCAGCCACTCGTCGGGCATTAAGTTCATAATGCTGTCTATCACCGCATCGGTCAGCAGGCTTTCAGCCAATAAATCAGCCTTTTCCAGTTCTGTGGCGCTTTGCAGCAACACATGGTTTTTGATGAGCGGAAACGGTTTGTCGGGCTTTTTCTGCCAGCCATCGCCTGCATGATGAAAATACAAGGCCGCCCCATGATCAATCAGCCAAAGCTCTTTGTTCCAGAAAAGCATATTGGTGTTTTTGGCAGTCCGGTCCATATTCATCAGCCAGGCATCGAGCCATACAATCAGGCTTGCCGTATCCGCATCTACGGTATGCACGGCAGGATCGAAACTGATGGAACCCGACAGATAATGCAGTGCAAGATTCAGCCCGGTGCTTGCTTTCAAGAGATCCTGAATTTCTTCATCAGGCTCTGTGCGACCAAAGCCTGCATCCAATTGGGCAAAAACAATTTCGGGCATCCGCAAACCAAGCGCCCTTGCAGCTTCACCGCCAATAAGTTCGGCAATCAATGCCCGGATACCTTGTCCCGCACCGCGAAACTTGAGCGCATACATAAAACCATCATCGGCTTCGGCTATCGCAGGCAGCGAACCGCCTTCCCTTAGCGGGGTGATGTATCGGGTAACCCAAACAGTACGTAGCTGTGGTGTGATGGTCATAGTAATTTTCGAGCCTCAAAATAAAGCTTAAGTAGGCAAAGGTAGCTCTGACAGTTTTTATCTTTGTGCAGGATCAATATTTAGCGCTGCAAAAAATCTGTTTTTCTCTTTTCAAAAAGGCAAGCGGCGAATGAAAGTAAATATCGAAGGAATTCTTCCTGCTATTTAAGCCACGCCATATCCCTGAATTTACCTACTTTGAAGCCCTTTTTAATGCTGCTTTCTTATTCCGGTACCAGCCATATTTAAATCAGGTTTTCATGACAAAAATATTTTTTACAGGATTTCTATTATCTGCATTGCAGATTTCGGTTGCAGCACAGCCAACCCCAAAGGTTTTTACTTCGGAGGATTATGCTTTTGCGGAAAAGCAACTCGGTACGCATACCAATAAACTCATTTACCGTTCAGGAGTAAGTCCGCAATGGCTACCCGATGGCCGTATGTGGTACAGTACCAATACAGCAACCGGGCAGGTTTGGGTAGTGGTAGATCCGACAACCGGTAAAAAAACCGAACTTTCTGACCGGAGTGCTTTGCCCAAAGAAGCCGCAGGCAGCAGAACCGGCAGGTGGGGCAGCAGAACCGAAGCGATCTCGCCCGATGGCAAAAAAGCCGTATTTATCAAAGACTGGAACCTATGGATAAAAGACCTCTCAAGCGGTAAGGAACGTGCGCTCACTACCGATGGCACAACCTATTTTGGCTATGCCACCGACAATGCCGGTTGGACACATAGCGACCGCCCGGTGGTAAAATGGTCGCCCGACTCTAAGAAAATAGCCACTTTTCAGCAGGATGAGCGGCTGGTAAACGATATGTACCTGGTAAAAACCAAAGTGGGTACTCCTGAACTGGAACAATGGAAATACCCGCTTGCCGGTGATAAGGAAGTGGCTAAAATACAACGGGTGATTATTGACCTGGAACAAAGCAAAGTGATCCGGCTAAAGATGGAGCCCGACGCCCACCGCAGCACCCTCGGCGACGATGTGAACGACGGGGGCAGCTTTGCTGATAATGAATGGAGCGCCGATGGTACTACCCTTGCTTTTGTAAGCACTACCCGCGACCACAAGCAGGCAACCCTGCATATTGCCAATGCCGCTACCGGCGATGTACGCGATGTGTACATTGAAAAAGTAGCTACCCAATACGAAAGCGGCCAAACCGGAATCAACTGGCGGTATTTACCGGAGCGCAATGCGTTTATATGGTATTCGGAGCAGGATGACTGGGGCCACTTATACCTCCACGATCTTAGTACCGGAAAGCTGAAAAACCGGATCACGTCTGGCAATTTTGTGGTAAGCACTATCTGGCAGATTGATGAAAAAACAGGACAGATCTATTTTGAAGGCAAGGGCCGGGAAGCCGGCAGAAATCCTTATTTCGGGCACCTGTACCGGGTAGGGCTCGATGGCAAGGGCCTCACCCTGCTCACCCCGGAAAATGCAAACCATCTTGTGAGTTTTTCACCCGATAACAAGTATTTTGTAGACAATTACAGCCAACCGGATGTACCCGCGGTTTCGGTATTGCGCGCTATAGATGGTAAAATGATTGCTACCTTGGAAACTGCGAATATTACGGCGCTGAAGGCCTCCGGATGGATAGCCCCGCAACCTGTTACGGTAAAATCTGCCGATGGGCGCTGGGATTTGTATGGGCTGATGTTTGCCCCACCTAACCGCGAAGCCGGTAAAAAATACCCGGTGGTAAACTATGTGTATCCCGGTCCGCAGGGAGGCAGTATGGGTAGCCGCACCGGGGCATGGTCCTTTTCTGCAAGCAACCGCGACAATCAGGCATTGGCCGCATTGGGTTTTGTAGTGGTGGTGATTGAAGGCACCTGCAACCCTAACCGTAGCAAATCGTTTCACGATGCCTGCTATGGCAGCCTCGCCGTTAATACACTCCCCGATCAGATGGCCGGCATCCGCCAGTTGGCTGCTCAATTTCCATATATCGATTTGGACAGGGTGGGTATTTGGGGGCACTCCGGTGGTGGCAGTGCTACAACCGCAGCTATGTTTAATTATGCAGATTTCTACAAAGTGGGTATTGCCGAAAGTGGCAACCACGACAACCGCAATTATGAGGACGATTGGGCAGAGCGCTATATTGGTTTGGAAGCAAAACTGACAGATAATCGTACCAATTATGATGAAGATGCCGTAGCCCAACATGCCGGCAAGCTCAAAGGCAAATTGCTTTTGGCGCATGGGGGCATGGATGATAATGTGCCTCCCTATCATACCTACCTAGTAGCCGATGCGCTTGTAAAGGCCAACAAGGATTTCGACCTGCTGATCTTCCCGAATGCCCGTCATGGGTTTGGAGAAAACTCTAACTATATGATGCGTCGCCGCTGGGATTATTTTGTGCAACACCTGATGGGTGCCACCCCGCCGAAGAATTATAAGATGGGTGAGTTGGGTAATTGATTTTAGGGGCTCACTAAAAAGGCAACAAACACATTCTTAAATGCGAAAAAAGAAATAAGACCATACGAGTTACTAAGGGTTACGGTTCGAGAGCAAAAGGGGAAGCAAAATTTATCAGCAATTCACAGACATTTTCGCAACATGCAGTATTGATTATGACCCAAAAGCTGAAATCACCCAAAATTTTTATGCAATGGTGCGAAACAAGTTTCATTTTGCCATTACAGGACAAACAGCGGCTGAAATTATCTTTAAAAATGCCAATGCAAAAAAAGAAAATATGGGTTTGACCACTTGGAAAAACGCACCTGAAGGAAGAATTTTAAAATCAGATACCACCACACTGCCTTTTATGGTTGTAGTTTTGCAGTATGTCCTTGATTTTTCCCCCCCACGAAGAAGATGACCGTTTTATGCGGCTTGCCTTACAAGAAGCGGGTCGTGCTTTTGAGGCTGGCGAAATACCCGTGGGTGCCGTTATTGTGCAGGGCAATAAGGTACTCGGCAGGGGGCATAACCAAACTGAATTGCTGACCGATGTAACAGCGCATGCCGAAATTCTTGCCTTGACGGCGGCCTTCAGTTACCTCGGTGCCAAATACCTGCCCGATGCCACACTTTATGTAACCCTTGAGCCCTGCCATATGTGTGCAGGCGCTTTGTATTGGAGTAAAATTGGCCGGATCGTTATTGGCGGCTCCGACGAAAAACATGGTTACCGGCACTTTTACGGAACACAGTCTCCTTTTCACCCCAAAACCCAATTGACCACCGGTGTATTGGCAGAAGAAGGTGCCCGGTTGATGAAAGACTTTTTTAAGGCTCGCCGGTAGTAGCCTTCATGAAACCCAATTGCAGCAAGGTATAGTCCGTTGAATAACAAACCGGAAAAAAGCATATGTGTGAAAATCGAAAAGCCGAAAGACGCGTTCCGCATCTTCCGGCTTTTTTTATTTATTCATGCCCCTATAACCTACGGCCTGTCGAACCAGAGTTTTTCACTCAATACCGGTACGGCAGGTACATTGTTGGCATTTCTTTGCCGCTCGCTATCCGGCCAGTCTACCCGGCGGATGGGCTCGGTCAACAACGATCCGATAGGCAAGGTAAATCCGGGATACGCGAAATCAAAACGACGGGCATCCACCCAGGTTTCGGGATGCAGAAACATAACAAGGTATTTTTCGCGGAATATTACTGCAAGCGACAGACCGGCTTCTCCCACTGCAATAGCCGCATTCGACATATATGTAGTTCTGTTAGGAGCAGAAACACCCACCTTGGTCATGTGTGCCTGTATACCCAAATTATAAGCAGCATAGGCACGGGTGCGGTTATTTGCCCGGAGGGCAGCTTCGGCTTCTATCATTTTCATTTCCTCGTAGGTAGCTAGAAACAGCGGCGCATTGTCGCTGCTGTAGTAGTCATTGGTAGTAAGATACGATTCATCTCTTGTGGTCCCTGTACCTATTCTTCCCCTTCCGTTAGGAGTGCCTCTGAAATCACCAAACCGGGTAGTATCTGTATACAGGGTAAGTCTTGGATCCATAATACCTTTTCGACTGCCATCCATTGCTTTTACCAGATTATCGCTGATCCAGCCATCAAGCACAAGCGCTGCATTGTTGCGTGCTACACTTGCCCAGGGATTGCGCACTGCAAAAGTGCGGAGAGCGGCATCCTGTGTATTGCTTGTATAGGCACTATCGACCGCACTTAACACAGCGGCGGCACTATAACTGCTTTTCTTACTGACCCTGTTCAGCAGCCGCGCTTTTATAGCAAAAGCAGTTCTGATCCACGCGGTACGGTTGCCCCCATGAATAAAATCCTGCGTGGTACCAAGCCGCAAGGCGCTGTTTGTTTTTCTAATTTCTGCAATGCCTTCGTCAAGCAAAGCAATACAAGTATTGTGAATACTTTCTTCGCTATCATAGGTTGGTGTGTAATTGACACCGGTAAAAGCCTGCGTGTAAGGTGCGCTGCCAAACAGTGGGTACACCATACTCATATTTAGTGCTTTTAAAATTTTAGCAACCCCAAGATGTTCAGAACTTCCAGCCTCGGTAGCCAACAGTTCCAGGTCCGAGACATCAGCGAGGTTATCGTAAAGACTCCGCCAGGTTCCACTGAAATCGAGCCGGTCGTACACATCAGTAGGAGAGGCGCCGTTGGGAGAAGCAAGGTATTGCACATAGTAGGAAGCTGTATTGCCGGTTCGAAATACATTGAGTGCACTTTGCTGCGTCACCGTGGCCAGCAGCCCGTTGATGGGCTGTGCGGTAGGCCGGTTCGGATCGGTATTTACATCCAGGTATTTATCACAGCCTGTCAGGGAAAGTAATAACAGAAACCCCCAGGCACCGTATTGAAATATTTTGTTTTTCATTATTGTCAATTTTAAAATGTACTGAACCGGTATTCAAGTTGGTTTCCTTTATGAAAAAACCGATTCATCCAAATGAATTGTTTTTAGCAACAGAATCAGAAGTTTACATTCAGGTTAAAAAATACACTTCTTACACCCGGATAGCTAAACCCTGAAAAACCATCAGCATTGCTGCTTGCCGGCGTTGCGCTTGTTTCGGGGTCAAAACCGCTATACGGCGTACTGAGCCAAAGATTGTTGCCGGTAATTGAGGCTGTCATATCCTGGATAATTTTGGTTTTTGCAAACCATTTTGAAGGTAACTTATAGCTAAGGCTGAGTGTCCGCAGCCGGAACCATTCCGCATCTTCAATAAAGTTTTCAGAAATAGAACGATGGCTGAGTCGATAGTATCCGTCTCCGTAACTACGTCCGTCCGGGCCAAGACCCTGCCCCAGAAATACCGGCTGTGTATTGAGAGAACCATCTGCAAGAACCCCGGGAAAAACAATCGTTTCTGTCCGGTTTTCGGTGTATTTGGCTATACCAAAGGCACTCATGAAATTTCCAAGTTGATTGTACTTCTGATAGTTGGTGCGGAAATCGAACAATATCCCTAAGGTAAAGCCTTTGTAGGTAAAGCTATTGTTGATACCACCAATCCATTTGGGCTGAGAATTGCCCAGCAAACGCTGCCGGCCATCGCGTGCCGGATATCCCCGCTGCGAGCCTGTTCCACCCTGAATTACCCATGGCAAACCGGGCTGAAAAGTAACCCCATCATCGGTTTTGTCTCCGTAAAAACGCTGAATAGAAGTTCCGAAAAGTCCGCCAACCGGCTGACCAACCACATACTTTTGGGTTACAGTTGCTCCTGCATATCCAAATTGTGAGCCAATAATAATTTCATTGCTCTGATCGCTTACCCGAACCACCCGGTTGGTGTTGTTGGTCAGGTTGATGCCCACTTCCCAACTAAAATCGCGGTTTCTGACCGGGGTCGCATTCAATGTAATTTCCCATCCCTTGTTTTCAATTTCTCCGGCATTGGTTCTTACACTATTAAAACCGGATGCTGTAGAAACAAGAATCGGAACAATCAGGTCTTTACTATTGATTTGATAGTACGTGACATTCAGGCCAAGCCTTCCATTCAGGAACCGCATTTCAGCTCCAATCTCCCGGTTTTGGGTAAACTCCGGCTTCAGATTCGGGTCGCCCCGCTCGTCTTCGCGGCTCCATGGAATTACCCCACCGATCGGTTGCCCGAAAGCATTGGCGTAATAGGTGTTGGTGAGATAGGGTCTTGGTGCAGCGATACCTATTTGACTATAACTTGCTCTTAGTTTTCCATAATCCATCCATTTTGGCAATTTCAAATGCTGACTAAATACATAGGAAAGACTGACGGAAGGATAGTAAAAAGAATTGTTATTGATCGGCAGGTTACTCACCCGGTCGTTTCGCAGAGACCCGTTCAGAAAAATAAAATTATCCCAGGCCAACATCAGATCGCCGTAAAAGCTTGCACTCCGTTCTTTTTCTATTCGCTGAACGTTACTCCGAACTTTGGCATTGTTCAAGCTTAGCAGATCCGGAATATCGAGTTCGGCTCCTTCGGCTGCAAGGTTGGTGAAATCGCGATCCCTCACTTCGTTACCAACCCGCAGGGTGGTAGTAAATTTATCGGTCCAGTCATGGGTAGCAGTAATCAGCAGGTTGCTGTTGAGCAGCCGGTTGGTCAACCGGTATTCGCCAACCGAACCAAGCGCTCCGCTTACCCCCAACAAACCGCCATCGCTCAGTACAAACTCTCCGGCTACGCCTTTAGGTCCGGGCTTGGTGGTTCTCCTGAAATCAGAGGTATAGTCCATTCCAAACCGGTAATTGATGTTCAGCCAGGAGAAGGGATCGTATATTAAATTGGCATTGGCGATCACCCGGTCCACGGCATCTTTAAACAAATTGGTATGTGCTCCGTAAATCGGATTGTTATTGCCATATGTATTCATGGTTCCTTCGGGGGTGATATAATCCCGCACATCGTGCCTTGGACTCCAGTAAGTTAAGCTCTCATTGAAACGATCAGCATTATAGCGGATACCACCACTTTTGGTGTACAAAATGGTTGGATTGAAACGAAGCTTCTCGCTTAACTTAAACTGTGCACCCAATCTTGCATTGATTGATGTAAAGCTCGTATTGGGCAGCACCCCTTCATGATAGTTGTGCGAAAGACTGCTGCTGAGTAATGCATTTTCATTACCACCACTTAAGGTAACGGTGTTACGGGTTTGGAAGCCGCTTTGGTAAGCCCTTGCATAGTGGTTAAAAATCTGATCGGGATGGGTGGGATCCACCGCTTTGGCCTGTTCTACCGTAGTTCCCCACGAAGGCCAGAAGCTGTTAGGATTGTATCCCTGCAACCCATTAAAACTTTCGGTATAATAGCCCTGTGTAAACCTCGATTGTACGTCGGGGAATTTGTTTACTTCCTCTACCCCGTAGGTAGTACTGAAACCAATCCTCATCTTACCGGCTTTGGCCGATTTGGTGGTAATTAATACCACCCCATTGGCGGCACCAATACCGTACAAGGCGGTGGCAGCACCACCCCTGAGTATAGATAAGGTTTCAATATCATCGGGATTAATATCTGTAGCCCGGTTACTCATACCCCGCAGCCCGGCACTTCCAAACTCGCTATTGGTACTGTTGTCCATAATAATACCATCAATCACAAATAGCGGTTGGTTGTTGGCTCCGGGATCAAGCCCTTTTACACCGCGAATAACAATACGGGCACCCTGACCCGGACCTCCACCGGTGCTGTTTACCTGCACACCGGCTACACGACCCTGTAAGGCGTTCACCACATTCAATTGCTTGCTTTCAAGCAATTCATCTGTTTTAAGCTCCTGTGTAGCAAACCCAAGCGATTTTTTTTGTTGTTTTACGCCAAAGGCAGTTACCACCACTTCATCAAGGGCAGTAGCAGGCTTTAGTACTGCATTTTCGCCGGGGGCAATTTCCAGTTCTGCAAAACCAACGGCCGAAACGATCAGCCGGGGATTTTTTAGATCGGAAGGGACTTCAATTGAATAGACGCCTTGTTCGTTGGCGGTGGCTCCCTGTTGGGTTCCTTTGATCATGACCGAGGCAAATGCGACCGGCCCGCCTTTGTCATCGGCAATTTTTCCAGTAAATGTGCGGTTTTGTGCATACAATGGCGTTAAGGCCATCAGCATGAGCAAACCAGCCAGAAGTGACCAGCATGTTTGTTTTATAGCAGTAGTTTTTGTTGAATAATTCGTTTTGCAGGGGTAAAATAGGAAAACTTTCCCAAAATCCTACTCGTTTTGGTATAAAAATGCTAATTATTTAAATAAACGGCAACATCATTGGAAGAATGATAATGCATCTTTCTGCTCTTTTTTGCATTTTTATTGGGAGATTTTCTCGCTTATTTTGTTGAACTTTACCATTAATTATTTGTTTTAAATTTTATATATTTAATCCACTAAATAAAACACATATTATGGCTTTTACATTACCACCACTCCCATATGCAAACGATGCATTGGAGCCTTTTTTTGACACAGCAACCATGGAAATACACCATGACAAGCACCATAACGGATATGTTACCAACCTGAATGCTGCGATTGCCGGTACCGATAACGAGAACAAAACGCTGGAAGCTTTGCTTGCTGAAGCCGGAAGTCTTGGTGCTGCCGTCCGCAACAACGGAGGCGGTCACTGGAACCATAGTTTCTTTTGGGAGTCGTTGGCCCTGAATGAAGGCGGTAAGCCTTCTGGTGCTCTTGCCGATGCCATTGACAGCACTTTCGGAAGCCTTGATGCTTTCAAAGATGCCTTCAAAAAAGCTGGTGCCACCCGTTTTGGTAGCGGTTGGGCCTGGTTGATTGTAGCAGACGGAAAATTGCATGTTACTAGCAGCCCCAATCAGGACAACCCATTGATGGATGTTGCTGAAACAAAAGGTACCCCTATTCTGGGACTTGATGTATGGGAACATGCTTACTACCTGAAATACCAAAACAAGCGTCCTGATTTTATCGATGCTTTCTGGAATGTAGTAAACTGGGATAAAGTAGCAGAGCGTTATGCAGCTGCCTTATAAATATTCTATTTAATTTCAATATAAAAAAATGCAGGCGATTTTCGTCTGCATTTTTTTGTGCCCGTTCGCAATCCATACCCCCTGATCCCAAAAAATTAAACAAGCCTTGTCTTGTTTTCAGAACCTCTGCTTTACTTGTTGTGATAAATATGTTAAGATGAAAAAGAAGCGAAAGACAACGCTGTTTCAAAACATCTGCTTGATACAATCTCTGTAAATTTGGAGACCTGAGTAAAGTTTTAGTAGCATAGTTAAGGATGACTTTTGCTGTTTATCACATTTAAATATTTTTGTTTTGACCAATTTTATTCCTGTTTTCCCGCTTGGCATTGTGGTTTATCCCGGTGAACTCCTGAACCTGCATATTTTTGAACCGAGGTACAAGCAATTGATTAATGATTGTTATGGTGAGAAAAAACCCTTTGGCATCCCAACCGCTGTAGGAGATCATTTACAAGAATACGGAACCCTTGTGGAAGTGATGGAAATAAAAGAAGTATACGAAGATGGCAAATTGGATATCCGGGTACAGGGCATTGCTGTATTCCGTTTACTCGAAATGATTGAAGCGGTTCCCGACAAATTATACAGCGGTGGTATAGTATCCTATCCCGAGAATATTGCAGAGGCTACCCTCAATCAAATGGGAGTTATTCTCAGCAGCATTAAAGAACTTCATAAACTACTCAATATTGAAAAATCGTTTCCCAAAGAAGAGGAGGAAATGGTAAGCTATGATGTAGCTCATCATGCCGGACTGACACTTGAACAGGAGTTGGAGCTATTAAAACTTACCAAAGAAAATCAACGGCAGGAATTCCTGCGCAGACATTTGCTTCAGGTGATTCCCATTGTGCAGGAAATGGAAACCCTGAAAGCTCGGGTGAAGCTCAACGGACATTTCCGCGAATTGAAAAGTTGGGGTTTATAATTCAGGATGATTAATGTTGCCGGGACTTTACCGGATGCAGCTTTTTGAAAACGATGATTCCTAAAAGAACACCAACCGTATCGGCAAGGATATCCGTTGTATCAAAACTGCGCATGGCCACTAAATATTTTTGTACAAATTCCATCAGTGTTCCATAAACAACGATACTCAGCCCTATCCACAGAAAAGGAACCAAAGATGCGGCCAAATTGTGTATCCCCAAAAAAGCCCGTATCCATGAGTAAGTGAGGCAGGCAAACAGGCCAACATGTACATACTTATCAAAGAATGGAATTTTATCAAAATTGGTTTCCGGCAGATTATTTCCCGGAATACAAAGGAGAACGGTCACCAAGACAAGCCAAAGCATGGCTAGAAACCAGTCCCGCATCCTCAATTTTTTAGGGGATATCATAATACTTCTTTAGGGCAACTTGCAAAACCTGTATTATCAGGCTACTGTCGGCATTAAAGGGGCGCAGCCGGTATGCTATTCATCAGGCTATCGTACCGCTGTTTTATAGATTCCACTTTCATATTGGCCTCAGTAGCCTTACTCCAGTAATGAAAAATAAGAATAGAACAACCCAGTAATAGCAGGATACAAACAGCCAAAGCTCCCCGAAGCCATTGTACAGACCGCGGTACCGGAGGGAGATCCGGTTTTGCGGGTCGGTCTTTATTTGCGTGATCAGTCAAAATTGTTCCGGTTTTAAGCAACAAGCGCCTCGTAGGCAGCAGCGTCCATCAGGGCCTCTACTTCTGCTACATTTTCCACTTCCATTTTTATCATCCAACCGGCACCGTAGCAATCGGTGTTTACATCCTCGGGCTTATCATTCAGCGCTTCATTCACTTCCACAATTTTTCCGGCTATAGGCAAAAACAAATCGCTTACTGTTTTTACAGCCTCTACCGTACCGAATACCGCATTGGCTTCCAGTGTTTCTCCTTTGGTAGAAACGTCCACGTAAACGATATCGCCCAATTCACCCTGTGCAAAATCGGTAATACCCACAGTGGCAATATTGCCTTCTAAACGGATCCATTCGTGGTCTTTGGTGTAACGCAATTCGGCTGGGAAATTCATAGTTAAATATTTTTAAATAATGGACAAAGATTCGGAAAAAAGCCCTTTCAAAAAAATGTATTCCTTAAAGAAAATAACCTATTTTAAAGAACCCGTTTTATCAATCAAAATACAGGCGGTAACTGCCTGATAGCATTTATAAAGAGTAGCTTACCGACCCGTCTTTTTCGTCTTTCAGTTGAATACCCATGTCTGCCAGTTGATTTCTGATCACATCGCTTGTTGCAAAATCTTTGCGGGCACGCGCCTGCTTGCGAAGATCGATCAATACCTGCATCACGCCATCGAGCTTGCCTGACTCACCGGCCGACGCTGCCGAAGGACTTTTCAGGCCCAGAATATCTTCCAGCCAAACCTTCATTTGTTGATAAAGGTAATCGAGTACCGGTGTGCTAATTTCCTTGCGGGGAATTTGTCCGCCTTTAAATCCATTGATCAACGGTGCCAACTCAAACATAACAGCTAACACCTTGGCGGTATTCAGGTCGTCGTTCATATATTCCGAAAAATGACCAATCTGCTTTAAAATCTGCTTATCCTGCTCTGTAACCGCATCAGGTATTGCTTCGGAGACCTGAATTGACTCCTCCTTTTTATCTACCAGTTGACCCAGATTTTCATAGGCCTCCCATAAACGCTTCAATGCCTTTTCCGAACCCTGCAGGGCATCATTGCCAAAGTCGAGCGTACTGCGGTAATGACTTTGCAAAATGAAAAACCGGATCGTCATGGGATGGTAAGCCTGTTCCAGCAGCGGGTGTTCGCCGCTAAACATCTCCGTCAAACGGATGACGTTATTGTAGCTTTTTCCCATTTTACGACCGTTGATGGTGATCATATTATTATGAAGCCAATACCGGGCCATCATCTTGCCCTCATGGCAAATGCAACTTTGAGCAATTTCGCTTTCGTGGTGCGGAAATTGCAGATCCATACCGCCCCCATGAATATCAAAGGTATCACCCAGGTACTTACTACTCATTGCAGAGCACTCGATGTGCCAGCC
>JBGSNV010000043.1:0-4006 GCA_041739485.1 Chitinophagaceae bacterium
GTACCCTATTTTATTACCATCCCCACCACAAGTGGAACAGGAAGCGAAGTAGGTCGCAGTGCCATCATTAGCGAAGACGATACCAAAAGAAAACGGATCTTATTTTCCCCCAAACTCCTCGCCAAAATTGTTTTTGCGGACCCGGTACTCACGATGGACCTGCCTCCCTTTATCACCGCGGCTACCGGCATGGATGCGCTTACCCACAATATGGAAGCCTTTCTGGCAAGAAACTGGCATCCGATGGCAGAAGGCATTGCCTTGCAGGGTATGAAGTTGGTGGCTGAAAGTATAGAAGGTGCAACGCATGAATCTTCCATTGAAAACCGCTCCAAAATGATGATTGCTTCGCTGATGGGAGCGGTTGCTTTTCAGAAAGGGCTTGGTGTTGTGCATTCGCTCGCTCATCCTTTAAGTAGTTTGCTCGATACGCATCACGGGTTGGCTAATGCTATAAACCTGCCTTACGGTATGCAATTCAATCTTCCTGGTTTTGAAACAGCCTTTGAAGAAATGGCCAGAGCCTTAGGGATCAAGGGTGGGGCAAAAGCAGTTCCGCCCTATTTGCTTAAATTGAATGAGCGGTTAGGGCTTCCTACAAAACTGCGGGATATCGGGGTGAAACCCGAACATATTGACCCCCTGAGTGAGCTGGCTGTGGATGATTTTTGCCACCCCAATAATCCCAAACCGGTCCGTTTAGCCGATTTTAAAAATTTATATCATAAAGCCTACTGATGATTACTATAAAGAATCCTGCCGATGGTACTTTACTCGCTGAAGTAACGGAGGATAGCAAGGAAGATATCCTTTTAAGATATGAGACAGCAAAAGGGGCACAACTACTATGGAAAAGAACACCGGTAAAAGACCGGGTGGATTGTATCCGGAATTTCTCTGCCTTGCTGGAAACCAATAAAGAGGAATTAGCTGCCACGCTTACTCAGGAAATGGGCAAGCCGCTTCAACAGGCACGTAACGAAATAGCCGGCGCCCGAAATAGGATCGCCTTTTTTCTTGAAAACTCCGAAAAACATCTTGCGGATGAATGGATTACCACCGGGGGAGCAACTCAAGAGCAAATCAGTTACGAACCACTCGGGGTGATTGCCAACATTTCGGCATGGAATTACCCGTACCTCGTAGGGATAAATGTTTTTGTACCGGCTTTGATCGGTGGCAATGCTGTCCTCTACAAGCCTTCAGAAATTACCTTGCTTACCGGTCTGCATATTGCCCGTCTGATGCAGGAAGCAGGAATACCCGAAGGCGTTTTTCAGGTGATTGCAGGCAGCGGGGCTGCAGGAGAAGCCCTGACCCGCCTTCCTTTAAACGGCTATTTTTTTACCGGAAGTTTTGCTACGGGGCAAAAAATTGCAGCTGCCACGGCAGCAAGAATGGTTCCGGTACAACTCGAACTTGGGGGTAAGGACCCTTTGTACATAATGGACGATGTTGCAGACCTGAAAAAAGCGGCGGCGGATGCGCTTGAAGGCGTGATGTACAATGCAGGTCAGAGCTGCTGTGCGGTGGAAAGGATTTATGTGAACCAAAAGATATATGATGCTTTTGTGGAGGAAATGGTTAAAGCAGCGGCGGAAATCCGTTGCGGAAATCCTATGGAGCCGGATATGGATTTGGGTCCTGTAAGCCGCCCCGGACAAATAGAGATATTACAGGAACAGGTAGCGGATGCACTTGCCAAGGGAGCCCGTTTGATATACCAAAGTCCGGATATTCCCGAAAAGGGGAGTTATTTTCCCCTGACGCTGTTGGCCGACACCCAACATAATATGAAGTTGATGCAGGAAGAGTCTTTTGGTCCGGTGATTGGGATTCAACGGGTAGCAGATGATGAGGAGGCTGTTTTTTTGATGAATGATACGCCTTACGGATTGACGGCGGCTGTATTTGGTACCGACTATGATCGTGCTGAAAAAATAATGGAAGCCATGAACACCGGTACTGTCTACTTCAATTGTTGTGATCGTGTAAGTGCTACGCTTCCATGGAGTGGAAGGGGACACTCAGGTGTTGGCAGCACGCTTTCATGGAGTGGTATCCGGGCCTTTGTGCAGCCAAAAGCCTGGCATTTGAGGAAATAAGTATAGTGGTTTTTTTGATCCACCCGTTGAAGCGGGTTCAAGAATTTTTAATCCACCCACTAAAGTGGGTGGTAATTGAAGAGATGTAAGGCGTGGTATTTGTGCCACCCGCTAAAGCGGGTGGGAATTGAAGAGATTTTTATTGGTGTTATTTTTTACAGAAGTATCGGCTAAAGCCGATGGACACAACTACTTTTTGGCTAAACCATTATTTTAAACTGAAAATCAAAACTTTGAAGTAACAAATCATTCGATTGGATAGGGCTTTAGCCCCTTCCGGAAAATTGCCCCCAACCCTCCGTCGGCTTTAGCCAACAGTTTTCGCTTACAATGCTGCTTTCTTACTTTATAACAAGCCCTTTTTTTCCCGCCTTATAAATTTAAACAGGAGATTGTGCTAAAAATGGTTTCCGGCGAATGTTTTACAATGATCTTTTAGCTCAACTGACTTTGGGAATGGAGCTGAAAAGCAAGTGAAATCTAATCTGAAATCATCCGGCATTTAAAAAATAATAAGGGGAAATGCTTGTTTTGCATCGGGACACTCTGTTAACAAACTAAGAATATTATGCAGAAATTGATTTGTAAACAATTGATTTACAAGGGGATATAATCATGTCATCAACGCGGGGTAGGATTCCACCGAAAATAAAGAAGCTCAGGGGAACTAAATTGGTTACCTTTGTGCTTTATTAATTTATTATTTAGTTTCAATGCAAGAAGGTACAGTTAAGTTTTTCAATGAGGCCAAAGGTTTTGGTTTCATTTCTCCGATCGCTGGCGGTCAGGATGTTTTCGTTCATGTTTCAGGTCTTATTGACGAAGTTCGTGAAAGCGATAAAGTTTCTTACGAAGTTCAGAACGGAAAAAAAGGTTTAAACGCAGTAAACGTTAAGGTTATCTAATCTCAACTTATACGAGTGCAAATGGCTCTGCGTTAGCAGAGCCATTTTTTTTGCCCCTAACTTAGTATAAGTAAGTTCCCCGCTCCTAATCAATCGCTTATTTTACAACTGCCTGCCATCTATCCTGATACAATTGCCGCGAAGCATAGAATTTTTCAGAGAGTCCCATCATTTCATACATAGCCCGCTTGATTCTTTTTTCTTCTTTGAATACGAGCAAATGTCCCCGGTTGGGCAACATGCGTACTGACAAGTAGTTACTCTTTGTTATATTCTTTCTGGCAAAAACAGCATTGGTTGGATAAATCAGTTCATCGTTTTCTCCCTGTATATAGATAACGGGAACCTTGATCTCAGACCATCTTGTTTTCATTTTTTCGAGTTGGGCTTTATGGCTGAATTTCTCCACGTTGGCGCTATGTATCATACGAGGTTGTGCCCAAGCGAAAAAAGGGCTTTCGAGCAGGTAGCTTACCCAATAGGTTTTTTCCTCACCCGGGGCCATCGATGGGGCCACCAAAAGCAATCCGTCCACCAACCTGGGATAATCCATAGCAATCCGGGAAGCAATGGAAGTACCATAGCTTGCAGCCACTAAAATAACCGGTCGAGAGTTGCGGCGCAAGCTATCGAGGATGGGTGCAATCATCCGGGCTTGTTTTCCCATATCGGGTACAGGATCTCCAAAACCACTGTAGCCATAGCCCGGCCGGTCAATAGCAATCAGGTTTGCCGTTTTACGGAGATTGGTATCGCTTAAGAAATGGCGGTAATAACTGCTTGAACTTGGTGCGCCGTGAATCAGCAGATAAATGGGTTTGCCGGGGTCGTTTCCTGTACTCAGAAAACGCATTTGCCGCCCTTCTGACTGATAGTAATTAATTTCAATAGGCAAGTTCCGGGCTGCATAAAAGTGGGTTATTTCCTCATCGCTGCTTCGAAACTGAATAAAACGATCCGCAACCATTAGCCCCAATACCAGAAACAGATATAGCG
>JBGSNV010000057.1:0-2501 GCA_041739485.1 Chitinophagaceae bacterium
TGGCCTTCCATCAACTGACTCCATCGGTGATCGAGAAAGATACAAAAGGCACGGGCTTCAAAAGCGCACACATAGGACCTTTGGGTAATCTGCCGGAGCGAAACCGGGTTGGGTAAATGACCCGGAAAGCTGTGTTGATTCATATTAAGGCCAATACCGGCTACTGCATAGCTCCATTTACCGCCCTGCATAATGGTTTCAATCAATATGCCACCTGCCTTTCTGTCACCAAAATACAAATCATTCGGCCATTTAACAGACCATTCACCGGGTGCCAGGTTCTTTAACCCGTCAAGAACGGCCAAAGCAACCGCAGCACTAAGCCTGAAACGTTGACTGATATTGAGTTTTGAAGTATCAAACACCACACTCATGGCAATATTCTGTCCCGAAACCGACCACCATTGTTTGCCTCTCTGACCGCGGCCTGACACCTGCATATGAGCAAAAAACACCTCTCCATGGGTCGCCAATCCTGCATGAATCTGATTCATGGCATGCAAGTTGGTACTATCTATTGTTGTGAATTCGTGAAAGGTGTGTGCAATTGGGTGATACATACCGCTACAATTATCTAATTTAGCAGCGAATATAGACAGTAAAAAATGGGAGGGTGATTCCTCTTCAACGATAAAACATAAAAAAACATTCGTAATTTGAGTTCATTGCAAGTAATGGAAGGCCGCAAAAAGGGACAGGATAAACTTACCAGGCAATCCAGGTTATTCAAAACGGCAATCAATGCCATCCTCGAAAAGAAAGGGGAAAAAATTATTTCGCTGGATTTGCGCAAAATACCGGAAGCGGTTTCCGATTTTTTTGTCATTTGTGAAGCTTCCAATGCCAATCAGGTAAAGGCCATAGGTGATTCCATTCAGGATGAAATTAAGGCTGTTTGTGGCGAGCTACCCCACCGTCAGGAGGGGTATCAGCATGCCAAATGGGTTTTGGTGGATTACGTAAATATTGTCATTCACATCATGCAAACCGAAACCAGGAAATTTTATCAGTTGGAAGAAATGTGGAGTGATGCTCCCATTGTAGAACACAAGGATGTAAAATAGTTTGCAATAATCAGTGTAACCAGAAGGTGCGCCCGTTTCACTTTATGTTAAATGTAGCCGCCCTCAACAAACTTTTGATCATTAATTTTATTATAACAGATTCATAAGATCATTTATTCAGAGCGAATACATACACATGTTACCAGAAGAAAAAAATCAACAGGAAAGTCAAAATAAAAGGTCAAACCCCTTTCAACGCGTTCCCGGTACCGGAAGCGACGGTAAGCCTAAGCCTCCCCGTTTCAGCATTTATTGGATCTATGCCATTATTGTATTGGTATTGATTGGCACCAATTATTTCCGTCCGGGAAGTGATGCCATCAAGACCAACAAAAAGGACTTTATGGAAGAAATGTACGCCAAGGGCGACGTTTCACGCATCGTTGAAGTCCGCAATAAGCTATTGGTAAGGGTTTATATCAAATCGGCAAGTCTCTCCAAAGATTTCTATGTGCAGAAGTACAAGGAGGAAGGCGTGACCAAAAATGAAACCGGCCCTCATTTTGAATTTAAAGTAACCGACTGGAATAGCTGGAACTCCGAACTGAAGGAATTTCAACAGGCAAAAGAATTGCCCACCCTCGCTTCTGAAGCGGTGGATGAAGCCGAATGGCTCGGACCGGTTATCAATACCCTTGTAACGATTGGCCTGTTTGTGCTGCTATTTGTAGTGATGATGCGTAAAATGGGAGGCGGCGGTGGCGCCGGCGGTCCGGGAGGTATTTTCAATATTGGCAAAAGCAAGGCTACTTTGTTTGATAAGGATCTTAAGGTCAATGTAACTTTCTCTGATGTGGCCGGTCTCGACGAAGCCAAGGTGGAAGTTATGGAGATCGTCGACTTTTTGAAACAACCCAAGAAATATACAGCCCTCGGGGGCAAAATACCAAAAGGTGCACTGCTTGTAGGACCTCCGGGAACCGGTAAAACACTGTTGGCCAAAGCGATGGCCGGCGAAGCAAAAGTGCCTTTCTTTAGCCTTAGTGGTTCTGACTTTGTGGAAATGTTTGTGGGTGTAGGTGCAAGCCGCGTTCGGGATCTATTTAAGCAGGCCCGCGAAAAAGCCCCCTGTATTATATTTATTGATGAAATTGATGCTATTGGCCGGGCAAGAGGTCGCAATGCCATGATGAGCAATGATGAGCGGGAAAATACCCTGAATCAGTTGCTCGTAGAAATGGATGGTTTTGGCGGAGATACCGGCATCATCATTCTGGCAGCTACCAACCGCCCTGATGTACTCGATACTGCATTGTTGCGCCCGGGTCGTTTTGACCGGCAAATTACCATCGACCGCCCCGATGTGGTGGGCAGAGAACAGATCTTTAAAGTGCATCTGAAACCCATCAAGGTTTCTCAAAGCCTCGATATCCATAAACTCGCTGAACAAACCCCGGGTTTTGCAGGCGCCGATATTGCCAATGTTTGTAACGAATC
>JBGSNV010000064.1:0-15831 GCA_041739485.1 Chitinophagaceae bacterium
CCGCCACCGTAGTTGCCGCCGCCACCACCGTAGCCGCCGCCTCCACCACGATTGCCGCCGCCACCGCCACCGCGGTAACCGCCTCCGCCACCTTGAGGACGCTCTTCACGGGGTCTTGCCTCATTAACGCTGATCGAACGTCCTTTCAGATCTTGTCCGTTCAGTGCAGAAATAGCCGCGTTGGCTTCTGCGTCGTTGGGCATTTCCACAAAAGCGAAGCCTTTGCTGCGGTTGGTCATTTTGTCTTTAACAATTTTGCAAGACGCGACCTCACCGTAGGCCTCAAAAGTGTCCTGGAGTTCATTGTCAGTAATGCTCCAGCTCAGGTTTCCAATGTACAAATTCATAATAACAAATTACTAATAAGTTACGAAGATGTGGGATATATTTGGTTTAGGCAAATATTATGCAAGAATTCTCACAAAATCAGGGAACATTTTTTGAATAGTTGTTGTTTCTGCTGTAAACTCCGCGATTTTTTTCCTTTTTTAAAATTCGAAAATTTTTTATCCTGAAATTTTTACCCCCGATTTGCCCGAAATACGTGTACCTTCCTTACTTTTGCGGCCAATTTCAGATATAGGAATTAAAATAAGCTTTTTAATATGGCCAATGTTGGTAAGATCAAACAGATTATCGGTGCCGTTATCGACGTGCAATTCGACGGTGACAGTCAGCTGCCCGAAATTTACAACGCCCTTGAGGTAGTACGCCCCAATGGTGATATTCTCGTACTTGAGGCGCAACAGCACCTTGGGGAAGATAGCGTTCGTAGCATTGCGATGGACGGAACCGAAGGTTTGGTAAGAGGGATGAGAGTTACCGATACCGGTAAGGCGATTGCTATGCCTACAGGCGATGCCATCAATGGCCGTTTGTTTAATGTAACCGGAGACCCCATCGATGGATTGCCTCCGGTAGACAAAACCAATGGCCGGCCTATCCACGCCAAGCCGCCTGCTTTTGAAAATCTAAGCACAGCTACCGAAATTCTTTTCACCGGTATTAAGGTAATCGATCTGATTGAGCCTTATGCAAAGGGTGGTAAAATTGGTCTTTTCGGTGGTGCGGGTGTAGGTAAAACCGTATTGATTCAGGAATTGATTAACAATATTGCCAAGGGTTACGGTGGTCTGTCGGTATTTGCCGGCGTAGGAGAACGTACCCGGGAAGGAAATGACCTGCTTCGTGAAATGATCGAAGCTGGTATCATGAATTATGGCGAAGCCTTTAAGCACAGCATGGAAGAAGGTGGCTGGGATCTGGAAAAGGTGGATATGGAAGGCCTGAAAGAATCAAAGGCTACTTTCGTATTCGGCCAGATGAACGAACCTCCCGGTGCCCGTGCCCGTGTAGCACTTAGCGGTCTTACGATTGCGGAATATTTCCGTGATGGAGACGGACAAGGCAAAGGAAAAGACATCCTCTTCTTCGTGGATAATATCTTCCGTTTCACACAAGCAGGTTCAGAAGTTTCGGCCTTGCTTGGACGGATGCCATCTGCGGTAGGATATCAGCCTACACTTGCTACCGAAATGGGACTGATGCAGGAAAGAATTACCTCAACCAAAAACGGTTCTATTACTTCGGTACAGGCTGTATATGTTCCTGCGGATGACTTGACTGACCCCGCTCCGGCTACTACCTTTGCGCACCTTGATGCCACCACGGTATTGAGCCGCAAGATTGCTGACCTTGGTATCTACCCTGCGGTGGATCCCCTCGACAGCACAAGCCGGATTCTTTCACCGGGTATCGTGGGAGATGCACACTACGATTGTGCCAACCGCGTAAAACTGACCTTGCAGCGTTATAAGGAACTTCAGGATATTATCGCCATCCTTGGTTTGGATGAATTGAGCGACGATGATAAACTGACTGTATCGCGTGCCCGCCGCGTTCAGCGTTTCCTGAGTCAGCCTTTCCACGTAGCTGAACAGTTTACCGGTCTGAAGGGTGTATTCGTTGACATTCAGGATACGATCCGGGGCTTTAACGCCATCATGGATGGTGAGGTAGATGAATATCCGGAAGCAGCTTTCAACCTTGTAGGTACCCTCGAAGATGCCATTGAAAAGGGCAAGAAGATGATCGAACAGGCTCAGGGATAAATAAATCAGGTTTCATTCAAACGGGATCCTGAAAAGGGGCTCCGATCAATCATACAGGAATGCATTTAGAAATTCTTACGCCGGAAAAAAAGTTCTTCAGCGCCGAAGTATATGGTGTTCAATTACCCGGTATTGGTGGTAAATTTGAAGTACTTGATAAACACGCACCTATTGTAAGTGCCTTGGGTAAAGGTGTTTTAAAGGTATTGAAGGACAAAACAAGTACGCAATCGTTCACCATCTCCGGAGGTTTTGTAGAAGTGATAGACAATACGGTAACCGTATTGGCGGAGTCGGCTTCTGAAGCGGGATGATTTCCGGTAAATGTTATAAAAAAAACGTCGCAGGTTTGCGGCGTTTTTTTATGCTCTTCCTTTTATAAATCCACCACCCGAACGTCAATGATTACGTTTCGGTTCCGGCCTTTATCGTCGGTACAGGATATTTTTTGTCGTCCAGCATCCGGCATAAAAAATATCTTTTGACGGGCAGGCGTACTCTTGTAAAAGCGGTCGTTGATATACCAATGCACCATCGATACATCGGCAGCGGGCTGACATTCGAGGGCAATTGGCTCCGGGTGCTGCTTGCTTAAATAATATTCGGATTGATGTTTCGGGGATTTGATCAGGGGGCCTTTTTCGCCCCAAACCTGCGTGCAAAGCGGGTTATGTGGAGGGAGCTTATTTTTTAAGGCCTGATATTGTTCCATAAAAGCCTGCACTTCTTCCGGAAAAACGGTAAACCATTTTTTCTTGTAGCCGGACTGCGGCAGGCAATACACACAATAACTGATGCCTTCATCGGGGGATACCGCTAATTCTTTCTGATGTTCACAGAGGGTTCCCGGTGATACCAACGGGATAAAATAATCCATAACGACCTGCCCACATTGGGGGCCGGGTATATGCCCGGTTTCTGTGCAAACCATTCGTTGTTCCAGTTGATCTGGAGGACGAAACCATTGTGTATGACTTTCCCGGTCAAGGGCATTGAAGAGCCGGAATAGCAGAGGCGTTGCAATGGTAGCGCCACTTAATTCCGGAACCCCTTTTCCGGAAAAATTGCCTACCCATACGCCAATCGTGTACCGTTGATTGTATCCAAGGCTCCATGCATCGCGTCTTCCATAACTCGTTCCTGTTTTCCAGGCTATTCTAGGCAGGCTTTCGGTAGCCGACCAGTTTACCGGTAAATCGGGCCGGTCTGTTTTTGAAAGCGTTTCATGCAGCATGTATACTGCTTCCCGGGTAAGGATCCGGATACCGGGTGTCTGCGTTTTCGTTTTTAAATAACAGAGCGGCTCATAAATACCGTTGTTGGCAAGGGTGGAATACAATCCGGTCAACTCTTCCAGGGTTGTACCGCAGCCCCCGAGTATCATACTCAATCCCAGCTTATGCTGATCTTTTTTTATTTGTTCAAAACGACATTGACTGAGAGCCCGGATCAGTTTTTCCTTGCCGGTTGCCTTCAAGGTATTTACTGCCGGTATATTCAGGGAATGCATCAGGGCATATTCAACCGATACCAGGCCATTGAATCGCTGATCGTAATTTTCGGGTACATAGCCGCTGTAATTGATCGGTACATCGGGGATCATGGTTTTCGGGGTCAGCATACCGGCGTCTATGGCAAGCCCATACAGCAGCGGCTTCAGGGTACTGCCGGGTTGCCTCACCGCTGCTGCACCGTTTACCTGTCCGCCATCGGTTGAATCAAAAAAATCGGCCGATCCTATATAGGCAAGCACCGACCTTGTTTGGTTGTCTACCACTACGGCGGTTGCATTATGAATGCCATAGGCCTGCAAACTGCGTACATAGTCGGCGATAATTTTTTCACTCTGCAATTGAAGGTTCAACTGAAGCGTGGTTTTAATTTTACGGGTGGTTTCCTGCTGCAAAAGTCTTCTGCTTAAGTGCGGAGCAAGCCGGGGCGCAGGCTGTCTTACAGCGTCAAAGGGTTCCCGTAAGGCATCGGCTATTTGTTCCTTTGTAAAAAAGCCCTTGTCGGCAAACCATTGCAGCCAACGGTTGCGTTCCTGTAAAACAGCTTCGTTCTGTTTACCCGGTGTAAGGCTGTTAGGGCGGTTGGGTATCACACTCAGGGCCGTTATTTCAGCAAGCGATAAATGGTTGGGATTTTTTTGTAAATAAAAGTAGGCTGCGGAACGGATCCCTTCAATATTACCGCCATAAGGGGCAAGATTCAGGTATAAACAAAGGATCTCTTTCTTGCTTAAACACATTTCAATTTGAAATGCCCGAAGCATTTCTATGCATTTACTTCCGATATTTCGTGGTCTTGGTTCGAGTAAACGGGCTACCTGCATGGTAATAGTGCTTGCTCCGGAAGTGGTTTTGCCCCGAACAATATTTCTTGCTAAAGCCCTGATAACAGCAAGTGGGTTTACACCGGGGTGCTGATAAAACCAACGGTCTTCTTTGGTAAGGATCGCTTTTTCGAGCAGCGGGGTGATGTCTTCTTCCTCTAACGGAAGCCGCCATTTTTCATCTTTCGAAAGCGCGGTATGCAGAAGTTGTCCGTTGGCATCAAGTATCATGGGAGAATAGGATACGTCGAGGTTTGGCGGAAAAATAAAATGGAGCAGCAAAAGAAAGGTCAGCAGGGTTCCGGCTACCCAAAATGTTTTTTTATAGCGGTTAAAAAAAGTTCCCGATTTCCTCCTGATCGCTGACCCCATCATCAGGCTAAATTAACCCGATCCGGTAATATTTAATTTTTTAATACCATAGCTAGCCAATAAATGCTAATTTGGCATTACAACCACCTTCTATGAAATCTTTTGCTACCCTTCTTTTAGGTTTGAGCTTTTTTGCTGTTTCCTGTAACCGGAACAGTGTATCTCTACAGTATACCAATGCCACCGGGGAAGTACCGGTATTGGGTAATTTAACTTTCCGGTTTGGTACCGATATTGCTACCGACTCGATGTTAAATCGCTGGGACAGCAGCAGTTATATTCGTTTCAGCCCCAATATACCGGGTCGTTTTCGCTGGGAATCCAAAGATCAGCTGGTGTTTAGTCCTTCAGGTCCCCTGATGCCTGCCACAAGTTATAAGGCAGAATTCAATAGCAGCACTTTGCTCAATCAATCTGAATATACATCCATCTCCTCTGCAGATAAAGTGGCTTTTAAAACCCCGGATCTTGTTTTGGAAAATCAGTTTTTTGCCTGGACCAAAGCGGAGGGCAGCAATCAGGTTCTTCCTAAACTTGAATTGCTGTTCAATTATCCTGTTTCTCCGGAGCAATTAAAAAGCAGGCTCGAAGTGCTGCTTGATGAACAACCGGTAACGATTGAAATGGAAACTCTGAATACGGCCGCTTCAATTAAATGTATGCTGACCGGTATTTCGGCGGAGGATCGCGATTATAAGGTAACTGTACGGCTGCTACCCGGACTGTTGCCGGAGGGCGGACAAAACGGGTTGCCTGCAACCCTTGAGTATGCCGGTATTTTAACATCGCCCTTTGTATTACTGGTAAACGAAATCCAAACCGAGCACGATGGAAACGGTGGTACTATTGTGGTGAGAACCAATCAAACAATAGCTGAAAATACAATCGGCTCTTTTGTGGACATAGAGCCGAAGGTGAATTTTTCAGTACAGAAAACGGATAACGGTTTTTTATTGATCAGTCCCGATTTTTCAGTGGCTTCCGGCTATACACTTACCTTAAAAAAAGGACTTCGGGGCAGTCTTGGCGGCACACTCAAAATGCCCTATTCTTCCCCGCTTACTTTTGGCGAACTCGAGCCGTCCCTCTCTTTCACTAATAATAAAGCTGTATATCTGAGCGCTGCCGGTCAACGCAATATTGAAATGAACATTAGTAATGTACCCACTATCAAACTGATCGTAAGCAAAGTGTACGAAAGCAACCTGCTCGCTGCTCAGAAATACGGTTATTATCCAAAAAGCAAAACGAATGGGGAAGAGGACGATTACTATTACTACGAGGGTGACGACGAAGTGGTGATGGGCGATGTATTGTACGAGCAGGTAATTGATACCCGCACGTTGCCCAAGCAGGGGGTCAACCGGTTGCTTACCTTTAATCCGGATGATAAATTACCCGGTTACAAGGGCATCTACCATATTTCGGTACGCAGTACCAAAGATTACTGGATCAACAGTAGTCGGTTCATTGCGCTCAGCGACATTGGACTGATTGCAAAAACCGGTGGAAATAAAATGCTTGTTTTTGCAAATAGCATTCAATCTGCCAATGGATTGAGCGGTGTCGGTTTACAGGTGTACGGTGCCAACAATCAGATGATCGGAAACGGAAGTACCAACAGCGAAGGGGTGGCAGAGATCTTGCTGACGGGAAATGCAACGTTTGGAGGTTTTAAGCCCGCAATGGTGGTTGCTAAGCTTGGGGATGATTTCAATTATCTTCCATTCAACAACACCCGGGTAAATACCTCTCGTTATGCGGTGGGGGGCAAAAAAATAAATGCTACTGGTCTCGATGCTTATGTGGTACCCGAACGGGATATGTACCGGCCTGGGGAAACCATCAGGTTTGGGGTGATTGTGCGGGATGGATTCCGAAAAAATCCGGGGACTTTACCGGTTAAAATAAAAATGCTCCTTCCTAACGGTAAGGAATTGACGCAGCTTAGGAAGACCCTCGATGGCGAAGGAACCGCAGAAGCTGCAGTTTCCTTACCCGCCGCTGCTATTACCGGTACCTATGCCATGGAATTGTACAATGGCAATGATGTATTGATCACCACTTATAATTTCAGGGTAGAAGAATTTGTGCCTGATCGTATTAAAGTAACTGCCCAACTGAATCAGGCATCGCTGCAACCCGGTGGTTCTGCAAAACTGTCGATTGATGCAGTCAATTATTTCGGTCCTCCGGCTGCAGACCGCAATTACGAGCTCGAGGTTCAGGTAAAAGAAAAAGCATTTCGTCCCGAGGGATTTGCAGCTTATAATTTTAGCCTGAGCAATCGCGAAACCTTTTTTGATAAAGTAGTCAGACAAGGCAAAACGGATCCTTCGGGTAAGGCCTCGGAAGATTATACCGTACCGGCTATGTATAAAAATATGGGATTGTTACAGGCTCGTTTTTTTGCTACAGTTTTTGATGAAAACGGCCGGCCGGTTAGCCGAAATACAACGGTTGATATCCTGACGCAGCCGGTGTTGATCGGAGTCGCAACTTCGGGGTACAATTATTTTTCGCTCAATCAGCCGGCTGTATTTCGTATGGTGGCGCTTAATCCTAAAGCGGCTCCTGTAAATACAGCAGCAGTAGTAACGGTAATCAAACATGAGTACAGAACCGTTCTTCAGAAATCGGGAAGTTATTTCCGCTACGATTCGCAACGCGAAGAAAAGCAGTTGCAAAAACAACAGGTAAACATACCCGGAAAAGAAACCGATTTTAAATTTATACCAAGAGAACCGGGGGAATATGAATTACGAATTGCCTTGCCCGGGGCTGATACTTATGTTAGTCAGCGGTTTTACAGCTATGGAAGCTGGGGAAGCAATACCGGCGATTTTGAAGTAAACAGTGATGGAGAAGTGGATATTTCACTGGATAAAACAGCCTATAAGAGCGGCGAAAAAGTGAAGGTATTGTTCAAAGCACCCTTTGATGGCAGGCTCCTTGTGACTTTAGAAACCAATGAGGTATTAACGCATCAGTTTGTAGAGGTAAAAAACAGAACAGCAACTGCAAGTTTCGATCTCAATGAAACGCATTTACCCAATGCCTACATAACGGCCACCTTGTTTAAGGCACATACCATGAGCGATTTGCCACTTACTGCCGCACATGGTTTTGCCAATGTATCGGTAACCGATGCTTCTAAAAGGTTGGAGGTAAGCATAAAGGCCAATGCAAGCAGCCGTTCCGATAAAAAACAAACTGTAGTGGTAAAGGCAAAGCCCGGTAGTTTGGTCAACCTTGCTGCTGTTGACAACGGGATTCTTGCTGTATCCGGATTTCGTACACCGGATCCCTACGAATGGTATTTCAGTAAGCGGGCACTTGAGGTGGAAGGCTGGGATTTGTATCCTTTGCTTTTTCCTGAATTGCGCAGAACGATGAGCAGTACCGGTGGGGACGGAGACCTGAGCATGAATCTCCGGCAGAATCCCATACCCAACAAGCGTTTTAAATTGCTGAGTTACTGGAGTGGCTGGCAAAAGGTTGGGGGCAGTGGTTCGGTAAGTTTCGAGGTGGCGATTCCTGCCTTCAACGGACAGGTACGCATGATGGCGGTGGGTGTACAAGGAGATCAGTTTGGTGCAGCCGAAGCTACGATGCAGGTAGCTGACCCGATTGTGGTAAGTACGGCTATGCCAAGGTTTATGAGTCCTGGGGATACGGTAATGGTGGGTGTTACGCTCAGCAATACCACCGACAAGCAGGCCTCCGTTACAGCAAAGGTTACTGCTGAAGGATCTTTGTTGGCAGGAGGTGCGGGAACGATGAAGGCAAGCATTGCCCCGCATGCAGAAAGCAGGATTGAATTCCCGGTTTTTGCAAAGGCCAATCCGGGGGAAGCAAAATTGAAGTTGAATGTATCTGCGCTGGGAGAAAGCTTTGGAGAAGATATTGATATTACCGTACGTCCCTCCTCCACTTTGCAAAAACGCAGCGGAAGTGGCGTGCTCGCAGCGAATGCCAAAACCACCGTCAATCTGCCGGTAGGAGATTTTATGTCCGGTACAGAAGATTATGAATTGATGGTTGCCCGATCGCCTGTTCTGCAGTTGGCAAAGCCGCTGCAATACCTGGTCAATTATCCGTATGGTTGCACCGAACAGGTAATCAGCGCTGCTTTCCCGCAATTATATGTGGCTGATCTCAGTCAGATTTTAAAACAGGGCGGAGATCTGCGCAAGCCTGCTAATGCAAGTATTGCCACAGCGATTCAGCGGATAAAAATGCGGCAATTATACAATGGTGGTTTGACACTTTGGGAGGGGCAGGGTATCGAACAATGGTGGGTGACTGCTTATGCGGCGCATTTTCTGGTGGAAGCCCGCAAAGCTGGTTATGCACCCGATGCGCAATTGCTCGAAACCATGCTTCAATATCTTAGCAATAAATTGAGGCAACGCGATCTGGTAGATTATTACTACAACCAAAATCAGCAAAAGCGAATTGCACCCAAGGAAGTGGCCTATAGTCTTTACGTACTGGCACTTGCGGGTCGGCCTAATATTTCAGCCATGAATTATTATAAAGCCAATCAGAAAGATCTGGCGCTTGATAGCAAATATGTGTTATCGGCTACCTATGCATTGGCCGGGGATAAAAAGAGTTTTCGCGAAATGCTGCCTGCCTCTTTTAGTGGGGAGGTTTCTATCCCGGTAACCGGCGGTGCTTTTTATAGTCCTATCCGCGATGAAGGATTGGCGTTGAATGTATTGCTTGAAGTGGATCCCAACCATGCACAGGTACCGGTTATGAGCAAACATCTTGTAGATAAATTCAACAGCTCAGACTATTTCAGTACACAGGAAGCCGTTTTTGGTTTACTGGCTTTGGGCAAAATGGCAAAAACTTCTTTGGCTTCTAAAGCTACCGCTGAGGTTTATGTAAATGGAAAAAAAGTGGGAGCAATGGGTGGCGATTTCTTGAAACTTAACAAACGTCAACTGGGTACCGGTGCTATTCAAATTGCTGCCAAAGGAGCCGGCCCCTTATATTATTGGTGGCAGGCAAGCGGTGTCAGTGCAAGCGGTGGTTTTCAGGAAGAAGATAACTATTTGAAAGTGCGCCGGCAATTGTTTGATCGAAACGGTAAGCCGCTCAGTGGTAACCGTTTTAACCAGAATGAATTGATTGTGGTAAAGATCGTGCTGGAAAAAGCGTTCAACGGGCGGGTTGAAAATATTGTGGTAACGGACCTGTTACCGGGAGGCTGGGAAATTGAAAATGGTCGGATTAAAGATGTGCCGGGTATGGATTGGATTAAGGATGAAACAACACCATTGAGCAGGGATATCCGGGATGACCGGATCCATTTCTTTACGGATTTGGGTAGCAACCGGCAGGTTTTTTATTACTCTGTGCGGGCAGTAACACCGGGCACCTATCGCATAGGCCCCCTGAGTGCGGATGCCATGTATCAGGGAGAATATCATTCTTACAGTGGTGCAGGAACCATTAGTGTGGTTCGGTAATTTTTTTTGTAATTCGCAGTTACAAAAAAGCAATGGGTAAAAGGACATGGCTTTTTAACCACAAAGGCAAGTAGATGTTAGACTCCGCTGGAGTCCTGCGCCTTAGTTCTATCGTTTTCTACAAACATTTGACCCCGCTGGGGTCGGTTGTGTTCATATCTTTGGTTTTATTATTTGCTATAAATATTTGACCCCTCCGAGGTCGGTTGTTTCCATGCAGCGGATTCTGTTGCATGTATATTTTAAAGCGATTACTTAGATAAATCTATTTATATAATTATTACTATAACCTTAAATAACTGTGCAAATTCAAATAAAAATTTTAAAATTACTCGATTAATGGTCCTGTAAGATTGATTTTTAACACAGGATACAGATTAGTTCCGGCGCGCTACATATGAAAAAAACCCAATTTGGCTTCCATACTTTTTCCAAGAACGGGCAGATGCCGTCTTTCAATCAGGAAGCTTGTTAGTCTTGCAAAGTCCTTGAATATATAATGTTTGTCTGCTGCTCCCTTTAGATAATTTTTACCGGTACTTCCACCCGTACCAATGCGGTGACCGATCATCCGGTGCACCATATTCATGTGCCGGTAGCGCCAGGTACTTAACTGTTCGTCAAGTTCGAGTACGCAATTGATTAATTGAAACGGCTGTTGCAACATGGGGAAACCCCGGTACAACATAATGAACAATGCAGCGCGGCTTGCTGCAGGGCTCAGGCTTGTTGGCGGCGAATCTTTTTCAAAGCCCATAGTCCGATCGAATTGATTGAGATTGTCACTTTCTACATCGGCAAGACTTTGCACAAGCCTGTGCCGGTATTCCTGCCAGAAGACCGGCAGATCGCTTTTAGCTTCGGGATAGGTAGGAATGAAATCTTTCCAAAGCGCCGCAACTTCAAAAAACGGCATCCGTTGGAGCCAGCCATTCATCATCGTCAAAAGGTCAGGTAGTTGTTCGGCATCTTTTACCTGTTGGGTATATTGAGGTTTCAGCATGCTGGTGTAATAGTCTTTTCCGTGGCGATCTTCGAATGGCAGACCAAGCCTTGCTTCCAGTATTTTAAACTGCCAGCTTTGGAAACCCGATGCAGGACGGAGTAAATCGCGGAAATCGAGAAAATCCATTGGCGTCATTGTTTCCATCACATCCATTTGATGTACCAACACCCGCATGATGGTATTCACCCGGTTGAGCCGGTGTACTGCGGTTTGTAATTCCGGTGAATTGTCATTCAGTTCCGGCTGTTCCATGATTTTTATAACCGACTCCACTTCATGCAGCATCTGTTTGAACCAAAGCTCATAAGCCTGATGGATCACAATAAAAAGCATTTCATCGTGGGCAGGAGTATAGGGTTCGTGAAAGCTGACCGGGTCCTGTGCATCGAGAATTTTATCAAGGGCAAGGTATTCGGCGTAGTACTGTGGTGTTGGTTGCATGGCGGCGATTGTTGATCTTTCGCAAAGGTTAAAAATATACCGCACTCCTTCTGATTTTTACGTTGATGTATTTTAAATACGGCAAAAAGGCTCGTTTTTACGGTCTATCTAACAGTTTTTAACTTACTTAGCGTCTAACCACTATCAAAAATTTTGCTTATGAGGATATTATTTCTTTTCGTAACATGGAGTATTTCATGGGGCGCAATTGCCCAAAAAAATCCGCTTGATCACTCCGTTTACGATGGATGGGAGTCCATTCAGGAACGCAAGCTGAGCAACGATGGTCAGTGGCTTGCTTTTACCGTGAACCCACAGGAAGGGGACGGGAAGTTAATGGTGATGAAATCGGATGGCGGTAATGCGGTTGAAATTCCCCGGGGAAACGCCGTTGCATTTAGCCCCGATAGCAAGTTTGCCATCTTTAAGATCGATCCTACCTATCAGGAATCCCGGGAGGCAAGAATAAAGAAAAAAAGAGGCGATGATATACCGAAGGATAGTTTGGGTTATCTGGAATTATCTACCGGAAAACTGAAAAAAATAGCCCGGGTCCGCAGTTTCAAAATGCCGGACAACAGCAACTGGATTGTGTATCACATGGATAAGCCTTTGCCGGATACCTCCAAAAAAATGGTGAAACCGAAGTCGGATCCTAAACTGGATAGTGCCCGAAGAGTGATTGACAGCCTGCAAGCACTTTTAAGCCAGTTGCCTGAAAAGATCCGGAAAAAATATCTGGAGTCTGATTCTGAATTTTCAGAAGCGGATGCCGACGAACCCAATGGCTCGGGTGGTAAGCCTTATGAAGTGGGCGGCGACCTTGTTTGGCTTGACCTCAATACAGGTAAGGAACTTGTTTTTAAAAATATCATGGATTTTTCCATCGATAGCATAGGTGGCAAATCGATAGCACTCGAAACCGGAAAAATCGGAAAGGATAGCCTTGCCAAAGTTCGTTTGCTTTTTGTAGATGTAGCGGCCGGCAAAGCCGATACCCTTGCAAAAGATCTCAACGATATCCGGTTGATGCGTTTTGATGAAACAGGCAACAAATTGGCCTATCTGGCAGAGAGCGATAGCAGCGAAAAGGCACTTCAGAAATTTTATAATCTCTATTATTTTCAACAAGGTACCCAAGCCCCTAGGATGCTTGCCAACAGAGCTTCTGCAGGAAAAACCAAAGGTTGGCAGGTAAGCGAAGTAGCAGCACCGCGGTTCAGCAAATCCGGAAACCGGCTCTTTTTTGGGGTAGCCCCGGTTTACCCTCCTAAGGATACTACCGTGCCAGAAATAGACCGGGTAAGTGTAGATGTGTGGCATTACAATGACGACTATCTGCAACCACAGCAGTTACGCAATCTGAACCGCGAACTGAATCGCAACTACGAAGTATTATACGACCTTTCCACAGGTTCGATGGTTCAACTTGCAGATGAAAAACTGGAAACTATTCAGTTAGGTCTTACCGGAGACAATGCGATGTTTTTGGGTTCTACCAACTCCGGATATCGGATAGAATCGCAATGGGAAGGCGGCAGCAGTATTGATTTGTATCAGGTGGACGCCAAAACCGGTAATCGTTCGCTAATCAAAAAAGGATTAAGCGGATATGCCACCACAAGTCCCGGTGGTAATTATATTTCCTGGTACGATCGCAAGGAAAGGCAATATTTTGCTTTTGCAGGCAAAGGCATTGTAAATATCTCTGCCAAAGTAAAAACGGCTTTGTGGGATGAGGACAATGATGTGCCTGCTGACCCGGGTGCATATGGCCAAATGGGCTGGCACGATCGCGATGAAGCCTTGTATGTGTACGACCGGTACGATATCTGGAAACTCGATCCATCCGGTGTGAATGCTCCGGTTTGTATTACGAACGGAGAAGGCCGGAAAAATAAAATTCAGATCCGTTTCCAAAGACTTGATCCCGAAGAAGAGCGCTCTTTGTCGGACAAGCAGCAGGTACTGCTTACGCTTTTCAATGAAAAAGACAAAACGGCTGGTATGCGCTATTATAATCTGGGAGAAAGTTTTAGCCTCGGTGGCGGTAAGCAAACCCTTCCGGTAGCGGTTACGGGTCGCAGTTTTGAGAAGGCAAAAAATGCAGCAGTACTTAGTTTTGGTACAGAAACATTTGCCCGCAGCGGCGATATTAAGGTGGTAAAAGGCAATGATATTTCGGGGGAAAATGTTGTGCTGGGTAAAGGCTTGTATCAGCCCAATCCACAGCAGGATAATTACAACTGGATGACCGCTGAACTGATTGAGTGGAAAACCTATAATGGTAAAATGACACAGGGAATCCTTTACAAGCCGGAGAATTTTGAAGCCGGTAAAAAGTATCCGATGATCTCTTATTTTTATGAAACCTCAACCGATGGATTGTATCGTTACAATGCACCGGCACCTACGCCTTCGCGATTGAATATTTCGTTTTTTGTAAGCCGAGGGTATTTGGTCTTAGTACCGGATATTCATTACAAAACCGGACAACCCGGTCAGGATGCTTTTGACCATGTGGTAAGCGGGGTGCGGCATGTGGTGAAAATGGGATTGGCCGACAGTACGCGTTTGGGATTACAGGGACAAAGCTGGGGTGGTTATCAAATCGCACAGATGATTACGATGACGCCTTTGTTCCGTGCAGCCTGGGCGGGCGCTCCGGTTGCCAACATGACAAGTGCTTACGGAGGTATCCGCTGGGGTTCGGGTCTGAACCGTCAGTTTCAATACGAAAAAACCCAAAGCCGCATCGGCGCAACGCTTTGGGAAAGACAGGATTTGTACATCAAAAATTCTCCGTTGTTTCATTTTCCCAAAGTGACCACGCCTGTGGTGATCATGCACAATGACGAAGATGGATCTGTTCCCTGGTATCAGGGTATCGAAATGTTCACCGCTTTACGTCGCCTCAATAAAAAGGTATGGATGCTGAACTATAATGGCGAAGATCATAACCTGGTAGCGCGTAAAAACCGCAAAGATATTTCGATCCGGGAGCAACAATTTTTCGATTGGTTGCTGATGGATAAAGAGCCTGCAAGATGGCTGAAAGACGGGGTACCCGCAACGATGAAAGGCAGGGATCTTGGGTTGGATTAGTTTGCAGGCAAAGGAGTAGTTTATACATCGGTAAATGCGGGGTATCAACCAATAAATATACGAACAACGGATAAGTTAATGAATCAGTAGAAGAGTAGACGAATCATCAGATTGACAATAAACAAAAGGCACTTTCGGGTGCCTTTTGTTTTGATCCACCCGCTGAAGCAGGTGGGAATTGAAAATACATTTATAGCGGCACTTTAAAAACAACTTTTCCGGCTAAAGCCGGCTAAAATTACGACAAGCTAATATTTTCAAAGTGGCTTATTGGGGCTTTAGCCCCATCAACAAATCAAATCTAAAGACCTGTTGGTTTTTAGTTGAATATAATGAACCAAGTATTCAATTGGAATGGGCTTTAGCCCATTCCAAAAAAGATACAATGTTCTATTGGCTTTAGCCGAACCTGAATTTCAAAACTTTAATAAAAAATGGCCCTTTAATCTTAAAACCGGGAGGAAATATTTTCTTCACCTCTTGCATCAAAAAAAAAATAATTAGTAAATTCAGATTCAATCTCACATTTCAAAAACCATAACATGCCTTTTGTAAAAGTGTACATACATTTTGTATGGAGTACAAAAAATAGGGTCCCCTACCTGAATACCAAAGAACTGCGTTCTATGGTTTGGAACCATATCAAAGAAAATGCGAAAAGAAAAGGTATTTTCATTGATTTTGTTAATGGTTATTCAGATCATTGCCATTGTTTGGTCTCCTTGGGTGCTGATCAGTCTATTCAAAAAGTTATTCAAATGATTAAAGGGGAATCGTCTTTCTGGATTAACAAAAATGCATTAACAAGTCAAAAATTTGAATGGCAGGATGAATACTACGCTGTGTATCGTCCTGAAAAAAGTTTACACTTATTGGTTAATAATCCTGATATAAGTTTACAAATTAAATTAAATCCTGAATACTATTTACACTTTTCTAATTTTGCATTGCTGGCTAAAGCGGAAGTAGGCTCTGCTG
>JBGSNV010000070.1:0-3584 GCA_041739485.1 Chitinophagaceae bacterium
GGGCGGGTTGCCGGCAGGCAGGTAGCAGATATATCATTATGGCTACTAAGGCCGGGGATATAGAAATTGAGCTGTATGCAGAAAAGGCACCGCAAACCGTAGCTGCTTTTTTAAGTTATATCGATTCGGGATTTTATGACAACAGTTCCTTTTACCGGATTTTGAGCCGGGATAATCAACCGATGGGAGCTTATGCAGCCGAGCTGATTCAGGGGGGCATGTACAAATCAGGGATGAACCGGGATTATCTGAAAGGTATTCCGCATGAGCCCACCTCTGTTGCAGGTTTGCGTCATGAGCATGGAACCATTAGTTTGGCCCGTCGGGAGCCGGGAACCGCAACTACCGAATTTTTTATTTGCATCGGTGATAACCGGGGTTTTGATTTTGGAGGCAAAAGTAATCCCGACGGACAGGGCTATGCTGCTTTTGGCAGGGTAGTGCGAGGCATGGATGTGGTGATGAAAATCTATGAGCGACCCGAAGTGGATCAGGACTTCACTCCTCCTGTGTTAATTAAGGAAATTTTCAGGAAATAAATTAGAGGCCTCTTCTCGTTTGAAGTAACTTTCACCTTTATTAAAATAATCATATATGAACAGGTTTGTTTTCTTTTTCATGCTCACCTTATTGGTGGCTTGTGCGGTAAATCCATTAACCGGAGAAAAGCAGTTGGCATTGGTAGATGGTGGTACGGTCAATAAACTTGCAGCAGATCAATATGCCGAGATAAAACGAACCAGCAAAGTATTGTCGCCGGCAACCAACGCCAATGCGCAAATGGTTACACGGGTAGGTTCGCGTGTTGCAGATGGAATCACGAGGTACTATATAGAGAAAGGCCTTTCCAAATATCTCGAAGATTTTAAATGGGAATACATGTTGATTGACGAAGCAACCGTCAATGCCTGGTGTATGCCGGGTGGTAAAATTGCTGTGTACACTGGTATTTTACCGATTACTAAAAATGAAGATGCACTGGGTGTGGTGATGGGTCATGAAGTGGCACATGCAATTGCTCAACATGGTAAAGAGCGCATGAGTCAGGGGCTCGTGCAGCAATTTGGAGGGATTGCACTTTCAGTAGCCTTACAAAATAAGCCCGCTGCAACACAATCATTATTCAATCAGGCATATCAGGTGGGTACCAATACGGGTCTTATTTTGCCTTTTGGCCGCAAAGACGAACTGGAAGCTGACCGGCTTGGTTTGATTTATAGTGCTATGGCAGGGTATAATCCACAGGAATCCATTGCATTCTGGAAACGCATGTCGGCTATTGGGGGGCAAAAACCACCGGAGTGGTTGAGTACCCACCCTTCTGATGAAACCCGGATTGCTCAACTTGAAAAGATGATGCCGGAAGCTATGACCATTTATAATGCCAACAGTCAGGGAGGAAATTCACCTAGATAAATCCCGGATATCAGGTTCAAAGTTTGCTCAGTTGTTTAACAAAAGTCTGCATGTCTTTGGGCAATGGTGCTTCCAAAAAGGTTTCTTGGCCATTACGGTCTGTAAATTTAAGAGAATAGCTGTGGAGTGCTAATCGGTTCAATAAAGGGTTCTCTTCCAGTAAATTGCGGGATAATTTAAATTTCTTTTTTAGAGAGGAAAGCAATACCGGTTTACCATCATTATAAAATGGATCGCATGCAATCGGATGTCCTATATGCCGGCTATGGATTCGTATTTGGTGGGTTCTGCCTGTATGCAATGTAAAAGAGAGTAAACTGTAACTGTTCCAGCTTTGAAGCACTTTATAATCGGTTCGCGAAGCTTTTCCCCTTGTATGGATAACCATGGTTCCATTGCGGGCACTATGTTCAGCTATCGGAGCTTCAATAGTTCCTTCCGCCTGAAACGGTTTGCCGTCAACGATTCCCTGATAGATTTTTTCAATTTTTCTTTCTTCGAATAGCGTGTTGAAATACTGATGGGCTTCTGCATTTTTTGCAAAAAGAATCAGACCGCTTGTGTCCTTATCGAGTCGGTGAATGACAAAAATTCTACCAAACGAAGCTTCCATCCATCCCCGTAAACTCAGTTTTTCTTCATCGTGTCGATCAGGAAGGGTAAGCATTCCCGAAGGTTTACTTACCGCAATGTAATCTTCAGTTTCGGCAATAACCACCGGTTCGTTTTTCCGCATGTGCAAATTTAGCGAACCGCAGTGGTGTTGGAAGCCTGAACATTCATGATTTTTTGAAATTTGGGTTTGGAATAGTCTTCAGAACCTACATGGGTAAAAATCATTTTGCCATCCGGCTGAAAAATAAAGGTGGTAGGAATACTCCTGACTTCAAAAAGGGGCGGGAGCTGACTCGTGGCATAAATAGGGATATCAAGATTACGGGCTTTGACCCATTTTTTTGCAGTTTCAAAATCCTCGTCAAGCGAAAGCAATACAAAGGCATTGTTTTCACCCTTGGTTTGCTGATAAAGGCTAACTATAGAGGGCATCTCGGCCACACAGGGTGGGCACCATGTGGCCCAAAGATTTACAAATATCGTTTTGCCTTTTAAGCTTGAAAATTCAACAGTCTCTCCCATGGCATTGGTCAATGTAAATTCGGGAAACCCTTTTTCTGTAGAAGATTCCGAATTGCTGTCAGAACTTCTGTGGGTGTTTTTACAGGCTGTTATTAAGAGGGTTGTTGCAATGACTAAACTTAAAATACTTCTCATTTATCTTTCTATTTTTCTTTTTCTGTATCAAAAGTAAGGTGCCACAATCCTCTCCACTCGCCGAGTATATATCCCGTAGCCTGATCGTTGGGATATTTTTTGTTTAAAACCGCGAAGGTCTCAGGAGCAATTTCGATATTTGATTTACCGTGGCAATTTAGGCAAAGCGCCTGAATAATGATGGGTTTATAATAATGAACCCTGCCGGTTTCTTCAACCACAAGTTTTGATGAAGGCAATTCCCCCTTGGAAGCTAATTCAAGAAATATTTCTAATTGCATTGCTTCATTTTTGTCCGGTAGATTATCTGTATTTCTTACTTTTAAAGAGGTTCTGTTTATCCGGATTTCTTCGTTGCCATATGTGTTTGCTAGCTCCATGGCTTTGATATTACAAAAATCAATAGCGCCTGCGTAGCCTTTTTCCTGAATTGATTTCTTAAGAATGGTGGAAAGGGTGTCCTGCGTTTTACTTGTAATAGCATCTCCAAGCTGCGCATAATCCATAGGCTCACTGTTCCGCCTTTTGGCATTACAGTATAACAAGCCCGAGGTTATAACAACCACAGCAAGAATCATCAAATTCAGTCGCATGTTTTAAAGTGCTTAATGGTAAAACGAAGGTACCACGGGAACTTTTCATTTCCTAACACAATTAAGTAAAATGTATGATAATTCGGTTTTCAGGTAAACATATAATCGTAGCCTTCGAGTTGCGACAATAGCGTAGGCGGGGCATCAGTTGCTTTGATCCGTCCTTCAATTTGAGGGCTTACCGGTGAATGCACTGCCAAATATTCGCGCATTACCTGATGCAGACTGCTGTCCGTCAATTTAGGATTCTTGACCTTTTCAATGCGGCAAATGGTATCATCGGGGTCTCCTTCACGTTCACAG
>JBGSNV010000076.1:0-3800 GCA_041739485.1 Chitinophagaceae bacterium
GTCATCAAAGATATTGCGCAGCCTGATATTGATGGGGTGCTAAAGACGGTTGGCCTGTACGAGCGCCGAACAAGTCCGTTTAGCAGCTATTCGCTTGGAATGAAACAGCGGCTTGCGATTGCTTCCTGTTTGCTTGGCGACCCGGAAGTGATGGTATTTGACGAACCTACCAACGGACTCGACCCCAACGGCATTGCCGAAATTCGACAATTGATAACAACGGTTGGGGCTTCGGGCAAAACCATTATTATGGCAAGCCATATGCTGGATGAAGTGGAAAAGGTATGTACCCACGTTGCCATTCTGAAAAAAGGACAATTACTGGCATCGGGTCATGTGGATGAAATACTGGCCAATGATGATATAGTAGAACTCGGCGCTTCCAAGGCAGATCATCTGCTGAAAGCGATGCAGCATATGCCCGGACAACAAGGGGTATTCCAACAACCGGGGCATAAAGTGCTGGTACATTTCAAGCAGGACAGCATTCAGCTTGCTGATATCAACCGGTATTGTTTTGAACAGGGCATTGTGCTCGACCATCTGCTTCTCAAGCGCAAAAGTCTGGAGGCGAAGTTTATGGAGTTGACGAAGTAGAGCCCTCACCCCCTTCCCCTCTCCGCAGGAAAGGGGTGCCTCTCCGTAAGAGTTTGATTAATTTAAGGCAGTTGGCAGAAGGGATTAGGATTAAATGGTTCGTGAGACACGAACCATGGCGGGAGGAATTAGGTGTTTTAGTTTTGGAATTTGGGATTTTTATATTTGGGATTTCCAGCCTATTTGGAATTTTTGGATTTGGAATTATTTAAAAATTCGACTCATAAAGATTATTATGAAAAAATTATTGCAACTGGAATGGATGAAAGTAAAAGGATACAGAACCTTCTGGATTCTTATGGGATTGTTCGTCGTGAGTATGATTGGCATTAATTACATCTACTGGGAAATCAAGCAGCAGGTGAGTAATTCCGGAGATGTAGTTGCGAAAACCGCCGGTTCTTTCATTTTTGGAGACTTCAGTTTTCCGGGGGTATTTAAAACCGTGACCCAAATGAGTAGCTGGCTGCTATATTTCCCCGGCTTTATCATCATCTTTCATATTTCCAACGAATTCAGTTTCAAAACCCACCGGCAGAACATTATTGATGGTCTCAGCCGCAAACAATTTGTACAAGCTAAGCTGGCTGTCTCGTTTTTGCTGGCCGGTTTATGCACGCTTTTGGTAGCATTGACAGCCATCGGATTCGGATTGTTTTCGGGAGGGGGAACGATTACCCCGCAAGGACTCTCCTATCTTGGCTACTTTTTTGTACAAAGCTGTGTGTACATCCTGTTTGCCTTTACATTGGGTATGCTTTTAAGACGGGCAGCACTCGCTGTGGGTATCTTTTTTATCTATGGATTAATCTTCGACATTATGCTTGCCGGATGGATCAGTAAAAGCACGGGGAACTCGCTGGGGTTTTATCTGATGCCTTTGCAGGTGGCTGATGAAATGAACCCTGTGTTTGAAACCATTAAAAAAATGGCTGTGGATACCAACAAGCAAATTGCCCTGTTGATCAGTTTAGCCTGGATAGTTTTCTATTGTATATTCCCGATTAAAAAGTTTGAAGCGGAAGATCTATAGTTGCGTCAATCCGAAATCAGTTGGGAAAGTGCCATTTTAATTTCCGGCCAGGTAAATTCAAAACCTGCAGCACGAATTTTCTCTGCACTTACGGTCGTACTTTTCAGCACTTCCACGCTACGTTCCCCCATCATCATTTTTAATACAAACGCAGGAACCGGCATGGCAATGAATGCCTTACCAAATCGCAACTGTGCCAACGCAAGAGTGAGTTCCCGATTTGTAACAGGATTGGGCGCCACTGCATTATAAATTCCGTGCAAAGCTTCGTTTTCGATTGCAAACCGGAAAACATTGCACAGATCCTGAATATGTACCCAACTCACGACCTGCCGGCCATGCCCGAGTACTCCGGCCACCCGGAATTGCAGCGGTTTATTAAATTCGGGCAAGGCACCGCCCTCCATGCTCAGGACAATCCCAATGCGGCAAATGACCAACCTCACGCCCATTTGTGTAACCGGCTTTACACTTTCCTCCCATAAGTGACAGGTATCGCCTAAAAAACCGGGTGCATAAGGCGCATCCTCAGTAAAAGGTGCTCTTCCGTCCGTTCCATCGGCACCATACCAGCCAATTGCCGAGGCACTTACAAAGGTTTTTACCGAGCCTTTGTTTCGGGCAATAGCATCCATTAATAATTTACTGCTGTTGACCCGGCTATCGAGAATTTCCTTTTTATAAGCTTCGGTCCAGGGTTCGGCTACCACCCCTGCACCGGCAAGGTGTACGATGGCATCCGCCTTTGCAACGGCTGTTTCCTCAATGGTTTGTTTTTTTATATCCCAGGCTGCATAATCTACCTGATCGCCCCAACCCTTATTTTTTTGAGCCGAAGCAGGATTGCGGGTTAAAATGGTGACCCGATGGCCAGCTTTTACAAGGGTATCTGTGAGGGCAGTGCCCACCATACCGGTACCGCCTGATATCAAAATATTCATATTGGAAAGATAGACCTTTTATGTGCCCTGTAACAACAGCAAAAACTAAAGGCTTGTTGTAAAATAACTTTTGTCTGATAAATAATGGGATGCAATCCCGGGATTTGTGGGAGGTTTTTACGTGGAGTGGTTCATTAGACTCACAGCATTCCCTGGGATATAATGTAAAAATATTACCACGTTGCCCGGTCACAGACCGGTTGATCTAACAGACACAGGTGGGCTGCCTGCGGCAGAACACTTGCGGCCGATGGCGCGACGGGATATTCACCTCGAATATTTAGGTATGATTGCTATCTTTACAATGAATGGTTACACGATCGTTCAATATTAAATTAAAATGATATGGATACTAAAACACCTCCTATTTTTCTGAAGCTTGATTTTGGACAGCTCTTCGATCTGGCCCGGCAGCTTCCTAAAGACGAACGGATGCAACTAGCAAACATGCTTTTACAGGAAGATCCAAATACAGGTATTCGGGAGGCACACAAGCAACTTGTACGGGCAAGGATAAAAAAATACAACGAACACCCCGAACTACTTATCGATGAGGAAAAAGCAATGGAACTCATAAACAATATGTAATGGCAGGATACAAAGTTCGGTATGCCCCCGAGGCTTTGGAAGAGATAAGAGACGTGGTAGATTACTACAACACTAAAAGTAAGGGACTTGGCATAAGGTTTAAGAACAACCTACTTGCTGAGGTAAAGGCTGTAAAATCCCGGCCACTTAGCAGGTCTATCCGATATGATGAGGTACGATTTGCAGTGCTAGAAAAATTTCCTTACGCAGCCCACTATACCGTTGAACAACCTGCTAAAATTATAAAAATACAAGCTGTCCTGGCTTTTGCCCGGGATGATAAAACAAACTGGGAAACAAGATTCTAACCCAAAAAGGAAGCCGCGAACCATTATTACCTACGAACTTTTTTACGATCTTTTTAGAATATACAAACTCTTTAAGCTAGCGGGGAAATCACGATCTTTATAGGAGGTGATTTCCTCCTGCTTTAAAATGAAGGGTTTTATCGGTACGTATGACCTCCCTTCTGCAAAACAAATGAGCCCGAATATTACACACTGATGCATGAGCCGGCCACAGACCGGTTTATCTAACAGACACAGATGACCTGCCTGTGGCAGAACACTTGCGCCCGGAGAGACCTATTAAACCTATATGGTTTTGTTGATTAGGCAAGACTGCCATAGCATCATGCTACA
>JBGSNV010000181.1:0-1864 GCA_041739485.1 Chitinophagaceae bacterium
ATAAGAAACGTTTGTATATTTTTATTGACCTCTCATTTGTCGGATCATTTGACGGGCCCATTTGGCTTGCGATTCTTCGTTCAAATGAATACCATCGACCGTAAAGGTATCTTTTTCGTTTAGGAACAAGTTATAACTATCTACCACAACCGCACCAGCTTGCTTTGCAATATCTCTGAAATTTTTGCCAAAAAAAGTCAGTCTTTCTTCTGCACCTTCGTATTTACCGGTAGTAGCTGCATGGGTGGAAACAGGTGGCGGCAGCACCACCATAATCCTGCATCCCGGCTGCATCCGGTCTCTAAAGGTTATAAGCTGCGCAAAAAGTTTTTGGAAATTTTGAACCACTTCTACTTCCCGTCCATCAAAAATATTTTTTGCATCATTGGTACCTAAAGCAAGTACCACCCAATCCACTTTATTATCAAATTTTTCCGCAGCATCTTTCAGTTGATCTTTTATCAATTTTAAAGCATTCAGCGTTGTATCCCCATTATTATCAAAACCAATTGTCCGACCGGGTTTACAATAATTAAGCACTGTAGTCCACGGAAGCGATTTTCGCAACTGACTGATCCAGCCGTTTTCATTGGCTCCATTGCTGTCTCCAATGCCAACAATATGCATGGTCTTAAAAATATCCGAAGAGCCAATCGGCACAAGCTGCAAGGCAACCGGTATCACCATTTCGTGTTTCCCCTCAAAAATGGTAACAGATACCGGCCCTTTACGTCTGACTAAATGCACCGTTCTGTTTCCAAGCTTTTCAGGATAGGATATTCTTGAGGTCTGACTTGCCAGGATCTCATTCATTTCGGATTCGGAGATCTTTGAAGCCAACTCTTTCGGAAAAAGGTCTGTGACAACCCGATTGTAAAAATGGAGCGTTTGGGATACGGGAACCGAACCCTGATAACCATCATGAATGCCGGCATACAAATGCAGGGTTCCCTTTTGTACCGACCGATCCTGAAAAACCGGCGATCTTTCGCGGGCTGCTGTCCCGTTGAATACCGTTCCCGCTCCCAAACAATTCAAAATATCCTGAGCATATTTTTGCTTTCGGCCAATGCTTTCATAATACCAGCTTTCCAGATCGCTGATGCCTACCCAACTACTGAAACTTTTTACCGGTGTTTTGATCCTCATGTAGCACATCATCGTCATATAACCCCCACCGGAAACACCGATAACATGGATTTCTTTGGGATCAGCCCCAAGCGATTGTACCCCATATTTTATAGCATCCTCCACATCCTGAATTGCGGCATCACTTGCACAGGCAGCCGGAGTATTATTTGCCCCTCTGAAGTTGGGATGAATATAATTATAATCTTCTTCTATGGCTTGTATCACCAGGGAATCTTCCTGTGTATAATCGCCACTCCAGGTATGCAGGCTAATCAGCAAAGGACGATTGGCAGCCTGTGCTTTAAAGGCTACTGCAGGTTGAAGTGACCCATCAAATGTTGAGCGAATTTCCACTTTACAGGTGGCTTCCGGCCATTTTTTGGCCTGTGAATCATCCCAGGATACTTTTTGCGAAAATGAAGCTATACAAGAGAGCAAAAGCAAGGGACCTAAAATATTCCGGAAATTGAATTTCATTATTTTGTAAAATTTTGAAGCCAGATTTCACAACCCTTTTTCCATTGATCCGTGTCATTTTTTAAGGTACGCATACCAAAACCATGCCCGCCTTTATCGTAAAGATTCAACACAGACAGTGGCTGAAAGGAGATAGCTGCATGCATCAGACTGCTGTTTTGCCAAGGTACCACTTTGTCATCTTTGGTATGAACAAGGTACACAGGAGGCGTTTTTATAGTCACCCGTTTTTCTATTGAATATTTTTCTGAAGGCG
>JBGSNV010000122.1:0-5253 GCA_041739485.1 Chitinophagaceae bacterium
AACGGTACCCAAGGGTATTTGGAGTATTTCTGCCATTTCTTCCTGTGTATACCCCTGGAAGTAAGACAGATCCACCAATTCCTTGTGTTCCTGCTTTAATTGGTGAACCGCTTTTCTGATACCGATGTTATCCGGGTTAAAATCGCTGCCACCAACCTCATATACGGAATCCGATAGTTCCCGGTTTTGTTGTTGTGCCTGATATTTTTTGCTCCGCACCACATCAATGGAACTGTTACGGGCAATCTGAACCATCCAGGTATACAAACGACCTTTCTGTTCATCGTAAGATTCAATCTGCTTCCAGATCTTTACGAATACTTCCTGAAGGGTGTCTGATGCCTGTTCGGGTTCGGAAACAATGGTCAAAATGACAGAATATATGGCACCCGAATAATTCTCGTAAAGGTAATTGAAACCTTCCCGCGTTCGTTGCCTGATCAAAACGAGCAATTCATGCTCCTGATATTTGGTGGTGCTTTGCATGGATAATGACTGCAAAATAAGTAGTTTATTTTAAAATAATAGCGCCAAGTGCAGGTAAATGCAGGACTATTTCATATCGATTTTCTTTTTTATCAATCAGTTTACAAGGTATTTCCGGATTGAAGGTATTGCCGGTACCCCAATATTTTTTATCATCACTGTTGAATATTTCCTTCCATTCGTCTTTGTCGTTTACATAAAAAGGAACATTCTGCCTTACTACCGGAGTCATGTTTAAAACCACCAGCACATCGTCTTTTGGTTTTTTCCCTTTTCTTCGAAATGCAATAATACATTCGGAACGTCGATTCAGTTCAATCCATTCAAAACCACCTTTCTCAAACTGAAGCTCGTAAAAGGCAGGTTCCTCCTTAACGAGGTGCAAAACATCCCTCACACAATTTTTTAAGAAGTTATGGCTATCGTATGCAAGGAGTTCCCAGGGCAGCTCACTTTTGTGATTCCATTCCACCGTGCTGCCAAACTCATTGCCCATAAACAGCAATTTGCCACCGGGATGGGTAAACATATAAGTATATAACAATCTGAGATTGGCAAATTTCTGCCATTCATCCCCCGGCATTTTATACAACATCGGGCTTTTTCCATGAACCACTTCATCGTGGCTGAGCGGTAGCATAAAGTTTTCATCGTAATAATACATCATGCTGAATGAAAAAGAATCTTGCTGAAACTGCCGGAAGATCGCATCTTTTTTAAAGTACTTGAGGGAGTCATGCATCCAGCCCATCATCCATTTCATTCCAAAGCCCAATCCATCGGCATAGGTTGGACTGCTCACTCCGGGCCAATCGGTTGCTTCTTCGGCAATCGATTGGGTATCGGGGAAATCGCGAAAAACCATTTCATTCATTTCCTTGATAAAAGCAATAGCCTCGAGATTGCCATCCCCTCCAAATTCATTAGGTTCCCATTGTCCCTCATTTCTGCTGTAATTCAATTTCAGCATACTGCTTACCGCGTCAACACGCATACCGTCAATATGATATTTATCAAACCAATATCTTGCTGAACTAATTAAAAAGCTTTTGACCTCATTGCGTTTGTAATTGAAAATATAGCTGTTCCAGTCGGGATGGTACCCTTTGCGCATATCGGCATACTCATAGGTATGGGTACCATCAAACATGTACAGTCCGTGCATATCGTAAGGAAAATGCGAAGGCACCCAATCGAGGATCACCCCTATGCCAGCCTCATGAAAAGCATCCACCATAGCCATAAACTCCTGTGGAGTACCAAACCGGGAAGTGGGGGCAAAATACCCGGTTCCCTGATAGCCCCAACTCCCATCATAAGGATGTTCCATTACCGGCATCAGTTCTACATGGGTAAACCCCATTTCTTTTACATAAGGAACCAACCGTTCTGTAATCTGATCATAGGTATTGTAGGTTTCTTCATCCATTTTATTCGGTCGCATCCAGCTAGCCAAATGCACTTCGTATATATTCCACGGTGCGTTTAAAGCATTGTGTTCTTTTCTTTTTTCCATCCAGCCGGCATCTTTCCAGTCGTATTCCTGAATATCCCAGGTGATGGAAGCCGTATTGGGCCGTTTCTCCCAATACCATGCATACGGATCGCCTTTATCGAGTTTGATACCCTGATATCCCACTATATGGTATTTATAAGCTTCCCCCTTCGGCAACTCCGGAATAAAGCCTTCCCAGATTCCACTTTGATCCAACCTTGGCATCAACTCATGGTCGTGAGGCTTCCAGGCATTAAAATGACCGATAACACTTACCGAAGAGGCATTGGGCGCCCATACCGCAAAATAATACCCCGGTTTGTCGTTCACCATAATCGGGTGACTGCCAAAGAGTTCATAAGCCCGGTAAAGGGTTCCCTGATGGTAATTCTGAAGATCCTCCGGAGTAAACCGGGAATAATTCCAAACGGGTTTGGAGGTATCTACAAAATGCAGGTCTTCATAACGCTGGGGTTGCATATAATTTATATTTAAATTAATCTAAGCCGGCTTTTAACCGCTGTGTCTATGAAATATACCCTCCAACCCAAAGACTCCTCACGCCCTGAAAAAGCCCGGAAGAAAAGGTATAAAGAGAATGTTTTCAGTTGATTTTTTTGATTAAACAAATTAAACGTTAATTAGGCAGACCCCCCAATAAAAGTTTTAAAGCCATTGATAATCACTTAATAACCACTAACCACCATTTAACCTTCATTTCACATTTAGAATACAACTAAATATTTAGTTTCGAACTTTAAATCAGCAAAAAACCAATAGCTGAAAAAATTTGTCGTTTTAAAAAACTCAACAAATACTTTAAACAACTGCTCATGCTACACCGCCTCTTCCTCATGCTCTCGCTCTGCCTGAGTATAACCCTTTCTGCACAGCAATTGATTTCTATAAAGGGAAATGTAACCGACACAAGTCAATCGTTTGCCCTTAACAATGCTTCAATCGTCCTCAGCCGTTCAACAGACAGTGTAATTGTTGCCTTTGTTCGTGCTGATGCAAAAGGCAATTTCGAAATAAAACAGGTTCCCAAAGGATCGTATCAGTTGCTGATTTCCTATCCGAGGTATGCTGACTATGCAGATCTTGTGAAGGTTGAAGCCGATGTTGATCTGGGAATACTGAATATGATTACCAAAGCGGTGGCGCTTGAAACGGTGATCGTTCGGGCGAGCCCGATAAGGATGAAAGGAGATACGCTTAGTTTTTTGGCCGATAGTTTTAAAGTACGTGAGGGAGACAATGTGGAAGAATTGCTGAAGAGACTACCGGGATTGCGGGTAAACAGCAAAGGGGAAATTACCGCTCAGGGCCAACAGGTACGGAAGGTTTTGGTGGACGGGGACGAATTTTTTGGGGACGACCCTACCCTCGCCACCCGCAACATACGCGCTGATATGGTAAAAGAAGTTCAGGTTTTTGACAAAAAAAGTGATCAGGCCACTTTTACCGGTGTAGACGATGGAGAAACTGAAAAGACCATCAACCTGAAACTAAAAGATGAAGCTAAAAACGGATATTTCGGGAAAATAGCTGCCGGGGGTGGGTTAAAAGACAATTATAAAAATGAATTGATGGCCAACCTTTTCAAGGGGAAGCGAAAGATCTCCGCATACGGATTGATGAGCAATGTAGACCGGGCAGGGCTTGATTGGGGCGACGAAAAAAACTATGGCGGCAGCATGAATGTGACTACCGAAATGGCAGAAGGTGGTGGCATTATGATTATGCAACGGGGAGATGAACTTGACTACAACAGCAACAGCCGCAACGAAGGTTTGCCAAGGGCTTTTACCGGTGGTGTAAATTTTACAGATAAGTGGAATGAGAATAAACACAGCATAAATGGCAGTTTCCGGTATCGGGATATTAGTGCTTCGGGTGGAAGCAGAACCACCTCCCAATTTATATTGCCGGATACGCAATATTTCAACAATGAAACAACCAATACAGAAGCAAGCCGGGTACAAAGCCGGTTGAGCCTGAATTACGATCTTCAGATTGACAGTTCTCAATCCATTTTAATCAGGGCAAATAGTGCCTTTGGCAAAAGTCAGATTCATAACACCTTTGAAAGTGAAGCTCTTGACCCGAATGGAAATCCGGTAAACCGCAGTACCCGAACTACAACGAACGATGAGAATTCAAATGCGGTGAATACCTCTTTGCTATGGCGTAAAAAATTTGAAAAACGCGGACGCACCCTTTCCGCCAACCTGACTTATGGATATAACAAAACCGTGGGCGAAGGCTTTTTAGATAATGTAAATACTTTTTTTAAAGGAGGCGTGCTCTTTGGCAGGGATACTACGGATCAGTTAAAAACGAATAATGTCCTTGGCAACACCTACTCTACCCGGCTTGCTGTAACAGAGGGAATTGGAAAAAAAGGAATTATAGAATGGAATTATCAATATAACCGGCAAACCAATGAAAGCGAAAGACTTTCGTTTGATAAGGTCAACGGAAATTACGACCAATTGAATAAACAGTTTAGCAATCAGTTTAATTTTCAAAGTAATACCCATAATACCGGAATAGGGTACAGATACAGCGACCGGAAATTGAAAGCCGGATTGGGTGGCAATATCGCCTTCTCCGACTGGCAACAAGATGATTTGCTGAAGGATACTACCCGGAATATCAATTTTACCAACTTCCTCGGCAGGGGAAATGTTTCTTACACGCTGAAGCCACAATCGAATTTGGATTTTAATTACAATGCACGTACTCAAAACCCCAATATCAATCAGCTACAGCCTATTCAGGACAACCTGAATCCGCTATTTATTGTAGTAGGCAACCCCGACCTGAAGCTTTCCTTTAACCAGGATTTCAGGCTCTCTTACAATGAATACAAAGTACTGACAAGCAGAAATATTTATACCTCTTTGTTTTTCAATACCATCAGCAATGCTTTTAGCCAAAGCGAGGAAGTAGATAGTCTTGGAAGGCGGGTTTCGCAAACCATCAATGTAAACGGTAATTACAATATGGGGGGCTATTTCTATTTTAGTAAAGGGATTGGAGAGAAAAAGAATTTTTATTTAAATACAAATGGCAATTTCAATGCTAACCGTTTTAAAAACCTGGTCAATGGAATTGATAATATTACCAATAATAACAATGTAAGCCTTGGGTTTGGCATTGGCTATTACAATGAAAAAAAGCTGAATTTCAATATAGAATTTGAAGCCGGATATAATACTTCGAAATCATCTATTCGCCCGGACGCAACCACAAGGTTCTGGACCATG
>JBGSNV010000130.1:0-5148 GCA_041739485.1 Chitinophagaceae bacterium
ATGAATTTCCTCATAAGGGCTTAAAGAATGGGGAAACCTTTATGGTAGGAAATTTAAAAATGGAGGTGCTGCATACCCCCGGACACACCCCGGAAAGCATTAGTTTTTTGTTGACAGATACGCCTGCAAGTCCGGAACCTGTGATGGTATTTACCGGCGATTTTGTTTTCGTTGGCGATGTGGGTCGTCCCGACCATTTAGAAAAAGCAGCGGGCAATTACGGTACCAAAGAGGAAGGTGCCAAACAAATGTTCCAATCCATTCAACGTTTCAGTAAACTCCCTGATCATATTCAACTTTGGCCGGGCCATGGTGCCGGTTCAGCTTGTGGCAAGGCACTTGGGGCAGTCCCAAGTTCTACTATTGGCTATGAAAAAATAAGAAACTGGGCATTCCAATACGAAAAGGATGAGGCGGGATTTATTGATTACCTGTTGGCCGATCAACCGGAACCACCGAAGTACTTTGCCATGATGAAGAAATTAAACAAAGTAGAAAGGCCATTACTCACAGAAGTTCCCACTATTACTGAACTTACCGCTGCAACTCTTGAGCAGGAGTTGAAAAAAGGTACCAAACTGATCGATACAAGAGATAAATCCATCTTTGCAGCAGGTTATATCCCGGGAAGCATTAATATTCAAAACAACAATGCGTTCTCTACCTGGTGTGGCTGGTTCCTTTCTTACGATGAGCCTTTTATGCTTGTTGCTTCTCCGGATGACATCGAAGACCTCACCCGCAAACTGATGCGTATTGGTTTGGACAAAATTGCCGGATTTATTCCCGGCGTTGAGGGCTGGCAAAAAGCTGGTGGACAACTCGAAAAGGTACAATATATAGACCTTCCGACGTTTAAGCAGGCCATGGAAAGCAATAATCTGCAAATCGTGGATATCCGGGGAGCAACTGAATATCAGGGTGGTCATATTCCGGGAGCAGAACATTTATTTTTAGGAACAATACCTCAAAATCTGAATAAATTGAGCAAAGAGAAAAATATTGTGATTCATTGTCAGGGAGGTGACCGGGCATCTATTGGTTATTCCTTATTACGAAAAAACGGATTCACAAATCTCAAAAACTACACCGGCGGTATCAATGAATGGCTCAATGAGGGCAATCTGTTGACCAACTGATCCTTTGCTTTAAAATCGATTACAAAAGGCTACTGACGTTTTTCGGTAGCTTTTTTAATATACTTCCTTTTAATAATTTTACACAAGTACCTTTATATTCTATGACAGAAAATACCAAGCAGATCAAATCCTTGTTTCCTGATTTTGAACCTGCGCTGATAGATGCTATGGAAGAACATGCCTCTTTTAGGGATATTCCTGCTGAAAGTGTTGTAATGCGAACGGGGCAGTTTATACGCAGCACCATGTTGGTAATTGATGGGTTGATTAAAGTCTACCGCGAAGATGAAGATGGCAATGAATTTTATATGTACCATTTGGGACCCGGTCAGGCCTGTGCACTCAGTATGACCTGTCTTACCGGTTCGCAAACGAGTCAGATTTCGGCTAAAACGTCGAAAGACACCACGGTTTTACAAATCCCCATTGAGAAAATGGATGAATGGATGGCCAATTATAAGAGTTGGTATCAGTTTGTTATCCAGACCTACCGGGCCCGGTTTGACGAACTGCTTCAAACGCTTGATAGTGTTGCCTTCCGGCACATGGATGAAAGAATAGAATTTTACCTGAAAAGACATTGTGAGGTAGAAGGAACCAACACACTGAATATTACCCATCAGGAAATTGCACAGGAACTCAACTCGAGCAGGGAAGTCATATCAAGGCTGTTAAAAAAACTGGCCGAACGCGGAAAAATCGTACTTAATCGCCATAATATCGAAGTCATTGATTTGTAGGGTCGTTTCAGTGATTTTTATCACCCCGTTTGTGCCCCATGCAGGGCACCTTTGTTCTATAAAATTATAGCATGGAGATTATTGGATATTTTGCATCACTCATCATTGGTATATCGCTCGGACTCATCGGAGGTGGAGGAAGTATTCTCACCGTTCCGGTACTTGTTTATTTATTTGGTATTGATCCGGTAATTGCAACTGCTTACTCTCTTTTTATTGTAGGTTCAACAAGTCTTGTAGGCACCTTTCCCAAATACAGGCAGGGCCTTGTTAATCTTAAAACAGCACTCATTTTTGGCGCACCAGCCATTGCAGCCGTTTATGCAACCCGTAAGTTTATTGTGCCTGCCATTCCGGATGAAATATTTACTGTCGGAAATTTAGTGGTTACCAAATCCATTTTCCTGATGTTGATTTTTGCTGTACTGATGGTTTTTGCATCAGTAAGCATGATCCGGGAAAAGAAAAGTGTAATTGGTACGGTAGCAGAAGAACAGAAATTTAACTATCCGCTTATTTTGATTGAGGGCCTTGTAGTAGGTATCTTAACCGGGCTTGTTGGTGCAGGAGGTGGCTTTTTAATTATACCCGCTCTTGTACTTTTTAGTAAACTTCCTATGAAACAAGCGGTTGGTACATCCCTGCTGATTATAGCGGCCAAATCGCTGATCGGTTTTACCGGTGACCTTGGACATTTTACCATGGATTGGAAATTATTAGGAATTGTAACAAGCCTTGCTATAGTCGGAATCTTTATAGGCAACTTTCTCAGTCACAAAGTAGATGGAGATAAACTTAAAAAAGGATTTGGGTGGTTTGTATTGGTAATGGGGATTTACATTATTTCCAAAGAACTTTTCTTTCCTTCCTGATTTTTCTATATGGTGATGAATGTTACATTTTATATGAAATGTATTGCTGAAATTTGTAGGAACACCATTGAGTGAAACAATCATAGGGAATTCCCTCCCGAATGACCCGGGATAAAATTGTAGCCATTAAAAACAGTCACTGCGAAGCAGCAATGCACTAAAAAATATTAAAATGAAAATAGAACAAATTTATACCGGTTGCCTGGCACAAGGAGCTTACTACATTGAGTCTGATGGAGAAGCCGCTATTATAGATCCGCTTCGCGAGGTTCAGCCATATATTGATCAGGCAGAAAAAAACCATGCTAAGATTAAGTATGTTTTTGAAACCCATTTTCATGCAGATTTTGTAAGTGGTCATATTGATCTTTCTCAAAAAACAGGTGCACCCATTGTTTATGGTCCTACCGCCAACCCTGCATTTGATGCGATCGTAGCTACAGATGGACAGGAGTTCAAACTCGGAAGAGCTACGATAATCGTTTTGCATACCCCTGGTCATACCATGGAAAGCAGTTGTTATTTGCTAAAAGATGAAAATAATAAAGAGGTTGGTTTATTTAGTGGAGACACTTTATTTATTGGAGATGTTGGCCGGCCCGATCTTGCACAAAAAGTGATTGCCGATCTCACCCAGGAAAAACTTGCTTCGCTGATGTACGATTCCCTGCATCAAACAATCATGCCGCTGAATGATGACCTCATCGTTTATCCGGCACACGGCGCAGGCAGTGCCTGTGGTAAAAACATGAGCAAGGAAACTACAGATACACTCGGTAACCAAAAGAAAAATAACTATGCCCTGCAACCCATGTCAAGGGAAGATTTCATAAAGGCACTTGTAACCGGGCTCACTCCTCCCCCTGCCTATTTCCCACTTAATGTACTTATGAATATTCAGGGCTACGACAGCATCGATAAAGTATTGGAAAGAGGACAACAAGCGCTTGAACCTGCTGCTTTTGAAGCTGCAGCTACCGAAACCGGAGCTGTCATTCTCGACACAAGAGATCCGCAGGTATTTGCAAAGGGATTTGTACCCAATTCCATCAATATTGGCATAGATGGGAATTTTGCCCCCTGGGTAGGCGCATTGATACAGGATATCAAACAGGAAATCCTTATCGTTACCGATCAGGGCCGGGAGGCGGAAGTAATAACAAGGCTTGCCCGGGTTGGATATGATTTTACCATCGGGTATCTGAAAGGCGGGATTGATGCCTGGGAGAAAGCAGGCTTTGAAACCGATCAGATCCAATCGATCTCTGCAGAAGAACTTGCTCGGCATATAACAAAGGAAAAAGTAAACCTGCTCGATGTCCGTAAAAAAAGCGAATACGATAGTGAACATATTCTGGATGCTGAAAATGCACCGCTTGATTATATCAATGATAGCATGTTAAGGGTAAAAAAGGATCAAACTTATTTTGTGCATTGTGCAGGTGGTTACCGGTCAATGATTTTCACCTCCATATTACGGGCAAGAGGCTACGAAAATCTGATTGACATAAAAGGTGGTTTTAAAGAACTGAAAGAAAGCAATCAGTTTAAGATTTCGGAATATGTATGCCCAAGTACCCTGCTTTGAAAAAATAAAATATGAATAACTATTTAAAAGATCCCGGTGCCACATACATTGATGTGAGGAGCAGTTGGGAATTTGAGGCCGGACATATTGATCATGCGATCAATATTCCTTTGGAATTATTAAGCGAAAAATGGCAGGACATTCAGCAAATGAAAACACCTGATATCTTTTATTGCCGCTCCGGCAACCGAATTGGTATGGCATTAACCCTTGCTAAGAATGCAGGTATTGCTGAGGTCTATAATGGAGGAAGTTTCTTTGAACTATCAAACCAAATGATGAGTCATGTTTAAAAAATTATTGCTATCTCTATTCAGTTCACCCACCGATTTCAGGGCTTTAGTAAATAAAGGAGCGATCATTATTGATGTTCGTAGTGCAGCGGAGTATAAGTCTGGTCATATTAAGAATTCTCTGAATATTCCATTGGAAACGATTAAAACGCAGACCAATAAAATAAAACAAAAAAATACACCGGTGATTACCGTATGCCGGTCAGGGAACAGAAGTGGTGTAGCCAAGCAAATGCTCGCCTCACAGGGGATTGAAGTTTACAACGGCGGAGCATGGAATCATTTAGAGCAGAAGCTCATGCAGCCTTAAAACGGACATCGTTTAATTAACGAATTGAAAATTGTAAAAAGCGTAACTTAGTTGTCATGATAGAACACTAGCGTTGCGTTGTTTTATTAATTAGTTCTTTGAAAGTATTGTCAGTATTGAGTTTGCGAGGTTTTTTAGCCTAAGACGATTTCAATTTTTGAAGTTCAAAAAAAATGTAAATTGCTGAATATCACATACTTATGCAT
>JBGSNV010000131.1:0-7360 GCA_041739485.1 Chitinophagaceae bacterium
CAGTGATGAATAAAAACTTAGCAAGACTCAACTGCCCCGTCCCCAAAATATGGTTGGCAATCGTGAGCAGTTCGGCCGGTTGTTTGGCGGGCATGTACGGGGTATATCTTTCGCTGCCAATTGCCAGCAAGAGTGGATGCACTCCGGCTGCATCCACTGCATGCACTTCTTTTACCCCAGGTATTTCAGCCGGTATAGCATCACCGGTCATTTCATGGATGAGGGCTCCAAAACTCGTGTCTTCCTGTGGCGGACGACCTACCACGGTAAAAGGCCAGATCGCATTTTCGCGGGCATACACTTTGTGTACTTTCATCAACGGGAAGGGGTGCTGCAGGCTGTAATACCCCAAATGATCGCCAAAAGGACCTTCGGGTTTGTTTTCCCCCGGATAAACTTCGCCGGTGATGACAAAATCGGCATCGGTGCTGATGCAAAAACCATCGCGGTAGATATAACGAAAACGCCGGCCACCCAAAACGCCTGCAAAGGTCATTTCACTGAGTCCTTCAGGCAGGGGCATTACCGCAGCCACCGAATGCGAGGGCGGTCCGCCTACAAAACAACTCACTTTTAAAGGCTGTCCCAGTTTGTTGGCCTTGGTTTGATGCACGCCAATACCACGGTGCAACTGATAGTGCAGCCCTATTTCCTTATCTTTTTCATATTCGTTGCCATCAAGCTGAATGCGGTACATCCCGAGATTGGCTTTCATGATGCCGGGTTCCTCCACATCTTCGGTGTACACCTGCGGCAGGGTTACAAAGGCGCCACCATCCATAGGCCAGTGCTGAATAAGCGGGAGATCAGATATTTTGATTTCCCGGGCAAGCACCGGCTTGCGGGAAGGATTGCGAAGAGGTAAAGCCGACAAAGCAGCGATACCGGCACTGAAATTCTTTAAAGGGGATTTGATAGCCTTGATCGGGTCGTTTTTTAAGCCCACCATTTTTTGTACCAGCGATAGGGTATCGCGGAAAATAAATCGGCTCCGGTCGAGCGTACCAAAAATATTGGAGGCCGCCCGGAACGAAGAGCCTTTTACATTTTCGAACAATAAGGCGGGGCCGGCCGCTTCGAAAACCCGTAAATGGATCGCAGCCATTTCAAGATGCGGATCTACCTCTTCTTTTATCCTGATTAAATGACCGTTGTTCTCAAGGTCTTTTAAACATTCTTCTAAGGATGCATAAGCCATATGCTAATATCAACGTATTAACGGATCATTGGGTTTAAGAATTTTGAAAAAGAAAATGATAAAATACCGGCTTATCAGTTGCATTCAAGGTCGTTTTTTCCTGCCATTCGGGTACCGGCTTTTACTTCCCGCATTTTTGGTGAAAGATGGGAGCGGGGGCTTGCACCATAATTCAGCAATATTCAGGATATTTGCGCACAAAATGAACAGTATATGAAGAGCATTTACAGGTTGAGCGGGCTTTTGATGGGGATGATGTTGTGGGCTGTTACAGCCACTGCCAAAGAGCAAACGGTCAATTTCCGGGTATACGGCAATTGCGGAATGTGTAAATCAAGGATAGAGAAAGCTGCAAAAACCGAAGGTGTTGTATCGGCCAAATGGGATAAGGAGTCGCAAATGATGACCGTTACTTTTGAGGATACCCAAACCACGGAAGAAAAAATACAGAAGCAAATTGCTGGTGTAGGGCACGATACCGACTTGTTTCAAGCCAAAGACAAAGTGTATAAGGCGCTTCCCGGTTGCTGCCTTTATGAGCGGAAAAAGCCGGGCGAGAAGCCTGTATAAGGAGTACATCGGCACTGCCGCTGTTCAAACCGCCTATCTAAGCCCGGCGATGGATTGCTATCGGCCGGGCTTAGGTAGTTTTTACCCGCAGGCATTCCCGCCTGTATTTTTTAGCCAAACCGATTTACGGATTCCATGAAATATCAGAACGAAATAACAAGACGCAGAACCTTTGCCATCATCAGTCACCCCGATGCCGGTAAAACCACCCTCACCGAAAAATTTCTGCTTTTTGGCGGCGCTATCCAAACCGCGGGTGCCGTAAAAAGCAACAAAATAAAAAAGCACGCAACGAGTGACTTTATGGAAATAGAGCGGCAGCGTGGTATCAGTGTGGCCACCTCGGTTATGAGTTTTGAATACAAAGGCATTCTCATCAACCTGCTCGATACCCCTGGTCACAAGGATTTTGCCGAAGATACCTTTCGTACCCTGACTGCCGTGGACAGTGTGATTCTTGTGGTGGACAGCGTAAACGGGGTGGAAGAACAAACCCGCCGGCTGATGGAAGTAATCAGCATGCGCAATACCCCTGTGATGGTGTTCATTAATAAAATGGACCGTGACGGCAAAAACCGCTACGACCTGCTCGAAGAAATAGAAAAAGAACTGAAGATCCATTTGCATCCGATGACCTGGCCTATCAACAGCGGCAAGGATTTTAAAGGGGTGTACGATCTGCACGAAAAAAGCCTTGTCCTTTTTAGTGCCGGCACAAAGGCGCTTGATGAAGACGTGGTGGAAATCAGGGATCTCGGCAGCGAAATCCTTGATAAAAAAGTAGGCCGTAATGATGCGGTTACGCTGCGCGACGATGTGGAACTGGTAGATGGCGTTTACGGAGCGCTCGATGTGGAGGAATACCGCGAAGGCCTTACCGCGCCGGTATTTTTTGGGAGTGCGGTCAATAACTTTGGGGTCCGCGAGATGCTCGATACTTTTATACGGATTGCTCCCGATCCGCAGCCACGTCAAACCACGGCCCGTCCTGTAGGACCAGGTGAAGCCAAACTCAGCGGTTTTGTGTTTAAAATCCATGCCAACCTCGATCCCAAACACCGCGACCGGATTGCTTTTCTGCGGGTATGCAGCGGTAAGTTTGAGCGCAACAAATATTATCATCATGTGCGGTTAGACAAAGACTTCCGGTTCAGCAACCCCTATACCTTTATGGCACGCAACAAGGAAGTGCTCGAAGAAGCTTTTCCCGGCGATGTGGTTGGATTATTTGATACAGGTAACTTTAAAATAGGGGATACCCTTACGGAAGGAGAGGACTTCTTTTTCACCGGCATCCCGACCTTTAGCCCAGAAATATTTAAGGAAGTGGTGAACCGCGATCCGATGAAAACCAAGCAACTTGAAAAAGGCCTGAATCAGTTAACCGACGAAGGCGTAGCTCAGTTATTCACCCAATTTGGTGGTACCAAAAAAATCATTGGTTGTGTGGGTGAACTGCAGTTTGAAGTGATCCAGTACCGCTTGCTCCACGAATATGGTGCTTCGGTCCAATTTAATACCCTGCCTTACTACAAGGCCTGTTGGATTAAAAGTACCGATCCCAAAAAGCTCGACGAATTCATTCGGTTTAAAATGCAAAACATTGCCGAAGACAAAGACGGTCATTTGGTGTACCTGGCGCAAAGCGAATGGTTTTTAAATACCGAACGGACGAACAACCCCGATATTACGTTTCACTTTTCGAGTGAGGTGCATAAGTAGGGGGTGTTAGTTACGCGTCATGGCGGGGAGGAAGTACTGATTGCCCTACTTTCTTCTACAATATTTTGTTTGCCACTTCTTGCAGCTTGCACCATTTGACCAATGGTTCGATTCTATTTTCGAAAAAAGCGATTCGTAAAATAAATGGTGCCATCATAGATGATTTCCGATAGGTTATCAGATTGCGGTAACCACCATGTTTTGGTATAAAACCTTCATTATCTTTCTGATGATCTTCCATTTTTTTAGATACTCCCGGGATATTTTACAATCGTAAGCGTATCGAAAGTGACCATTTAAGGTGCAATTGTACAATGCTGCTTTTAATTTTTTTACGGCAATGGGAGTGATGCGTTAAGCTGCAACATGGCTTAGCATTAATTAATCCGTTAGGTGGAACTTATGATTTGGGGGTTTTGGGCGGAGTGTGGGGGTAGGTTCATATATGGTGCGGGAGCCCGCACCAAGGCCTAAAAACATGCCCCTAACGGCCGAGGCATTGTGCAGCCTATTTCGTCTTGATTTTAGAAATGGTCATACCGAGTGATTTAGTTGGTTTGTCCATATCTTTTACTGCGAATTCAACAGCTATTTTAATTAAGTCTTTCACTTTTTTGTTTCTGTAATCTTTTGCTGTGTCCATTGGTATATGTCTTATCAAATTTCCTGTTCCAGTCAATAATTTATGAGGGTCATTCAGTAGAGTCCCTTTATTAAATCCTAAGTTTAAATGATTGGTATAGATGGGCAGCATACAGAATGCATCTGATAGTTTTTCTGAAATTGAAAATACAGTCGTCAGGGCGTGGGTATGATATAATAATTCGTTGCTGTCTGGATAAATTTCAAGGATGAACGCTCTCAAGTCTTTGAAGAGTTCGATGATCTTTTTTTCTTTAAACTCCAGCAAAGAAAGAAAGTCGGGATGTATTGGTCTTAATTTTGTCATCTTGCGGTATTGTCATATTTTATGATACAAATTAGATTACCCTCGGCAAACGCTTCTATAAGTTTATTTAAGAAGCTGCACTCTGCCAGCCATCATTTAAGTTCTCTGCAAATCATTCATGCTTTTTATAGCTCCTGCCAATTTATTATTGATTTGCCAATTGTACTATTTCCAGGATATCATTCTTAATGGATATTCTATTCAGAAATTTTGTTTCAATCAGTTCTTGTATATGTTTTTCATCTTTATAAAATTTTATCAGGGTAGCCCTAAATTCGGATAGCCTAAGCATTCCGGTATTTAAAAACGCATAGGTGCCGTCCGCTTTTTGGAAAGTGTAAAAAGTACCAAGAGGAGAACCATTTTGATTTACTGTTTGACCCTGATAAAGATTGGTTTTTGTTCCAAGAATAACAGGTTGTAGAAATCTTAGGTTTTTTTCAGAAGTAAAAGGCTGTGAAAAATAGGTATAATTTTCACCATTATACAAAAATCCAAAGCCTTTGATATCTTCAGGCTTAAGTTTTTTTGCTCCATTTACACTATCCGTCACTTCCACTCTAAACAATAATTTTGAAAGGTCAACGGATCCAAAAATAGATTTTGGTAATTTTATCTGAGTATTCAGGGTGTCATTTGTATTTGTTAAATAGTATCCTGAGACTGTATTTTGGGTATATGAATACCCGAAGCAGCATACCAGAATAATGGTAATACTTATTTGTTTTATCATTGATTTTAATTTTTAAACCCTTTCCTTGTAGGTTTCACCGGATAGCTTAATAAACATGTTTTTCATTTATCCGGGATCTTAAGGATTCCGGATACAAAACTACTTGTTGTAAACAAAATGGTAAAAGATTTTGAAAAGCTTTATATGAAAAATCAGGTGGGCCCTGAGGTATTGTTTACCGGAATGGGTTTAAAATGGGTTCCCCAAACCGTTTCCATGACGATAAAGGATAGGATAGAATAAAACGGGTTGTGATCCTGCTTATGGAGACCGGAAAGTTCAAGCGCATATATCCTGATTTTGTATTTTGGGTGTTTATAAAGTATTGAAAATCAGTAAAACGTCTGTAATGGCTTCCTCCTGTGGGAGGAAGGTTGTCGCACGGGTGTTTGGGGCTTCCTCCTGTGGGAGAAAGGTTGTCGTACGGGTGTTTGAGATTTCCTCCTGCGGGAGGAAAGTTGTCGCACGGGTGTTTGAAACTTTCTCTTGGTGGATAAAGGGGAGGGGCAGGTAGTTTGGAGACTGCTACCCCGGGTGCATCGTGGGCGATGTCAAGGCACTTCCATCCTGGGAGGGGCGCTATCGCAACATGATAGTTGGTCTGTTCGAAGTATTGTTGGTAAAATGTCAAGGAGCAGCTGTGATCATGAAAAAAGGTTTGATCTGCTTAAGCTATGGATTTCATTTCTTAAGGTTGTTTGTGGGTGGTTTCCAGTAATGCTTTGTTGAATCGAATCATCCTTTTAAAATTTTTCATGAAAAAGGGGAGAGGAAGTTGCTAAAGACAACACCTCGGTGGAAATACAACGCCATGTGGATGTATTTGGACAGAGTCTTTAATTGCCCGGGGGCTACGGGTATTTTATCTACTTAATCTGCTTGCCAAATGGAATGGCGATATTCCCTAATAGGGATAGGCCGTCTATACCGGTACCTGTAGTATATGCCGTGTTGAGCATAATACCGAGTTTAAGGTTTTTATTAATTGTCCAGTGGTGAGCGACAGTCAGGGGGATGGCCCAATCCTCAAAATAGGTCCAATATGGCCTTGCTCCTATTTCTGTAATTCGTGAAGGATTAGTAGGGTCTTCGGTTCTATAATATGGGAAGCTAACTTTTTCAATCTGTACTTGGAAACCAGAAGCTATGGACCATTTCCCTTTTTTTCCAGAAGGAATAATTCGATAGTAGTTGATTGTAAAATGCATTCGACGATTATATCGTTTAAGATCTGTCCAAACAGCTAATGGGTCATTGCCAGAACCAATTAAGTCATTGTATCTTGCATTTTGAAAATAAAAAGATATCGCTGATTTCTTTTTAAGGAAATATTTTAGTTCTATTCTATTTGTAACTCCCGGATTAATTCTCCTTCCCTTCTTCGAAGTGTAACCAGGAGGAATACTATTGTCCCCTCCAAATATGATGTTGGAATAAAATAGGTCTGTGTATAGTCCGCTACCAATAGATGCCTCCCATTTTAATTGGGAACTATCGTGGTTCTGAATTTGACTAAATCCAAATAAGGTAAAAGTATTCAAAATGATTGTCATCACTTTCTTCATAAGAATATTTTAAAAGCGGAGGTACTTATGCTCCTCCGCTTGATTAAAAATGAGGTTTAATCAATAACCAAAGTAGCCATCACTTCGTTTTTACCATATGGGCGAAAGCCATTTAGTAAGGAAGGTTGGTATCAAGAATAGTATATTTTTAATCTATATTGAATATCTGTTTTTCTATATCCTTTTGGGCTATAATTGCCAATTTTTTGTCACTTTTACATTCTATTATCTATAGTTCTCATTTCTTTTAATTCCAGAGGTCATTTAATTTAGTTTTTTTAGGGTTCCCATTTTATAGTTCATTTTTTTTTCAAATGCAATGGAAAGCAACATGTAAAAAGCACCTCAAATATGGGGTGCTTAAATTTTTTATAAATAAAAAATTTCCAGATTTTATTATATAAAATTCATATTTATAATAAATAATTTTTGGGTGCAACTGGTAATAGAATTATAAGCCTATATTCGTTTTGCTTTAAATGCACTAGCGTTGCGTTGTTTTATTAATTAGTTCTTTGAAAGTATTGTCAGTATTGAGTTTGCGAGGTTTTTTAGCCTAAGACGATTTCAATTTTTGAAGTTCAAAAAAAATGTAAATTGCTGAATATCACATACTTATGCAT
>JBGSNV010000173.1:0-7227 GCA_041739485.1 Chitinophagaceae bacterium
CAGGCACTTGACCCTGAGAGCGCAACGTGTGGGTGGCTTTTTTACCCGTTCCGGTCCTCAGATTCCCTTCGATAGTAATTGTTTTCATTTCTTAAAAATTTTTGAGCGGCAAAAGTACGCATAAAGGGGTATTAATCAGGAAAAAAACAATGAATAACTTAAATTAGACAATTTTTGTGTAAAATTAGACCGGAATACATCCTTTAAACGGTCAGATTCCTGTACAATTGCTAATCTTGAACTTCTTCGGGGACACCTATATCATTATGAAAAGAAATCTAAGAATTGTTTTTATCAGCCTTTGTGCCTTTTTAACAATCAGACAACCTGTGGTTGCTCAGGATACGTTGAAGGTACAGGTAATACCTAAACCTATAACCACCATCCTGCTACCACTTTATCTCGATTCAGCCTTCAATGATGGCAAATATGCTTATGGCAATAATATGCCTGGTTTTTTGCTACCTGGACTTGAATTTTATAATGGGGTACGGATTGCTACTGATGAATTGAGGGAACAGGGTATTTTAGCTCAGATCAAAATTATAGACAGCAAAAGCCCCGGCTACCTCAATAAATTATTTAAAGATACCCTCTACCAAAGGCCCGGATTGGTAATTTCAATGGCTCAATCCTCCTCAGAACTTAAAAGCATAGCTGACCCTCTGAAAAAAGCCAATTGGCCGCTTATCTCGCTATTGCCAAATGATGCAGGCATTACTGATTATCCCAATATGTTGGTGGCTAATTCTACCATAACTACCCATATTACTGCGATTTATAAGTACATCCAACGCAATCACAGCATTGATAATGTTGTTTTGCTGACTCCAATTGGCAGTTCTGAGGATAAGATAAGAGAGATGCTCGTAACAGAAAATAAAAATGCATCAGGCATTCCGTTGAAATGGCGGGATGTCAGGATGAATGAAAATTTTTCAACAAATCAGAGTCTTGCCCTGCTCGACAGCAATCAGAACAATATAATTATTGCCCCTACTTTGAGCGCGTCAAGGGCTCAAAAAATGGTAAAAACACTTGCAGCCGCAGGACCGGCTTATAAAATCAGTGTTTTTGGTATGCCTACCTGGGAAACAGTTTCTTTCGCGAAAACCGAATTTGAAGGGGTAGATATTTATTATGGAACTCCCTTTGTGGGTTCCAATACCGAAAACCTCGATCTGAATCTGAATTTTGTTTTAAAATATCGGGAACTGACCAATAGCCGGCCAAGTGATATGGCTTATCGGGGGTATGAAATCACTTTACGCTTTGCCAAAATCCTCGCCCGGTACGGAGAGGACTTCATGAACCATATCAATGATGATGATTTCCGTTTGTTTACCGAATTCAATTTCCAACCGGTAGGAAGCCACAATGTGGAAAAAGCTAATTATCAGGAGAACACACAAATCTACTTCCTGAAAAAGAACGATAACAAAATGGATTCAGACCAGAATCCTTTACCGCTTCGTTAAAAAAATCAGCGCAGCTTATCGGCCGATTTTATCAGCTTTTCGTCTTTGCGGATACCGCGGTACGCAAGGATATCGAAGATGAGACTGAAAACAGGAACGGCTACCCCAAATCCATATTGGGTTCTTTCGTAGGCGGGATCTACATTGATGAAGGCATCTTTAGCCATCCAAAAGAAAAGAACCATCAGCAAACACAGCATGATATGTAGCCAAAGGATTTTTTTCTGTGCACTTCTGTTTTTGAACAGGAAGATGGCAATCAACGGCATTACGACCAAAAAGATAGAGAGAATCATTAAGTGAAGCCTTTCTGCTGTCATTAGAACAATGGTCGTATTGTCGATGGTAATACCGGTATAAATGGGAAGACGGGCAAGTAATAAAAACACAAGACCCGATAATAACATCCAAATGGTCTGGATACGTTGTATCATGATTTTTTCTTATAAATGTACAAAAAATTCAGGCAGGGAAAAACAGTTTCTTATCCAAGTTCGGGATAAAGCGGAAACTGTTGCATAAAGGCTACCACTTCTTCTTTTACCTGTGCCACACCTGCCGCATCATCCGGAATATTGATGATTTTATCGATCACATTGGCTACAAAGGCCATATCCGTTTCCAGCATACCCCGGGTGGTGATGGCAGGAACTCCGATGCGGATGCCGCTTGTAACAAAAGGACTTTTATCGTCAAAAGGAACGGAGTTTTTATTGAGGGTAATATGTGCCCGGTCGAGTGTTTCCTGTGCTTTTTTACCCGTAATATTTTTATTGCGGAGATCAATCAGCATCAGGTGGTTATCCGTTCCCTTGCTAATCAGTTCATATCCCTTATCTACAAAACATTTGGCAAGTGCCTGCGCATTGGTGCGCACCTGCTGCTGATACAAAGCAAACTCAGGCTTCAGAATATCGCCGAAGGCAATGGCTTTGGCTGCAATTACATGCTCTAAAGGACCACCCTGTGTTCCCGGGAATACGGCAAGATCGAGCAATTGGCTCATCATACGAATATTGCCCTTGGGATCTTTTATGCCCATGGGGTTTTCAAAATCATGCCGCAAGGCAATCAAACCACCTCTCGGTCCCCGAAGCGTTTTGTGGGTCGTACTTGTTACAATATGACAATGTTCGAAAGGATCATTCAACATACCGGCAGCTATTAAACCGGCCGGATGACTGATATCGGCCAATACAAGCGCCCCAATTTCATCAGCCACTTTACGTACCCGGGCATAATCCCAATCGCGGCTGTAAGCACTCGCTCCTACAATAATCATCGACGGCTTTTCGGCAAGCGCAATGCGTTCCAATTGTTCGTAATCCACCAACCCGGTTTCTTTGACTACCCCGTAAAACAGGGGCGTATAAATTTTACCACTGAAATTGGCCGGACTGCCATGGGTAAGGTGCCCCCCCATGCTCAAATCCAAACCCAGGATTTTATCACCGGGTTTTAAACAGGCCAGAAAAACCGCTGCATTGGCCTGAGCACCACTGTGGGGTTGCACATTGGCCCAGCTTGCCTTAAATACCTGCTTTAACCGATCTATCGCCAGTTGTTCAATTTCATCGATCACTTCACAACCACCATAATAGCGTTTGCCCGGATACCCTTCGGCATATTTATTGGTTGCAACACTTCCCATTGCCTGCATGATTTCGAGGCTTGTAAAGTTTTCACTTGCAATCAATTCAATTCCATTCCGTTGACGATGTAATTCTTTATTCAAAAGGTCGAAAACCAGCGTATCTTTTGGCATGTATTCAAATTTTCGGCAAATATAAGTCAGCAGGATGGCTGCGTATCACATTATTCACGGCTGCCATTTATTTTAACCAATTGGCTGCACAAAACTCAGGAGCCAAAGGCCGGATGAAACCTTTCCAGCGTTTCCCGCAGATATTCCCGATCGATATGTGTATATATTTCTGTGGTAGTAATGCTTTCGTGTCCCAGCATTTCCTGCACGGCACGCAGGTCGGCACCGCCTTCCACAAGATGCGTGGCAAAGCTATGCCGAAAGGTATGCGGCGATATATTTTTCCGGATACCCGCTTTTTTAGCCAGCGCTTTGATGATGTAAAAAATCATCACCCGGCTTAATCTTTTGCCGTTTCTGTTTAGAAAAAGGATGTCCTCCTCGCCTTTTTTTACCGGAACATGAAGCCGCACAGAGCTCCTGTATAATTGAATGTACCGGATAGCTTCCTTACCAATTGGTACCAACCGTTCTTTATCCCCTTTGCCCACCACCCTTACAAAACCAACTTCGGGATAAAACCCGCTGATGCGCAAATTCACAACTTCGCTTACCCGAAGTCCGCAACTGTACATGGCTTCCAGAATAGCCCGGTTGCGGACTCCCTCGGGGGTGCTGTGATCAATTGCAGCAATCATGGCCTCTATTTCAACAAAAGCAAGCACTTCGGGCAACTTGCGCTGCGTTTTGGGAGCTTCCAGCAATTCAGAAGGATTTTGGGTACAAATCTGCTCGAGTACGCAATAGGTAAAAAAACTACGCAATCCGCTGATGATACGGGCCTGTGTGGTAACACTCAGCCCAAGCATGCCAATCGATTGAATAAAGGCTTGTAATACTTGCAGGGTTACCCCATCGGGCCCAAGGGTTTGCTGCTCTACACTCAGGTAATCGGTAAGCAGGCGTACATCGTGCAGGTAGGCCTCCACCGAGTGGTCGCTCAACGATTTTTCCAGCATCAGCCAGGCTTTATAGCCTTTTTTATAAGGTTCCCACACAGGATTGTTCTATTGATTGATTTACTATTAATATTGCAAAATACCTGTTTGAGGGATTTCAGGTTATTTTTTAACAGAACAACACCATGAAAATACCGGATACTTATGCAATTGGAACGATTAGAAAAGAAATTTAAAAGCAATAAAAAGGTATTTCGGAAATTTATTGACGACCTTGAATCGGCAAGCCACAAAGGGGTTAAAGGGGAAGCGATGGCTGCTGAAAAGGAAGTTTGGGAGGAAACCGATTGCTTAAGCTGCGCCAATTGCTGTAAAAAAATGACCCCTACCCTTACCAAAAAAGACCAGAAAAGAATTGCGGCTCATTTGCAAATGACTCCGAAAGCCTTCGAATTAAAGTACCTGATATTTGATGAGGAGGACAAAGATTGGCGCATGCAAAAACAACCCTGCGTATTTCTGAACGGAGAAACCAATAAATGCAGCATTTATGAAGTTAGGCCGGCAGATTGCTCGGGATTTCCGCATCTCTCCAAAACACCTCTGAAAAGTTATATGTACATTCACAAACAAAATATCAAGTATTGTCCGGCTACCTATTTATTTGTTGAAAAAATGATCTCCCGGATCGAAATCACCACACTTTAATATATGTTCTCACAAACCATTATTCTCATTATCGTTACGGCCCTCGTATCAGTTACCTCTTTCAGCAATCGGAATGTTTACAACGATCTGATATTGTACCCGCCTGCTATTAACCGGGGACAGTACTACCGTTTTCTTACCTCCGGTTTTATCCATGCCGATCTGCAACATTTGTTGTTCAATATGCTCACCCTTTATTTTTTCGGGGAAGCCATTGAAGATGTATTGACTGCCTATGTAGGTAAATGGGCTTTTCTTACGTTGTACCTCGGTGCCATTGTAATATCCGATATTCCGTCTTATCTAAAAAATAAAAACAATCCAAGGTATGCAAGTCTTGGGGCTTCGGGCGGGGTATCCGCTATCGTTTTTGCTTTTATCATTTTTGCCCCCTGGTCCTGGTTTACCTTTCCCCCTGTTCCGGCTATAGTATTCGGGGTAGGTTATATGTGGTATAGTATATATATGAGTAAAAAAGGGCAGGACAATGTAAACCACGATGCCCACTTATGGGGTGCCTTATTTGGGGTCGCATTTATCTTTATCAATATGCCCGATGAAGTGCTTGGGTTTGTGCAAAGACTGATGGATGTGAAGGGGCCTTAAGTCCATGATAAATAGAATACTTGCGATAAAATAAGTAAGCTGCAATTATAATGCGACACCTAATCATATTTATACTTTTACTTTCACTTACCCACTTTAGCTTCGGTCAGACATTTTTAGACGCATATAAAAAGTACAGACTTGACAGAGCGGACACACTTTTAAACACGAAGACCAGAAAAAAAATTAAGCACTTTATAAAATCACAAATCACAGAGCTCGATACAATATTTCAATCGTACAAATCCAAATATAATTTTGACTTCAACATAGCTGACACAATATTCCTAATCTATGATACACCTGCTGAATCACCATTTACAAGCGACATCATAATTTGGTCAAACAGGGACACGATATCTTATAAACAGGGTTTTGAAACATCAAAAACAGGTAAGTATCAAAGAATAATCACTTACCAACCGTTCATCCAAAAAATTGACAAACCAGAAGGCTTTAGGGTAATAACAGAAAGAGATTCTCTAATAACCCTTGTTTCCAAAAAAGATTTTGAAACCATAAACAAGCTAGGGGATGGTAGAAGTATGAACGGGGGTTCTTGGGTCGACATATATATTGCTTATAGAACTGGCAGTAACTATAAGATTGAATCATATTCACCAAAACAATTTATCATTTGGACAACATACCAAAAGGAATAACTGCAGCTTAAATCGAATTGGCAATTTGGTCAGCATGATAGGTAGTCATTGGGCGGAAGGAATTCTACTGAGCGATAGTTCCAAATAGGTTATCATGTTTTGTTCGCCCTCAGCCTCAGTCCTGCCTTGATGTTCCTTTTTCAGCATTAGTTTATAACTTCAACCTTATTTTTTCATTCGGGCTGGCTTCGGGCAGGACGAGCATTGAATTCCAGTACAGCAGCAAGCTGTTTACGGTTGCCCTTATTTTGCCTCCGTGAATCTTACACCACATTTTACCACCTGTTGGGTTCCTGCAGTTATTTTAAACCGATCATCCATCCGGTAACCAACCACCCATACAATGCGTTGGTCGCTTTCGAGCACATATACCTGTTCCTTTTCCGCCATCGATAATTTAAGATCGATCAACAGCCGGGCCACTTTTTTCTTTTTCTGCATACCAAACGGGTAAAAATAATCTCCGGGTTTGGCAGGCCGGAGCAATAAGGGTAAACGCAAAATGGCGGCATCCACCCGGGCCTCCTGCTGCGAAAACTTTAAAGGCATTTTTTCGCTTTTAAAGGGTTCCTCTTTTCCGATTTCAAGGATTCCCCCATTCGGAAGCATTAACTGTGCAGGCAGGGAATCTACTATTTGTAAAGATGCTTCTGCTATAGCAACAGGTATCATTAACAGCCAGCCGCGGTTATGCAATAAGCGGTGGGTTTGAGAGTGGATATATTTACCGTTGGAAGCATCCAACAATTTTTCAACCTCCCCGATTTGCCCTTCTGTAAAACCAAACCGCTTGATCCACTCCCAAATCAGGGTTTGCCGGGGAACCAGATTTTTCCACTGAGCAATCGCAATTTTTTCAATTCCGTTTTCGGTTTTTACCCCCTTTTTTAAACGCAGGGTTACCATTTCCTGATAAAGCAATGCAGCTTCTGCAGTCTTTTGGGCGGTAGCCGTTATGGCTGTTAAAGCCTGCGGAAATTGTTCCTCAATCAACGGAAGTACTTTATGCCGGATAAAATTGCGGGTGTAGTGTGTTTTTAAATTGCTGGAATCCTCCACCCAATCGAGCTGATGCTCCAGTGCATAATCCCCTATTTCGCGGGGGGTAG
>JBGSNV010000174.1:0-2898 GCA_041739485.1 Chitinophagaceae bacterium
ATGTGCTTTTCAAAAGCCGATCGAAGGGAGACCGGCAATTGCAGGAATTCAAAAAACTTATCGGCTGCGGTTGTACTTTCCGTAGCCGGTGCAATCAGTACTACTTTTGGTCTTTCTTCCAACTTCAATTCGTGGAGCGCAATCATCAATGCCAACCCACCGAGGCTATGTGCCATATACGAATCAAAAGGCCCATGTGCTTCAATGATGGACTTGATAAGCGCTACATAAATTTTAACATTTAACCGGTTTCCGCCGCTACCTCCATGCCCGGGCGCATCATAAGCATACACATCGTAGCCAGCTTTACGGAAAGGGGGCAAATAACGGTCAAATGCTGTAATACTGCCTGCAAATCCATGGATAATGAGTAATTTCTGTTCATTATCCGGCTTGGCGCGCCACCGATATCCGCTCATCTTTTGCCCTCCTGAAAAGAGAGAGAGGATTTCCGGCTTTTCTTTTGCTCTTGATTTTCGCTTTCGCGGAGACCCGTAAGGTTTGGTAAACAGGTCAAAAGCCTGATGGGCAGCAAGACGCGGTGACACAATATTGATAAGGTTCAATTTGGCGCGATAGTAATTTACCGCCAATTTTTGAGCAGATGTAAGTTTGGGAGTAGCCAAATATTTCCGTTTTATATTGCAAAAGTGGGGATTTTCAAATGGACTTAACAGGATGCTTTTCCCCGAATGCACATTAAGGTCGCTTATTCGCCTAATTTTGACAATGAAGTAAGAATTTCAACTGATATGAAAATTGTACTGCTTGGTTCCGGAAATGTAGCCACCTGTTTGGGCAGACTCTGCATATTTGCTCATCATGAAGTGATACAGGTATTTGGCAGGAATGCCTCTTCGGTGGCAAAGCTGACTGAAGAAATGAACTCAAAACCGGTTATGGAATGGTCTGAAATTGATCCCGATGCCGATTTTTATATTGCAGCAGTTTCAGATGGCGCTTTGGAGCATTTGCATCAACACTTAAAGTTGGTCCGGGGCATATTGGTGCATACAGCCGGAGCGGTTTCCATGCAGGTGCTATCAAAAATTTCTAAAAACTATGGGGTACTTTATCCGCTGCAAAGTCTTCGAAAGGAAATTGCACATTACCATCATATACCGTTGCTTGTGGACGGCAATACCCCCGATGATAAAACGCTGATCAGCGATTTTGCGGCAAGTTTATCGGGAAAAACCGGTTATGCCAACGACGCTCAACGCCTTCGATTACACCTTGCAGCTGTTTTGGTTTCCAATTTTACCAACCATCTTTTTACGCTTGCCAACGATTTTTGCACCCGGGAAAAGCTTGATTTCAATCTCCTGCTACCTTTGATGGAACATACGGTAAGCAGACTTCATAGTTTTCCCCCTAACCTTTTACAAACTGGTCCTGCAGTAAGAAATGATACGGGGTCTATGGAAACGCATTTGGAGCTCCTGAGCAATTATCCGGGTATTGCCGGCATCTATCAGCAAATGACAAAAAGCATTCAGGACTATCATGGCATTGAAAAAGTTGAAAAAGAGCAGTATAGACCTAATGATAAACCCCTAATTGAAGGAATGGACAACTAAAAAACCAATAAGAGGTTATAATTATTTAAATAACCGGCGGTAAAAGCTATTTTTGCCGCCCAAATCGATACAGTTAACAATTACATATGTATAAGATTCATTTTAAATTCGAAGAAAAAGGATTAGAACCAGTTACCATCGAAAATATAGAATCAGGCGACTCGATTCTCGAAATTGCTCTGGAAAACGATATAGACCTCCATCATAATTGTGGTGGAGTTTGTGCATGTAGCACCTGCCATGTTTATGTACAGAAGGGGGAAGAATTTCTTCCGGAAATAACAGATAAAGAAGAGGATTTTATTGACCGTGCCGTGAATCCAAGATTGATAAGCCGATTGGGTTGTCAGTGTGTGCTCGAAGACGGAGACGGAGAATTGGAGATTCTTGTTCCCGATCAGAGCCAGTTTTTAGGCGAATAAAATAAGCATCCTTCGTTGGGGCTATAGATAAAAGTATTTTTAAATAATAATAAAAAGGCTCCGGCCGATATATATAAATTACAACAACATGAGCTACGAACCACCGATTCATTGGAATGATTACGAGGACATTGCGATCAAATTATACGAACATTTCGGAGATGATTTCAACGAGGGGAAAATTTACAGAATCCGTTTTACCGAATTGTTGGAGTGGGTATTAGAAATCCAGGGATTTGTAGGAAAAAGAGAAGAAAGCAATGAAGGCCATCTTGAAATGATCCAAAGCAGTTGGGTTTACGAATGGCGCGACAATCAAAAATAGGATCCCGTAACAGCTATAACCCTGCTTGTTTTGCTTACATACTTTCAAAATATTACCTGTTTTGCCTTTGATGTTGACGGTGTACTCACCGATGGGACGCTGTTTCTGATGCCTGATGGCGAAATGGTGCGTCGCATGAACATAAAAGATGGGTATGCTCTGCAACTTGCTGTAAAACAAGGATATACGGTTGTAATCATTTCCGGAGGACAATCTGCTCTTGTACAGGAACGACTTCATAAATTGGGTATTGAGCATGTGTTTATGGGCGTGCATAACAAAAAGCAAGTATTGCTTCAGTTTTTGGAAGAACAACATCTTTCCCCGGACCAAACCCTTTTTATGGGGGATGATGTACCTGATATTGAAGTTATGGAAGCCGTAGCTATGCCCTGCTGCCCGGCTGATGCCTGTAGCGAAATCATTGCGCTAAGTCGTTATGTATCACCATTGACCGGCGGCACAGGTTGCGGTCGCGATGTGATTGAAAAAACCATGCGGCTACATGGGAAATGGCAACATATTCAAACAGCTACAAGTCGATAATTATTGATGAGTCACCAATACCATC
>JBGSNV010000002.1:0-24374 GCA_041739485.1 Chitinophagaceae bacterium
GGGGATCCCCCGGGAAAAGGAAAACTCTGCATTCCTGTTGCCAAAAACTATGGATTCTTATTTACCGAAAACTGTGGAGTGTTATTTACCGATTACACCCTTATATAAATTCAATAAATTGCTCTTTAATTCAATAATCGCAGCATCTTCATTTTCTTCAGCCACTACGTCTATCGCTTTATTTACAATATTTATGATGCTGTCTTTTATTTTATTTAGTCTGATTTCTTCTTTATTATCCGTACTGTTTTTTTCTATTTCTTTTATTTTGTAAATGGCTACATCGTATGCGGTATCCAGGTTAGCCCTGAATTCAGAATCAGTACAAACCTCTTCCAAAATTTGTTTTGCCAAAGTGCTTGCCTTATTTCCAAAATGTGTTTTGTTGCCTGCCAGATTAAAGGTGTCCTTTTTGTCTTCCTTATCTCTTGAAGACCAGGTAATTTCCAGTTCCTCAATATTTTTACTTCCCTCTAGAGCAGTTAGGGTTAGTTCTAAAAGTTTACCTTCATCGCAAGTAATTCCGTTGCTGTAAACTACTTGTCTTTTGGCAGGCTCTTTAATTGTCTGAATTTCTATTGCTATAGGATTTGCGGTATTCATGTCATTACCCGGTTTTGAAATTTCAACCGTAATCATTTTCAATGTGTCTTTACCCTTACTATTCTTGTAACGACAATAAATTCTGAAATGTTCTATTGTTTCGTCAAAAGAATTGGATAAAATTGTCAGGTTGAAAGAAGTGGAAAAGGAATTGGTATTATTTAATGTTATGCGTAAGGTATCAGGAAAATCTACCAAGTAATCATACCCCTTTGTAGCTGCTACATGGTCTTCTGTAAATATTTGGATGGAAAGAGGCTTTTCGGTATCGGTAGCCTTTAATATTAACTTTAAGATCAGGTCACCATTTTTTTGCTCAGCCACTTTTAAGGTATCTGCATTGATTGAAGCTTTGCTTTCAAAATGCAGCTTTTGCCCTTTAGCCGACATCAGGTAACTAAACATAACCACTAAAACAAATAGAATCTTCATACAATTTTTTTTATTACGATTAGTTTTATTTAAAATGACCTAGTCATCAATTTCTCCACTTCACCACACCTCATCTCACCGCTTTCCTTCTCCTCCTGCTCACCGGCACCACCTGCCCGTTTTCGAGCAGCAAATACTTTTTATCCGGTCTTTCTGCAATAAAAGCCCGGTTTACCAAATGACTCCTGTGTACCCGCACAAAACCCTCGGATGGCAACAGGTCTTCGAACCATTGCAGAATTTTACAAACAAGCAGCGGCGGGTGGTTGGTAAAAAATACCCGACTGTAATTGCTGCTGCTTTCAATGCGGATTATTTTGGATGGTTGCAGCTCCATATTGCCGTTGAACTGCCGAAAAGGAATGACTTGCATAATTGAATATTTACGATTTATGATGTTGGTATTTATGATTTGTTTATGTGCAACCGAAATTCCAATCATTAGGAGGTTTTTTTTAAGATATTTTATAAGCAGGTTCCGGATGAAAGCAACGCCTCCGCGGTTTTGCGGAAGACGTTGCTAAGGAATCAACCGATATGCTTAAGGATTAAAATATTATTGTGTTGGCAAAGTGGCACATTTTCCATCCACTGTCAATATCCATGGACCGGTTTGCTGCAGCGTGGAGCCATTGGTTAATTGAATACTTGACGCCTGAGCATTGGCAGTGAAAATGACACAAATCCGAATGGGATTAGCTGGTATAATCACATGCGTGGTGGCATCAGGAACTTTGCCGGTTGTCCAGTTGCCTGCTGCGTGCCAATTCGTACTCACAGCGCCCGTCCAGGTGGCAACTTCTAATACGATATTGGCATTTGCCGTATCCTTACAACCCTGTGTATTGGTAACTATAAGTTGGTAATTGCCTGGCCCTACGGAGGACGGACTGCCGGTGTTCCAAACAGCGGCAAGTGAAGTGGTACTGTACAATGGCAACAGGTTGGTTCGATCGCCTGCACAACCATGAAACACCGTGGTATCTGCCCCCAAATCAGGCTTAGGCAATGCAGTAACAGTAACCTTTGCCGTATCGGGGCAGCCAAAACTGTTTTTACCAATTACCTGATAAATGCCGGCCAATACAGATGCCGGAGTGGGGACGGGCACAAATGCCTGTGTAAAGTATGTATAGGTAAGTGCGTTGTCGGTAAAATGCTGGGTGAGGTCATAACTTGCCCCGGCGCAAAACGTACCTGTCACATCAGCCCCCAATGCAGGCTTTTGTATAACAATGGCAGCTGTAGTATCTCCAACAAATACAGGGTTGCTACTGCGAATGCGAACCCGGTAGCCATTGCCATTGGGCAGGTTGGCTGGTATGGGCAACTTATAGGTCAACGGTCTCTTAAACCCATTTGCTACATACGCAAAGCTTGCGGTAGTGGCGGGTGTGGTAAAATTGCCGGTAGCATTACTTAATTGAATAGTAAGGGTATTGCCTGTGGGAAAGCTTCCTGAAATAAGCGCATTTACCTGCAAAGTATCACCCTTGCACACTACACCAACAGTTGTATTGGTAATAGCAAGCGGATAAATGGTAATAGGTGCAAGGGTGCCCGTATCGCCTACACAACCAAACTGTGTGGTTTCTACCACCCTTAGGCTACCAAACGCACTATCACCCACAGGTTGAGGCCATGCAATCGTAATGCTGCGGGTGTTGCCACCTGTAACCTGTGTGCCGCCTGTAACCATCCAATCGAAGGTGCTGCCGGGCCTGTTGGGTACAGAATAAGGCATCGTAAATCCACCGTTTACATTACTCAGGCCTGTAAAAGCAGGCGCAAAAGGCCGGTCGTTGATGGTAATGGCTAAGCCATTGGCATCGCCCACTACAACGGTGTTGCTGCTTTTTACCCTGATTCTGTAACCTGTGCCACTTGGTACATGTGGTGGCAATTTAATTCCCATAAGCCCACTGCCTGTAGCAGCAACAGATCCAATCAACTGCTCCGAACCAAAGCCTCCACTTGCATTGCTAAGCCATGCGGTAAACTGATTGCCGGGGTTAAAGGTTCCCGTAGCGTGGTAACCAAGGGTAAACGTGTCGCCGGCACAATGCACTATTTTGTCAATGCCGGTAACCGCAATATAGGGTGGTGGAATAGCGCCGGTTACATCAAATTCTGACATATTAGAAATGCTCCAGTTGCCTTTCGCATCTTTTACCCGAAGGAAAAAGCGATGTTTACCATTGGTAAGCCCGGTTACATTTACCTTGATGGGTGCTGCTGTGAAAAGGGTATCAGCAAGCACGGGTAAAGGAACACCTTTTCCGAAACCCGGATCGGTATCAATAAAATATTCTACCTGCACAATACCGGGTTTTCCGTCTACAGGCAAAGGAGGAGGTTTGTAAAAGAAAGTACGGTTGCTGATGCTCCATTTACCTTGGGCATCCTGCACCCGTACATAAAGCTGATGAACGCCTACGGGTAAACTGTCAATATTAGCGGAAAAGCTTTTATCCATAAGGGTGGTACCCGGTGTAATTGGAATATTTGAACCTTTCCCAAAACCGGGATCTGTATTAAAGAAGTATTCTGCATTTGTCAGATTGGGTAAACTTCCTGATGATACAGTTGGTGCTTTGTAAAAAAAAGTACGATTGGTGATGCTCCATTTGCCAAGAGCATCTTGTACTCTCACATAAAATTGGTGAATGCCAGTTGATAATGTATCTGTATTGGCAGAAAAAGTTTTATTGATAATTGCCGTACTTGCAGTGATAGGTATATTAGTACCTTTCCCAAACCCAGGATCGTTATCAAAAAAATACTCAGCTTTTACCAAATTGGGCTGGGCAAATAGGTTCGTTTTTGGAATTAATATGACTAACAATGCCATGATAAGCCAAGGAATCATGGCATGGGCTTTTAACCAGCGAGTGTTCTCTGCTGGGATTAAATAATGTTTCATAACCGGATTGATTTATGGTGATTTACAGCCTGATGAGGCTTGTAAAATATAGTGTTAGCTAATTAAGTATTGGTGAAATAACCAATACAAATAGTAGCCAAACCGGTTACTGATTGCTTTTGGCACTAAAAGTTACATTGATAGAGTTGGTACCTGATGCACTAGGGCTTGAAAGTGCTGTAATAGCAGGAATAGCTGGCTGCAAGCCTAATACGAAAGGTGTACTTCCACCAAAAGCACCCATATCGATACCACCATCTCCAGCACCTATGGCGGGACTACCAGGTTTAAGCATTAAATTTTTATCAACAGTTGGGTTTGAAAGGTGATTCACAAATACATTTTCCATGGGTACACTAAAAATATTTCCATTACCAGCAGTTAGCCCGGCAGCACCCGATGTCATATTGAAACTTACATTACTATTAAAAAAGCTGTACGTTCCACTAATAATGATATTATTCTGGAAGACGGAATTGTATATAGTTCTACTGCCGCCATTAAATATAATATTACCATTAATAACAGCCGACGCATTACCCCCTGTGGAAATGTATGTACAAATATTATTTGCAGCAATACAATTAGCTCCAAGGAAATTTATGTAAGTATTTACATAACATTGTGAAACAGTCAAATTAAAAGCGTTTATCCCAGCTGTGTTAATCCAACCAGTTACCCTTGATCGAATAACTGTAATATTGTCAATATATACATCAATATTTGAACTTGAATAAACTGAAATAAGTGATCCTTGGCTGCCTGATTGCATTGTAAACTTTCCTGCAATTGCTTCATTAGAAGAATATTGGTTTCCCGTGTTTTGTGATAGAAAACTGCCAATGCTTAGCCATGTAAGGCGCTTGGTGCAGGTTACATCTCCATAGTTAGTAGAAGATGGCTCTAAATGAATGGTATCGCCCGCAGCAGCCAAATTATGCGCAGCCTGTGCGGTGGTGGCATCCGCTACTACACCTGGGTTATTATTTACCCGCCAGATTTTTGCCTGTGCGGCCATGGTAACTACTACAAAGGAAACAAAGAGGAAAAACTTTTTCATGAGCATTAAATTTTTATAATGTTGAATAGAAATATTTGCTACGCTAATTGAGGTGGTAAAAATGCGTGACACAGGTGAATTGGTAACAGGGCGAAACCACGGTTTTAAGGGGGGTGTTTTCACGGGGGAGCGGCTTATAATTAGAAGTGGGTGAGTGAAACCAACCAATAATTATGTATTTCTTTCTTATAGGTTGGTGAAGACTCCAATCAATAATTTTTGAAGGCGCCATCCACGAAAAAAGGCTATGTTGCCATTTGTCCTCACTCCATTACACCCTCCTGCTGATAACAGGAATACCATCCCCGTGGTACAGCAGCAGCAATAGGTTACTCCATGCGGTTATATTATTTTACTACATTTTTACGGTATTTTGAATAACTTTGAGTTTAAGGATGTTTTGTCATTTTGATTAATTGGAACTGAAAAATATTTAATATGCTTACTACCATACGAGGAACCTATAGCAATGGGCAGGTAACCCTGCTTGAAGAACCACCAACTGAGGAAACCATGGAAGTGTTGGTGACTTTTACTAAAATAAAACAAACAAAAGATTTACCTAAGCAGCCCATATTTGGTTTCAGTAAAGGGGTTGTGAGTTATATGGCCCCGGATTTTGATGAGCCTCTTGAGGAACTTAAAGATTATATGTAATGAATCTGATGCTTGATACTCATACGTTGATTTGGTTTATGGAAGGGAACCTGTCGTTACCTCCAAAAGTTCGGGAATTGATAATGGGCACAGGCAATAAAAGTTTCGTGGGAATTGTTTCCTTTTATGAATTGACCATTAAAATAAATATCGGGAAATTAAAACTTAAAAAACCAATAGGAGATTTTCTTACTGATACAATAGCGAACCATATTGAAATATTGCCCATAAGCCAAATTCATTTAACAAAGTACATTGAGCTTCCGGTATTCGACACACATAAAGACCCATTCGACCGACTAATAATTGCCACAGCTATTTCAGAAAATGCTACCCTCCTTAGTTCGGACGGAAATTTTAATTTATACAAAGACGAGGTAAAGGTAGTATGGAAGGAGTGACGTATTTTCAAACAATTAAACCCTCACCCCACCACCTTCCGCCTCCTCCTGCTCACCGGCACTACCTGCCCGTTTTCGAGCAGCAAATACCTTTTATCAGGCCTGTCAGCAATAAACGCCCGGTTTACCAAATGACTCCTGTGCACCCGCACAAAACCCTCGGATGGCAACAGGTCTTCGAACCATTGCAGAATTTTACAAACAAGCAGCGGCGGATGGTTGGTAAAAAATACCCGACTGTAGTTGCTGCTGCTTTCAATGCGAATAATATTGGAGGGTTGCAGATCCATATTGCTGCTAAACTGCCGAAGAGGAATGATTTGCATAATTGAATATTTGTGATTTACGATTTATGATTTGGTATTTATGATTTGCTTATTTGCAGTGGAAATACCAATCATTATGAGATTTTTTATAGCCTACTTTTAGGGATGCCCGGATGAAAGCAACGCCTCCGCGTATTTGCGGAAGACGTTGCTAAGGACTCAACCGGTATGCTTAAGGACTATAATGATTTATTGTGTTGGCAATGCTGCACATTTTTCATTTATAATCAATTGTCTGCCATTTGTTTGCTGTAATGTGGCACCATTTTTCAACTGTACACTTGCAGCCATACCATCTGATGCGCTGATGATGCATATCCTTGGTATGGCAGTAGAAATAATTACATGTGTTGTAGCATCGGGCACTTTACCATTGTCCCAGTTGCCTGCGGTATGCCAGTTGGTACTTACGGTGCCGGTCCATACGGCAGTTGGTAAAATAATATTTGCAAGGGCCGTATCCTTGCAGCCCTGGCTATTGGTGACTATAAGGCGGTAGTTGCCCGGCCCTACGGAGGACGGATTGCCTGTGTTCCAAACTGCTGTTAGCGAAGTGGTATTGTACAACGGCAGCAGGTTGGTGCGATCGCCTGCACATACATGGTATACGGTGGTATCAGCACCCAAAGCAGGCTTGGGCAAAGCCGTAATGGTAACCATTGCCGTATCGGGGCAGCCAAAACTGTTTTTACCAATTACCTGATAAATGCCAGCCAATACCGCAGCAGGATTGTTAACCGCTACAAATGCCTGATTGAACCAGGAATAAGTAAGCGCATTGTCTGTAAAATGCTGGGTGAGGTCATAGCTTGCCCCGGTACAAAACGTACCAGTCACATCAGCCCCCAATGCAGGCTTTTGTATAATAATAGCGGCTGTAGTATCTCCAACAAATACAGGGTTACTGCTGCGAATCCTTACCCGGTATCCATTGCCATTGGGCAGGTTGGCTGGTATGGGCAGGTTGAAGCTGGCTAACTGATTCACCCCGCTGCCGGCATAGGCTAAAGTTGTAGTTGCTGTGGGCGCAGTAAAATTACCCGAAGCATTGCTCAACTGTGCAGTCAATATATTGCCTGCGTCAAAGCTGCCTGTAATACTTGCTTTTACTACAAGTATATCCCCTTTACAAGCTGAGGCCGAAGTGGTATCGCCTATATCAAGCCGATACACGGTTATTGGTGCAAGCAGGCCGGTATCACCTACGCAACCATATTGGTTGGTTTCAATAACTTTCAAGTTCCTGTTTATACTATCGCTTGTGGGATTGCCCCAAAGGGCGGTAACGGCGTTTGTATTGGTACCACTTGATTGCGAGCCCCCATTTATCAACCATTTAAAACTGCTGCCTGCTACTGCTGAAACATTGTAAGGATAAGTGAAGCCGCCATTTACTTGTGTGCGCCCGGTTATCAAAGGGGCGTAGGGGCGGTCGCGGATGGTGAGGGTGGCCATACTTTGCTGACCGGTCAATACAGTGTTGCTGCTTTTTAGCCTTAACCTGTAACTCGTTCCATTGGCAAAATGTGCGGGCAATTTGCAGGGAACTATACCGCCTTTGGTATTACTGGTTAAAGTGCCAATTTCTGTTTCAGTAACAAAACTACCCACTCCATCGCTTAAAAATACTTTGAAGGTATTGCCGGTATTGTAGGTGCCGGTGGCATGATAGCCAACATAGAAGCTATCGCCGGCGCAAAGGGTTGTTTTTGAAATACTGTTTATTTCTAAAGCTGGGGCAGCCAACAAGGCAAGAACACTAAATTCGAGTAAAAAGGTATGACTCCACGCACCATTGGCTTGCCTGCTTCGCCAACCCAGCATATGGGTACCGGCGGCAAGACCGGTAACGTTTATTTGGGCAACCGTATTGGTTAAATTATTTCCCGTTGTAAATGCTATTGGTATGCCCATACCCATACCGGGATCATTGTCAATAAAGTACTCGATTTTGTTTAAATTTCCTCTATCAGGTTCGGCGGGTAATGCTGGGAATGCTTTTGCAAAAGCTAAATAATTGGTATGGCTCCATGCACCATTAGCATTTCGGCTACGGATGCCCAAAAAGTGAACACCCGGTGTAAGTGCTGTTGGGTCAAAGCTAATGGTTTGATTGGCCAGATCTGTACCCGGTGTAATGGGCTTAACAGTAGCCAAACCCATGCCCGGATCGGTATCAATAAAATATTCCACCCGGGTGATATTGGGCTGAGCCTGCAGGCAATGGATAAACATTAGGAATACTGCCCCCAACGAGCTCGATTTTATAAGACGCTGCATACAAAATTTATTAAAGGGTGAATACCTAATTATTGCTGCGGGTACTAAAAGTTACCGTAAACGGATTGGTGGTAGCATTTAAGCTGGAAGCTTCCAATTTGTAAATGGTCGGTATAGAGGGGATACCCGAAAGTTTGTAAGGGTTTGGTCCACCAAAAATACCCAGGTCCACTCCGTCAATACCTGCACCAATGGCAGGGCTACCGGGTTTTAATCTGAATTTACCATCGGTGGTTTCACCTGCTACAGTTCTGGGAGACCCTGTAAAAACTGAATTAATATTTCCGGGTGCGAAAGCAACATTGAACAAATTATTGGCTCCGGTAACTCCGGGCCCATCACTAAACAAGCAATGTTGAAAAATGGTATTTGAAAAATTGGAAAATTGGGCATCCAAAAAAATGCTGTTTTGAAAAATAAAAGCATTATTTAGTAGCGGTAGCCCTATACCTACAAAAATACAATGATTAAAAAGTCCGGTATGCTCTGAAATTCCACCTGTAAAAAAGCCTACAATATTACAGTTATCATATCTAAAATTAGTAGCTTTTCCACCTGTCCAGGCGCCGGTAAAGTCGGCATTCGCACATTGGCTTATTTGCCAATTGTTGCAGGTAGTACCCGCGGAATTGAACACCCCGATACTTGTGCCACCACATCTCCTGATAACAATATCATCTACATTTTGCCCTTGCATAGACCTCACAGCCAGAAAAGTAAGCCCTTCAAATATACTTCCACTAGCTGATGCATTCAATCAGGTATCTATAACACAATCTCCTGTAATGGTTTGCAAATCAGGGTTGCTACCCTCACCAGAAAGAAAGTAGCCATAGCCAAGGTACACCAGGCGTTTGGTTGTTTGCCCCATCTGCATATTGTAACTACCCGGATAAAACATAAGCGTATCGCCAATATTTGCAGCATTGTGTGCCGATTGCAAATCGGCATAATCTACACCGCTAATGGATGGACCTTTGTAACCAACCCTGAGCATGTTGGCAAAAGAAAGGCTGCTGATAAGTGTTGCAGCTAAATAAAGAAGAAAAAGCTTTTTCATACTTTTTAAATTTTAAAATGATAATGAATTCGTGATTATGTTGTTGACTTCAGAGCACCGGATACTTTGGTGAAACCGTAAGGTATAAGGCCAAGACCAAGTCCATACAGCACGGTAGCTAGTTTGCCCAAATCAATATCGGGATGGCCGGTAAAGGATTTATAGATATAAAATGAGGTAACACAACTCGCTACTCCCAACGTTACCAAACCAGTTAGCAGGGCTATCAGGCGGCTTACGCTTTCTTTGCCCTCTTCGGGCGGGGGAGGCATGTTATCATCTCCCGCCTGCGCTTGAAACGCCGGGTTTGCAGTTCCTGCTGCTAATGCAGCCATATTTGCTACAGGTGCTTTAGCTATAGCTTGAAACCGTGCCGTTTCTACCTGAGCCGCCTGCTTGCCAAGCTGTGCTATCAATTCCTTATCTACCAAAAACCAGGAGAGTTTGGCGCCTTCCTTTGTTAGTTTGCTTCTAATTACCAGGAGTGTAATGACATAAAAAATAGCCGGCAGTAATGTAAGGAGGTTGACCATGGGATTATTCAATGGTATCAGGGGGTAAGTAAAGGTTTTGTTTAAAGAGGTATCTTGTTGGGTAGGCGATATTTTTCCAAGGGCCTTTACCACTTGTTCGACACCATTGTCTACCATTTTTTTAGCGGTTGTTGAATCTAATGGCTGGCCGTTAGCTTTATATGAAAAAATTGCCAATAGCAAAAAAAACAAACCTATTCGTGCCATAAAAAAAATTAGAATATAAAGGTTGAAAAGGTTTTGGAGATTATCCCATGTTAAAACACCCAATTTACAGGGGGGTGTTTTCACGGGGGGGTATCCCAATCGCAACGTCCTGCCCGATTGAGTGCACCTACACAAACCTGTTTCTGTGCCGGGCAGAGGCGTTGCCCGAAGTCGTGTTCGAGCAACCTCTCCCGAACACGAAGAAGTGATTGAGATGATGAAGTGGAAGGTGTGAGGGGACGTTGCGATAGAGGGCACACCAATCGCATCCTGCCCGATTGAATGCACCTACACAAACCTCTTTCTGTGCCGGGCAGAGACGTTGCTCGAAAAAAAGAGGGCTGAAATTGGAGGGGCAAAGTTTATAGTAACGCCTGCCACTTACCTGATTCATCAGGGATGTCCTGGTTCTTTCCGGCAAATTCAAAAACCTTGTTCGTGATGTTTAAAAAATAGGATTGTCAGCACGATCTCTATTTAGGGGAAAGTCATTACAAGGAGGTCTTATAATGAGCCAACTGCCAAGTACTTGAAAGTAAGTTTTGTCGATCCTGTAAATGATTAGAAGCAGATTTTGCCTGTTTTACTAAATACGTTCCATTTCAGGAGATCTTCTGATCTTCATGTCCCTTTGGGCAGTATATCAACGATCCTGCATTTCCATGTTTGTCGTCTGAATCCCATTTTTCGATAGCCGAAATCCAATTACAAACAATTATGAGGTTACTTTTTTAAAAAATTTGAAAAATAATACGCAATAAATGCTCAGGCTGTAAATATTCCTTATATATTTATGTTCTCACCTTTAAATTATAGAATGCCTGATAGATTAATACCTATAGCTATGGCAGATGATCATGTCATGATCAGGCAGGCATTGGCAGCTATGGTAGAAACTTTTGGCGATTACGAGGTAGTTATACAAGCTTCGAACGGGCAGGATTTGTTAAATAGTATTGATGAGCAGGAGGAGTTACCCGAATTGGTATTGCTTGATATCAGTATGCCGGTATTGAATGGCATAGAAACAGCAAAAGCACTTTCGGCCCGGTACCCTGACATTAAAATGCTTGCGCTAAGCATGATGGACGATGAGCAATCAGTAATTGGCATGGTACGGAACGGGGTGCGGGGTTATATTGTAAAAGATGCCGAACCGGCAGAACTAAAGGAAGCTATGCAGCATGTATTGGAAAAGGGCTTCCATTATTCCGACCTTGTAACCGGGCGGATGATTCACAGCCTGCAAAATGGCAAAACAACCCGTGAACAGGAGCATACCAAACTATCGGATCGGGAACAGGAATTTTTAAAACACACATGCACGGAATTGACTTACAAGGAAATTGCTGATCAGATGCATGTAAGCCCGAGAACGGTGGACGGGTACCGGGATAGCTTGTTTGAGAAGTTGGGGGTGAAGAGCAGGGTGGGCTTGTGTTTGTATGCGGTGAGGATGGGGATGTAAAGGCTAAAGAATAACTATTTTTTCAATATTTTTTATTCATACAAAAACAAAAAACCATGAGTACCTCTATTTATGACTTGTTAGAAAACAATCCTGATCTTTTCGACAAAGAATTGGGAATTGTTAGAAACGTATCCTGTGCAGATTTGGTAGATGAAAATGAAATAAATGGTCAATCACTTGTAGTTAGTTGGATGGAAGCCAGAGACCAATCTCGTGCCTATAGAGATTACCTAAGAGGAAGTCCAATTCCTAGAAGTCATAAAGTTAATTCATTTGTAATTCCATATAATAGAATAATGGATTTATTGAATGAAATGAGTGATGAGCCAAATGATAATAAGGGGATAAGGGTTTACATTGGCCTTAAACCAGTAATGGGCGGATGGGCGCCCAGATTATTTGCATTACCCTGCCTTAAGGATAGTAGCGGGTTGACGTATAATGATTATCAAATTGATGAAACTTTTCCTCCTAATATTCTAGTAGGCACTCTCATGGAAAGTGGTCCGGGGGAACCGCGCCCATGCCCTGACCAATGTAGTAGGGATAATTTTATGAATACTCCATGATTGAACAATAACTATGGATTCCCTCTATTTTCTGGATTTTTTTTCTGATACCATAATGCCTGCTGCTGCTTTGTTTGCAGGCATTATGGTTAAAATTTACGAATACAAACCTTCGACTTGGATTCTTTTTTATTTAGCCTTAAATTCATTAATTTTCGGTTTTTCAAACTACTTAGCTAATCAAAATGTTAATAACATCTTTATTTACAATTCATTTGGTGTAATTGAAAATTTAATAATTGGTACTTTGATTTTGTCTCTAATTAATGAGAAAAAATTGAAAATTACAATCAAAATTTTATTAATATTTAATTTAATATTTTTTTTACTCAAGGTGTTTTTTGACCCTCATTTTTTCTCTAGATATTCTGCATTAATAATGCTATCAAGTTCATTTGGACAACTTATTTGCACAGTATATTTCATTTCAAAAATTTTTCAGGAAGAAATATTTTCGGATATAGAAACAACTTTCTCTTTGATAATTGGTGCATTTTTCATTTTTAATATCGGGGCATTAGCATTAGAATTTGGGTATTGGCAATATTCGGGTAGAGGGTACCATAACACCAATTTCATTTGGGCAATGTACGACATTTTATTGCTTTTAAAACACGCCATAATTCTCTATTCATTTATTCAAATTAAAAAGATACTGAATATAAATAAATTGAAATGTCAATCATTCAGGTAAATATCAATACAGAAACATTATCTGCAATAATTGCATTTTCGGTAGTTTCAGCAAGTATTGGAAGTTTTTTGATTTTATTATTTCTGGTTTTCCGTAAAAGACGTATTCAACATCGCTTTGAAATAATGGAAATGAAACACCAATTCTCCCAAACCCTCCTCACCTCCCAAATCGAAATTCAGGAGCAAACCCTGCGCAACATCAGCCAGGAACTGCACGACAACATCAGCCAGAAATTGGGGCTTGCCAAATTGCAACTGAATCAAATACAATCCTTGCAGCCCGATGTAGCAATTGGCCCGACCAAATCGGTTATTACGGAAGCCATTGCCGACATCAGGTCGTTAACCAAAAGCATGCATCCCGATCGCATTGCTACAATACCACTAAATGAAAGTATTGAATATGAAATCAACCTGTTGAGGAATGCTACCCCGGTCTCGTTTCTTTGTAACATTGAAGCCGACCCCGCAGCAATTACCGCAGATCAAAAGATTATCCTCTTCCGCATTTTTCAGGAACTGCTGAACAATGCCTTGAAATATGCCCATGCTACCCAAATAAATATCCTGTTTGAAACAAAGGATCGGATGACCCTCTCCGTGGCTGATAACGGCATTGGTTTACCGGTTGAATATCAAAAAGGGATAGGGCATACAAGCATCATTAACCGGGCAACCCTGTTGAAAGGAACTTTTCATTTGGTAAGCAATCCGGGTAATGGCACGGTTGCGAAAGTGCTTATTCCTATACGCTGATTTCCGCATCCTACACATGCTTCCACCCCTGCGCTACCAACTCATGCGTATTCCCCCCCTTGGTAATGATGATGGTTTTCTTTTCCGGCTCCGCAATATATCCGATGATGCTGATATCAGGGTTGGTGACTATTTTATCGTAATCGGCCTGCTTTACCGTAAACAGCAATTCGTAATCTTCCCCGCCGCTTAGTGCAGTGGCTGTGGGGTCGAGTTCCAGTTTGTAACAATAGTTTTTGGCATCGTCATGAATGGGGAGTTTGTCTTCGTACACAACGGCGCTGCAGGCACTTTGCCGGCAGATATGCAACACTTCGCTGCTAAGTCCGTCGCTGATGTCCATCATCGAAGTGGGCATCACCTGCTGTTCAGCCAACCATTCCACAATGTCTTTACGGGCTTCGGGTTTCAGCAACCGGCCTACGAGGTAAGCCTGCTGTTCGAGATCGGGCTGCACGCCGGGGCTTTCCAAAAAGATCTTTTTTTCGCGTTCGAGCAGGGTGAGTCCGAGAAAGGCCGCACCAAGATCTCCGCTTACACAAAGCAGATCGCCTTTTTGCGCACCGGTTCGGGTTACAAACTGATCCGGAGCTACTTCGCCAATTGCAGTAACGCTAATCACGAGCCCTTTTTGCGAAGTAGAAGTGTCGCCGCCAATCAGATCCACCTGATATTTTTCGCAGGCAGCATAAATGCCTTCATACAGTTCATTGAGTGCTTCTACGCTAAACCGGTTGCTGAAACCAATATTGACGGTGATTTGGGTAGGTACCGCATTCATGGCATAAATATCGCTCAGATTCACCACCACACTTTTGTAGCCAAGGTGCTTGAGCGGGGTGTACATCAGATCGAAGTGAATGCCTTCGAGGAGCAAATCGGTACTCACCACAGTCTGCCGGCCAAAATGATCGATTACGGCGGCATCATCGCCCACACTCAGGATGGTAGATGCATTGCGGGTTTCGTTATTTTTAGTCAGGTGTTCTATCAATCCAAATTCGCCCAACGTAGCGACTTCTGTGCGTTCTGCCATAATTCTGTATTAAATTTACCGGACTTGTCTTGCAATAGTGCGATGCCGGTATAAAACGTCAAAGTTAAGATATGAGAAAACAGTTCGCCTTATTAATCACGCTATTTACGTTTTTATTGGCTGCCACCGGGTCTTTTAAGGCGATGGCACAGGCAAGACCGCCCTTTTTCAACGAAATTCAGGCTTTTAAAAAGAAGGATAGTCTTTCTTTTCCTGAACCGGGACAAACCCTGCTCATAGGCAGTTCCTCTTTTACGATGTGGAAAGATGTGCAGGACTATTTTCCACGGAAACAGATCCTAAACCGGGGATTTGGCGGATCCTCCTTAACCGACCTGATTCGGTATCAGGAGGAGATTATTTATCCCTATGATCCTAAAAAGATTGTGATTTATTGTGGTGAAAATGATTTTGCCGGTAGCGATACCATCACAGTGCCTACCGTTGTGAGCAGATTCCGGATCCTTTTTTCTGCTATCCGGTATCGGTTGCTGCAGGTGCCTATCGTTTATGTCTCCATGAAGCCAAGCCCGAGCCGTGCCCACCTGATGCCGAAAATGGAGGAGGCCAACGCGGCTATTGAGTTGTTTTTGAAGGCTCAGTTGAAAACATCTTATGTGGATGTGTACCACCCAATGTTACAGAAAGACGGGAGACCGAAACCGGAAATTTTTCTGGCCGATAGCCTGCATATGAATGCAAAGGGCTATAAAATCTGGAAAAGAAAAATGAAAAGGGTGATTTGATCAACTTTCAGATTTGCATTGATTTTGAATACTTTACAACTTAATTTCTTGCCCAAAAAGCACTTTCTACACTTTTGTTAACTTTTTTTTAACTTGTATTTCAGGATAAGTGATTTTAATATTGCACACTAATTCTACTAAAACGATCGAATTAGTATTATTCAAAAAGGAGAAGTGTTTAATTAAAATCAAAACTATGAGTCAGAACATGCGAATGGCTATTTTGGGATTCCTATTCCCCATTTTGCCAATTATTCTAATAGCGCAGGATAAGCCTGTCATTAATGCAACCATAACCGGAAAAGTTATAAATGCAGCTACGAATGATGCTTTGGTAGGTGCCAACGTATTAATTAAGGGAATCACAAATGGTGCTGTAACCGATGAAAAGGGAGCGTTTTATTTGCTAACAGGGCAGAAGCTTCCCTTTACCATTATTGTGTCCTACACAGGATACTACGATAAAGAAGTCATTCTAAAGGACAGTAATGTCATCATAGGCTTAGAGCAAAATACCAATCAATTAGGAAATGTAGTTGTTTCCTCAAGGCGGAGATTGGAATCTGCGCAGGATGTTCCTATACCTATTTCGGTGATAAGTGGTACAAAAGCTGAAGAAGCAGGGGCCTTTAATGTAAACAGGTTGAAAGAGTTAATTCCTTCTGTTCAATTGTACTCATCAAATCCACGTAATACAGGCATTAATATTCGTGGCATTGGTTCTCCATTTGGACTTACCAACGATGGTTTGGACCCCGGTGTAGGTTTCTACGTTGACGGTGTTTATTTTGCCCGTCCGGCTGCAGCCACTCTCGACTTCATTGACATAGAACGTATTGAAGTGTTAAGAGGTCCGCAAGGAACTTTATTTGGAAAAAATACCACAGCAGGTTCTTTCAATATAACTACCCGAAAACCACTTTTTACGCCAGGTGCAAACTTTGAACTGAGTTATGGCAATTTTAATTATGTACAGGCAAAAGCTTCCATTACAGGCCCAATCAGCAAAAAGCTTGCTTTCCGTACTTCGTTTTCGGGTACCAACCGAAATGGGTTGGTTGAAAATATAGTAACTAATAAAGCAACCAACACCATAAACAATTTTGGATTGCGTGGGCAGTTGTTATATAAGCTATCTGAAAAAACCTCTGTTTTATTTGCCGCAGATAATACACGGCAACGGCCTGATGGCTATGCGCAGGTAATTGCCGGCGTGGTGGAAACAAATCGACCAGCTTACCGCCAGTTTAATAATATTATTGCCGACCTTAATTATCAAATACCGGGCAGAAATGCTTTTGACCGCATCATTGACCACGATACGCCATGGAATTCGGATAATGATCTTGGCGGTGGTTCCGTAAACGTTGATGTAAAACTGGGATCCGGAACGCTCACCTCCACCACCGCCTACCGCTACTGGAACTGGGGCCCCTCAAACGATAGAGATTTTACCGGTTTGCAGGCACTTGCAAAATCTCAAAACCCATCAAAGCACAACCAATGGTCGCAGGAAATCCGTTATGCAGGACAGTTTTCTTCCCGCTTAAGTGGTGTGGTGGGTATGTATTTACTCGGACAGGAAGTAACCACCAATGGAAATGAAGAATCGGGCAGGCATCAATGGCGTTTTGTGCAAAATACAACAAGCGCCTTGTGGAGCACTCCGGGCTTGTTTGAAGGATATGGGATAAAAACCCAATCTTCCATTCAATCAATCAGTGCCTCTGCTTTTGCCAACTTCGATTGGGAAGCGGTAGAGGGTTTTCATATTTTACCGGGTATTCGTTTTAATTACGATGAGAAAGATGTAAAATATAACAGGGTGGCAAGTGGCGGCCTTGAAACTTCAGATCCTGCTTTGCTGGCCCTAAAGAGATCGGTTTATTCAAATCAGTCCTATGTGGCCTATGCTGATGAAAGAAATCTGACCTATCAATTAACGCTTGCTTACAAGCCAAACAGACGCATCAATACCTTTGCCACCTATTCCACAAGCTTTAAACCGGTAGGGGTAAATGTTGCCGGATTGCCTATTATTTCCAACAATGGAGTTACAAGGGCAGATAGTACCCTTGCTGTAATTAAACCGGAACGTGTCCGGCATTTCGAAATCGGAATAAAAAGTAACCCAACAAAAAATACGACGCTTAATATTGTTTTTCACAACACCGATATCAACGACTATCAGGTCAATGTGCAATCGCCTCAGTTGGGCGTAAACCGCGGTTACCTTGCAAATGCAGAAAAAGTAAACGTAAGAGGTTTTGAGTTAGACGGAAGCCTGAGAGCAAACGAGCATTTTTCATTTACAGGTTCTTTGGCCTTTACAGATGCAAAATATATCACTTTGGCCAATGCCCCACTGCCCCTGGAAGAAACAGGCTTAACCGAGAACGGGGTGCAAAAGTCTTTCAAAGATATTTCAGGAGGACAGTTACCTGGTATTTCCAAATGGGCAGGGTCTGTTGGTGGCGAGTTTGAAACCCCCGGAAAACTTTGGAAAAATGAAGGAAATTATTTTATCGCTTTGGATGTTTTTTACCGTTCCCGATTCTCTTCAAGTGCATCCCCTTCTACAGTTTTAAATATTGAAGCCTATTCCATTTTAAATGCAAGAGTAGGTTTTAGAGCCACTAAAGGTTTCTCTATCTTTTTTTGGGCCCGCAACCTTTTGGATAAAGACTACTTTGAGCAATTACTGCCTGCCGGTGGTAATGCTGGTCACTATGCAGGTGTGCTGGGCGATCAACGCACCTACGGTGTTACCTTCCGGTATGGGTTATAATTTCATTTCCAAATGATCTTTTGAGTAAAAGTCCCGCTTCCTATTTTGAAGAAGGGGCTTTTACTTTTTATCCATGATTTGGTAATTCTTTTGAATCAAGCCCTCTATCTGAATCAAACATTCGCTCCGTAAAGTCATATAATAACTATTTTTCACATCAGATCATGCTTTAGTGAAGATAAAAATTTAAGCGAAGTGGATTGGCCTCTTCTTCCGTAAAGTTTCCCCTAAGTTTGTAATCTAATTTTATGATATGGCAGATTTAATCTCAGAATTCAACGATTATCGCACCCAAATGAACGAGGTGATTCTCAGCAAAAATAACCTTGTAATCAAAAGACTCTGGAACCTCGATACCAATACTTATGCCGAAGGTGCTGTGAGTACACAAACCAAGGAAATGCTTGGACTCGTAGCAAGTATGGTATTGCGTTGCGATGATTGCATCAAGTATCATCTGGGCAAATGTCATGAGGAAGGGGTAACCACAGAACAACTTTACGAAATTTTTGCAGTGGCTAATATTGTGGGCGGTACGATTGTAATACCACACACCCGTCGTGCTGCTGAATATTGGGAAGCTTTGCTGGCCGATAAAAACTGATAGCCGGAGAACTTTGGTTTGCTACTTTTTTGTTTCATAATAAAGTAGATTAAATTACAAATCAAATCTTTGAATATGATACGTTTCGTGTTTGCCTGGTTGTTGATAGGCTGTTTGGTGGGTTGCGGCAACCGGCCGCTTGCCGGAGTAAAGAAATTTCTTTCTGCCGAAGATGAAGCGGTGGTGGAACTGTTGGAATCGATTAAAAAGAATCCCACGGATAAAAGCCTGCTGAATATGTTGCCGGGTACTTACCAACGGGCGATGGATAGCCGCACAGCCATGAAAGGCTACGTATTGCAGGATAATCCTCCCGGCGACCGATGGATCACCTGGCGGCGGCAGTTGGAGGCAAGTCAGGCTATTACCGATCTTGTGATGGCTTTTCCACAGGCTTCGGCGGCAATCAAAAATCCGGTACAATTCCGCGACGAAATAAGCAATGCCCGGCAAATGGCGGCCTCCGAATATTATGAGCAGGCCAAAAACCTGTTGACTAACGGCAACAGGCAGGATGCACTACGGGCAATGGGTCTGCTTACAAAGGCTGACCGGGAAATACCCGGTTACCGCAATCTGTCTGTATTGAAACGGGAAGCCGAAAAGTTGGCGACTCAGTATGTGGTGGTCAATCCGGTGGATTATTACAGTTTTGGATGGAACTATTGGGGATTGCAACAGGATTACCTGCAATGGCAAATGCTCCGCGATTTGAACAACCGCTCCTATGGCTATACCCGCTTTGTTACCGAAAATGAAGCCCGCAGTATGCAGGTTCGCCCCGATAAAGTGGTCGATATGCGTTTCTCTCAACTGATGGTCAGTAATCCCTACACCGAACGCAATAATTTCGAACGGGTTCGGGAAATACCCAACCCGGCAAGACCACCTGCGGGAGGTGGGCAAGTGAAGCCCGCCACCATTACCGTAAAGGTAAGAGTCACCGTTTTCCGGCGATACATCAACGGGGATGCCATTCTTCAGTGCCGGATCTACGATGTACAAACCGGACGCAATATCCTGATGGATCAGTTTCCGGGCAGGTATAACTGGGTACTCGAATCTGCAAGTTACACCGGCGATCAAAGGGCACTTACCGATGCCGACCTGCGTTTGCTAAGCAACCGCTTCGACCGTTTCCCTACCCGCGAAGAAGTAGGTAAACAACTAATTGAAGAGGCATATGGTCAATTGGTGAGACGTATAGAGCAAGGGGTTAATTTCAATTAAAAAAAATAGAAAAGAAGATAGGTTGTAAAAAAGTGGTCAACCAACTCGACCAATTCGATAGAATACACTATGTTTGTATTCTTAAAACATTATTTATGCAGATCAGCACAGAGATTTCCGCTCCAGGGCAGTCGATTTCGGCCAGGGAGATAAAGGGCACCTCTCCAGCCTGGCTAAAAAAAGTAAGATTGCGGCATATAGGGTTTGCGATTCTTTTTTTAAAAGCCGTCCTTATAGGGTATCTGATTATTTATATTATTCCCAATATTGAGATCACAAGAGCCGATTTTGACACGACTTTCCTGCTGTTTATTCTGGCGGGTTTTATGGCTCAGATGATTGATGGAACATTGGGTATGGCTTACGGGGTAAGTTGTTCCACCCTATTGCTGAATATGGGGGTTCCTCCACGGGTGGCTACCGCAGCGGTGCACACTGCAGAGGTTTTTACGACCGGTGTTTCCGGATTATCACATATCAAATTCCGCAACATCGACCCGATCCTTTTTATGAAAATTGCCATTTACGGGGTGGTAGGTGCGGTGGTAGGAGCCTACCTGATTTCCGAAGTATTGGATGGAGGAAAAATAAAACCGTTTATTTCCGGTTACCTGCTTTTGTTAGGGATCGTAGTATTGGTAAAAGGAATCCGCAACCGGCAAAAACCCGATGCACAAGTAAAAAGAGCGGGGTTGCTGGCACTATGTGGTGGCTTTTTCGATTCTATCGGCGGGGGTGGTTGGGGGCCTATTGTTACTTCCAATTTGCTCAATCAGGGAAAAGATCCAAGGCGTACGATTGGTACCGTAAATACGGCGGAGTTTTTTGTGACTTTTGCAAGCACCGGTATTTTTATGTTTTTTGTAGGGCTGGAAAGCTGGAAAGTGATTTTGGGTCTGATTATTGGGGGCGTTCTTGCAGCTCCATTCGGAGCCTTTTTTGCCTCTAAAATCAGTAAGAAAGCCTTAATGATTTTGGTAGGTATTGTCATCATTCTAACCTCCTCCTTCACCATTTTGAAATCCCTGTTATAAGGAAAAAGAGAGCTGTTTGATTATATAATTGCGTTTTTTCACAAAAAAATGGAAACCATGGTAAAGAGGGTCAAATCATTACCTTTACGGCCTATGATGTCGAAAAAGTGTAAGTACGCCATCAAAGCCTTGGTGCATTTAGGGGAACAATATCAAAAAGGCAACATGTTTACGGCCGATATTGCTACCCGCGGTCAGATTCCAAAAAAATTTCTGGAACAGATTTTGCTGGAACTCAAGCACGCAGGTTTTGTTGGCAGCCAACAAGGTTATGGAGGCGGGTATTATTTAAAAAAGGACCCTGCCGAAATTTCTGTTGCGGATATCTATCGCTTATTCGACGGAGCCATTGCCCTTGTACCCTGTGTAGCAGTTCAGTATTATGAGAAATGCGAGGACTGTCCCGATGAAAAGACCTGTATCTATCGCCGCGAATTTGAAGTGATCAAAGAGCAAACCCGGGAGGTGATGAAAAGAACCACCATCGCCTCTTTTTTACAGGAAGGTACTGCAGGACCTGCTTAACAGCCTGGTGTGCAGCCCTTTTTTACCCATTGGGATTAATGGATTGTGTCATTTTTTTTTAAAACAAGCCGGAAGTTTTCGGGTTATTTTGAAATCTATATATCATGATATCTATGCAACAAAAATCTAACTGTTTATGGAGCCATACGATTCGGTTCCTCATTGTAGCTACCATTTTTTTTAGTACGCTTTCCGCACAAACCCAGGAAGTAAAAAAGGAAGAGAAGAAACCAGGAAACCAAACGCAATTATCACTTGAGGGGATGGTTGCTGTATCCGTTGGTGATCGGTTGGTAGCTTTTAATGTAGGTGGTCCGGCTTTTATGGTAAAGTGCAGCCCTGATTTCAAATTTGGGGTAGGGGGATTTCCTTCCTTCTTTTTTCGCAATGGCAAGGCAGGTGCCCGTTTAGGAGTGGGCCCCCGGGTAGATTACAAAAATCTGGTTTTTTTCAGCTCCTTTTACCATTTCGACCGGTCCGATATTTGGGTAGGCTCCGTGGGTCTGGGGTATAAGTTTCATGGCAAAAAGTAAGCTTTTTTCACGTTCCTGATTGCAGGTTTCCCCTCTTCAAAGGCCAGCACCCCAACCCGGTTTTCAAGCAGACTATAAGCAGGGTTGTTGCTGCCGGGGTGGGAGCCGGAGACCCGTTTTCCGGCACCATTTATTCTTTTCCCAGACCAGGCTCGCACAAGCTACTTGCAGTTGTTCTTCGTACATAAAATTATGAGAGGTATCATAATCCGGTTGCAAGTCGCCGTTTGGTCTGCTTCGGCGGCAAAAAGCAAATAGATAGGTGGTGCTGTGGCGTAGATTTTTGGTTTTAAACCCTGAGCCTTTTTTCGGGACAGGCAAAATGGGTTACTAAACCAGGTAAAATGCCATTGTGGGAACTATCATTTCCAATCCTTTCCGGCAATGGTTACCTTCGCATGCTATGCAGGAAATATTAGCAGGTTTGAATGAAGAGCAGAGGGAGGCCGTGATGCATAAAGATGGCCCTCTGATGATTGTAGCAGGCGCAGGAAGCGGCAAAACCAAGGTGCTGACTACCCGGATTGCTTATCTGATGGGGCACTATAATGTTGATGCTTTTAATATACTGGCGCTTACATTTACCAACAAGGCCGCTGCCGAAATGAAGGAACGGATCACGCATTTGTTGGGTGGCACCGAGTCCCGCAATCTCTATATCGGAACTTTTCACAGCGTTTTTGCCCGGGTTTTGCGGGGGGAAGCCCATCATATAGGGTATCCCAACAGTTTTGCCATTTACGATACCGATGACAGCCGCAGCGTAATCAAAGCTGTGGTGAAAGAGTTGAATCTTGATGAAAAATTATACAAATCCAATGTGGTAGGCAATCGGATCAGTTCGGCCAAAAATGCCCTGATCAGCCCGCAGGAATATGTGGAAGATACCTACATTCAGCAGGAAGATGCCCGGCAAAACCGGCCGCAGATCGGACGGATTTACGATGCCTATGCAAAACGCTGTTTCAAAAACGGCGCCATGGATTTCGATGATCTCCTTTTTAAAATGTACGAACTGCTCCGTGATTTTCCGGCAGTTCTGCATAAGTACCAGCATAAATTTAAGTACATCCTTGTGGATGAGTATCAGGATACCAATACCACACAGTATGCTATTGTAAAACTGCTTGCTGCGGTATTTGAAAATATTTGTGTAGTAGGCGACGATGCACAGAGTATCTATAGTTTTCGTGGTGCAACCATCGAAAACATCCTTCAGTTTCAAAAAGATTACGACGATGTAAAAGTGATCAAACTGGAGCGTAATTACCGCAGTACAAGTACCATTCTTGATGTAGCCAACGAGGTCATTAAGCAAAACAAAAATCAGATCCCCAAAAATTTGTGGACCGAAGCGGATGCCGGAGAGAAAATAAAACTCGTACGGGTACTGACCGATAACGACGAAGGTCGTTTTGTAGCAGATGCCATACAGGAGCAGAAATTAAGAAATCATTTCAGCAATAAAGAGTTTGCCATTTTGTACCGGACCAATGCCCAAAGCCGGGCTTATGAAGAATGTTTGCGGCGGATGAATATTCCCTATAAAATTTACGGGGGCATTAGCTTTTATCAACGCAAGGAAGTGCGGGATATGCTTGCCTATTTAAGGGTGATTGCTAACCCCAACGATGAGGAAGCCTTAAAGCGTATCATCAATTACCCGGTCAGGGGGATAGGGAAAACGAGCCTTGAGCGGGCAGTTACAGCTGCCAATAATGCAAATGTTCCCTTGTTTGAAGTCATGGAAAAAGCGGGGTATTACGGTTTAAAAGGTTCTTCTGCCGAGCCGATTGCACAGTTTGTGCAGATGATCAAATATTTTCAAAGCATGCTGCAAAAAAACAGCGCTTATGATGTGGCTTTTCAGGTGGGTAAGCATACAGGATTGGTAAAAGATCTCT
>JBGSNV010000216.1:0-7714 GCA_041739485.1 Chitinophagaceae bacterium
CTGTATCCGCGGGCCGGTTGCGATTGCAGAAGGATCTGTTGCAAAAATGGGCGCTCAGATCTATGGTGGCACAAGCATTGGTAGGCTCTGTACCGTTGGAGGAGAGATCAAAAACAGTCTTATTGGCGATTATTCAAACAAGGCTCACCACGGTTACCTTGGAGATAGTATGATCGGGCAATGGTGTAACCTTGGTGCAGGTACAACCAACAGCAATGTAAAAAACAATGCCGGAATAATAAAAATGTGGAGCGAGGAAACCCATTCTATGGTTCCTCAGGGACAAAAAGCGGGCTTATTGATGGGCGACTACAGCAAAAGTGGAATCAATACCGGTTTTCAAACAGGCTCCACAATCGGAGTTTGTTGCAGCATTCATGAGCCCCTGCCATCCACCAAAAACGTCCGGTCATTTACCTGGGGCAATAGTGAAACTTATTTACCGGAAAAAGCACTTCAGGATATCAACGGGTGGTGCGGCTTTAAAAAACAGACACTTAATGCAAGTGAAGCCGCTATTTTACATACAATATATCAAAACGAAAGACTTCCATGACGAAAATCATGGCTCATTTGGATTTCATATCCCTATTTTGCAATATCAAATTTTACTTAATAAAAACAAAATGAGAAAAGAAATAGCCGCAGCAAACTGGAAAATGAACTGCACCCTGACGCAGGCAGAAGCGCTGATTGATGATTTAATGGCTCAAAACCACCATCTGAATCCACATTGTATCGTGGTGCTTGGCATTCCGTATCCATATCTGATGATCGCTCAGGAGCGTCTTCATGGATTGGATGGCTATTATGTAGCTGCCCAAAATATGCATTACGAAGAAAGCGGAGCTTTTACCGGCGAAATAAGCGCCGGTATGCTCAATTCAATCGGAGTGGACTATGTGATTTTGGGCCATAGCGAACGCCGGGAGTATTTTGGAGAAACCAATCAGATGATTGCCAGAAAAATTGACCTTGCTATCCAATATGGTCTTGCACCTATTTTTTGTTGTGGGGAGCCACTTGCCATCCGCGAAGCAGGTACTCAAAATGAATATGTAGCGAGGCAAATTGAAGAAAGTCTTTTTCATTTGGCTCCGTCACAACTCAAAGGTATGGCCATAGCATATGAACCTGTTTGGGCAATTGGTACCGGTAAAACAGCAACCGAAGAGCAGGCGCAGGAAATGCATTTGTATCTGCGTGGGGTAATCGGTGCCAAATACGGGAATGAAGTAGCCAATTCCATATCTATACTTTATGGTGGTAGTGTAAAGGCAAGCAACGCGAAAAGCCTTTTTTCACAACATGATGTTGACGGCGGACTCGTTGGCGGCGCAAGTCTTGTAGCAGCTGACTTTGGTACCATTATTGATAGTTTAAAGAAAGATCCTACTTTGTAAGGTCCTGTTTTATAAGTTTATGTAAATCCATAATTACTATTAAAAGAGCATCCAAAGTTTATCGTATAAACTTTGGATGCTTTTCTTTTATCTTGCGGTCATGGCAAAAGTTCTGATCCAATTTGCACATCCGAATCTTGAAAAATCAAGAGTACAGAAATATCTGATCCGGCAGGCAGCCGGAGTTCGCGGTGTCACCATCAATGATCTGTATGAACACTATCCGGATCTCGATATCAATATTTCCCGCGAAAAGTCACTCTTGATCACCCACGATATCATCATCTTTCAGCACCCTTTATACTGGTACAGTACCCCTGCTATTATCAAGCAGTGGTTCGATCTTGTATTGGAACATGGTTGGGCTTATGGGTCGCAAGGCAATGCTCTTCATGGAAAAAAGGTCTTCAATTGTATTTCCGGAGGGGGCTCCGAAGAAGCGTATTCTGCAACAGGAAGAAACCGGTTTACCATCCGGCAGTTACTGGCACCGGTTGAACAAACCGCAAGACTTTGTAAAATGGAGTACTTACCCCCCTTTGTGGTATTTGGTACCCATAAACTTCAAAAAACTGACATAGAAAATGCAGGGGCGCAATACAAACAAATTTTACAGGGTTTTTGCAACGATACAATTGAGGCTCCCGATTGGGATGCCATGGATACGTTGAATACACTCAGTCCGATTCTATCCCAATCATAAACCTATTCATATATGGATCAACAATCATTTTTATTTCAGGCAATGATCTATCTGGCAGCTTCGGTGGCGATGGTGCCGGTTGCCAAAAAAATAGGACTGGGTTCCGTGTTGGGATACCTGTTGGCAGGAATCATCATTGGCCCGTCTGTACTGGGGTTTGTAGGCGAGGAAGGACAGGACATCATGCATTTTGCCGAATTTGGCGTGGTTATGATGCTGTTTTTGATTGGTCTGGAACTGGAACCCGAACTGTTATGGAAAATGAGGAAATCCATTGCTGGTCTCGGGGGACTACAGGTATTGATCACATCAAGCATCATTGGGGTGCTGGCCATTATTTTCGGATTACCCTGGCAACAAGGGTTGGCTGTTGGTATGGCTTTGTCGCTGTCGAGTACAGCGATTGTTATGCAGTCGCTCAATGAAAAAGGTTTGATCAAAACAAGTGCCGGACAAAGTGCTTTTTCAGTTTTATTGTTTCAGGATATTGTAGTCATTCCAATGCTGGCAATATTCCCCCTATTGGCAACCCTGACACCTGAAACTACCGGCGACGAAGCGCATGGAACAACCCTCGTGGAGGGATTACCGGGTTGGGGTAAAACACTTGCGGTTGTGGGTGCCGTGATCGGAATTATTGTTGCCGGCCGTTATCTCATCAAACCACTTTTGCGCATCATTGCCCAAACCCGATTGAGAGAATTGTTTACGGCAAGCGCCCTTTTATTGGTTGTAGGCATTGCAGTACTGATGACACAAGTAGGACTCAGTCCGGCATTAGGCACTTTTTTGGCCGGGGTTATCCTGGCAAACAGTGAATATCGCCATGAACTCGAAAGTGATATAGAACCCTTTAAAGGGCTTTTACTGGGATTGTTTTTTCTTGCTGTCGGGGCTTCTATCGACTTTGATCTCATCTTCCGACAACCCCTGCTTATATTCGGCATGGTGGTTGGGTTAATGCTTGTCAAAGCCCTGGTTCTTCTGATTCTGGGAAGGCTTTTCGGGTTGGTTAAGGATCAAAATGTTTTGTTTGGTTTATCCCTGAATCAGATGGGAGAGTTTGGCTTTGTGTTATTTGCCTTTGCATTGAGTGATGGAATCTTACCAAAGAATGTAGTAGATATATTGATTGCAATTGTAGCATTAAGTATGGCACTTACTCCACTCGTATTGATGGTCAATGAGAAATTCATTCAACCTCGGTTTGGCACTAAGGAAGAAGAAGACGAAGAAATGGAGGCTGATGCCATGAATGAAAGTAATCCGATAATCATTGCCGGCTTTGGTCATTTTGGTAATACCATCGGTCGCTTTTTAAGAGCTCACAATATAGGAACTACCATTCTGGAAATAGATAGCGACCGGGTAGACCTTTTACGAAAACTGGGCTTCAAAGTGTTTTACGGAGATGCCACACGATACGATCTTTTACAATCGGCCGGAGCCTTGCAGGCTAAAATTCTTATTATAGCAATTGATGACAATGACAAAAGACTAGCGCTTGTGGAAACGGTAAAAAAACATTTTCCACATCTCCGCATGCTTGTACGGGCCACCAATCGGGTAGATACCTACGACCTCATGAACGCCGGCATGCTCCATGTTTACCGCGAAACGCTTGATACCTCGTTGCGGGTTGGGGTAGATGCCTTGAAATTTCTGGGGTACCGGGCATACAATGCTCAAAGGGCTGCACGGACTTTTTTAAGAAATGACGAGCATAATTTGAAAACACTCGCCTCCATCCGCGATACAAACCTTTATATACATACCGCTAAAGAACTGATTGAAGAAATGGAAGATACCATCCGGGAAGATATGAAAGGGTACGGAATCCCACAGGATAAAGGATGGGATGAAGAATCGCTGATTGCAGAGGCCAAGGAGAGCGGGCAACTTTCTAACAGGAAATAAGAAAACAGAGTGGTCATCCGGGTTGTAAACCCGCCCGTTTTAACCGGTCGTTGATAGCAGTCCCAAGTCCGGTTTCGGGCAGAACCGCGCACAATATAACCTCTGCGTCACAGGCATCGGCCTGTCGCATGATGCTGAATAAATTACGGGCTGCTTCATCGATATTGCCCGATTCGGAAAGGTTGAACCGATGCGCAAATGCGCCCTCAATCCTTGTACCAAATTCAATCAGGGCAATCTTCTTATCCTTAAACTGAGGAATAAGTGTCTGCAGGTTTCCGGGATAAAGCGGTGTGTCTGTAGCATAGTGACTTTTAAGCATGCCCGGTGCCACCGGATGATCTGTATCTGCTGTCTTCCTGACCACTTTTTTCCCGATAATCGCTTCGATTCTTTCCTCTGAAATGCCTCCGTTTCTGCGGATAATGACATCTTCCTCTTCGAAATCTACAATAGTACTTTCCAAACCAACAAAACAGGGGCCTCCATCAAGAATGTAAGGAATCAGTCCGTTCAATCCATCAAGTACATGCTGAGGATGAGTAGGACTCACATATCCAAAGCGATTGGCACTTGGTGCTGCCAATGGAAAAGAAAGGTTACGAAGCAACTGCAGGGTAAGTGGGTGCGCCGGGATACGAATAGCCACTTTATCATGACCGGCAGTTACAAGATCCGGTATCGTGTCGTTTTTTGGGAGTAAAAAAGTGATGGGTCCGGGACAGAGTTCCTGTGCCAGGAGATTAGCAACCTCCGGTATTTTTCGGGTAAAAAGGGCTACTTTTTTCCAGTCATCAACATGAATAATCAAGGGGTTGAAATGAGGTCTCGATTTGGCTTTGAAGATCTTCAAAACAGCTTCTTCCTCAAGTGCATTTCCAGCCAATCCATAAACTGTTTCTGTAGGTATAGCTACTATTTCATTGCTATTCAACCATTTAATGGCTTCTTCTATGCTGGAATTCAGAATGGTTTCCATGAATCATTTTAAAAATTAAACACATTAACCCCGGATCGTTGCCTATTTTCGACTTTTCAAAACAAAATGCAAAGCAATAGAAACGAAAGCAGTGTAAAAAAAGAGCCGGTTGTTTTATGGATTGCCTCCTGGTATCCTTCTGTGATCGATCGGTTTACCGGTGATTTTATACAAAGATCGGCCAAAGCATTTGCTCTTTATCATCCGCTACACGTTTTTTATATCGCCAAAGATGATTCGGGTTTAATTACAAACAATCAACGAATAGAAACCCATAAAATTGGAGCATTAACAGAAACGATTTTGTATTACCACCCGCCAAAAACCGGAATTACACTCCTCGATAAAATCATTTCCACTTTTCAATACAACCAGCTTGGCAGATCCTGGCTCAAAGCCTTCAAAAAAAAACACCCGGATCGGGAGATCTATCTGGAAGTAGGAGTGGCTATGCGTGCCGGAACTCTTGCCTTGTGGATGAAACGGAAATGGGGACATTCCTTTGTGGTGCAGGAACACTGGACGGGGTACTACAGAGAGTTGATGCCACCTGCATTGCAAAAACCAAAATGGTTTTGGAAAATCAACAAAGAAATCCTCGATCAGGCCAATGCGGTGTTTCCGGATAGCCGGCATCTCGGAGAAACCATTCAGAAAACACTGAGCAAGGTTCCTTACGAGGAAATACCGAATACAGTAGATACTCAACTTTTTTACCCGAAAAAGAAGGGAAAAACATCCGGTACTTTTCGCTTTATACATGTGTCGACCCTGGGATACCAGAAAAATACGGATGGCATTATCCGGGTTCTGATCAGGCTTTCCGTACAGGCTCCGGAGCTGAATGTGGAATGTATGATGGTAGGTCCTGACCCCGAAGTTCTTCAGCAACAATTTGCAGGAATATCTCTTGAGAGGTATGGAATCCAATTTACCGGCTCCAAATCTTATCAGGAAGTGGCTGCACTTATGCAATCTGCCGATGCTATGGTGCTGTTTAGCCGTTATGAAAATCTGCCCTGTGTAATGCTTGAAGCCCTGTGTTGCGGTTTACCGGTAATAGCAACAAGGGTGGGAGGGATTGCCTGGCATCTCGACGCAAAAAGCGGTATTTTGGTGGATTCGGAAAATGAAGACCAATTATTGGAAGCTTTGCAAAAAATGGTGAATGATTTTGATCAATACGATCAGGACTATATTGCCCGAAAAGCAGCTTCCCGGTATGCAATGCCGGTTATCGGTGAACGGTATATGGAGGCTTATCAAAAGTATTTCCCGGGATTTGAAGCACCCCTAAACTCCTGAATGAGCAATCTATTCAGAAACGGTTACCCGGTTATCCACAATTGTTTGTAATCCTCTTGAAAAACCGATTACACACGCATTTTTAAGGATTTACTAAGTGGTAAAATATTACATTTGTAGCTTATTCTGAGCTTATTATATGGAAGAACAACAGTTACCGGAAGAAACAAATGACAGTAACCGGATTATAAGGGTAAACATTGAGGAGCAAATGAAAACTGCCTACATCGATTACTCGATGTCGGTGATTGTAGGCAGGGCCTTGCCGGATGTAAGAGATGGTTTAAAACCGGTTCACAGAAGAGTCCTCTATGCAATGAACGAGTTGGGACTCGATTTTGGAAAACCGTACAAAAAATCAGCACGTATTGTTGGGGAAGTGATGGGTAAATATCACCCCCATGGCGACAGCGCTATTTACGATACCATGGTTCGTCTTGCACAGGAATGGACTATGCGGTACAAACTTGTTGACGGGCAGGGTAACTTTGGTAATCAGGATGGGGATCCACCGGCGGCAATGCGTTACACCGAGGCAAGACTCGAACGTATTTCCGAATACCTGCTCAATGACATTGAAAAAGATACGGTTGATTTTCAATCGAACTTTGATGATAGTCTTACCGAGCCTTCTGTTTTGCCATCGCGGATTCCTAATTTGCTGATCAACGGATCGAGCGGTATCGCGGTAGGTATGGCCACCAATATGTTGCCACACAACCTGTCGGAAGCTATCGATGGTTGTATTGCCTACATCGAAAACCGGGATATTACTGCAGAAGAATTGATTCAATATGTAAAAGGCCCTGATTTTCCAACTTCCGGTGTCATTCATGGCTTCGATGGTGTAAAGCAGGGTTTGCTTACCGGTCGGGGCCGTTGTGTACTGCGTGGAAAAGCGGATGTAGAAACGGATGCTAAGGGACGTGAAAAAATCGTCATTTCCGAAGTACCCTATCAGGTAAATCGTGACGTACTGACTGACCGGATCGGGCAGCTTGTCAATGAAAAAATCATTGAAGGCATCAGCAACGTGAATAACGAATCGAATTTAAAGGAAGGTACCCGTGTTGTACTGGACTTAAAAAGAGATGCTGTTCCACAGCTGATTATCAATCAATTATACAAGTTAACTGAACTACAAACTTCATACGGAATTAACAATGTGGCGCTTGTAAGAGGTCGGCCCCGTACATTGAATCTCCGCGACCTGATCAGCGAATTTGTAATTTTCCGCCACGAGGTAGTTGTGCGCAGAACCAAATATGAACTGCGGAAAGCAGAAGAAAGGGCGCACATTCTTGAAGGGTATATGATTGCCCTCGATCACCTCGATGAGGTAATCAAACTGATTCGTAGTTCGGCAACTCCTGAGGTGGCCCGAGAAGGTTTGATTACACAATTCGG
>JBGSNV010000254.1:0-31248 GCA_041739485.1 Chitinophagaceae bacterium
GGTGCCTTAATGGTGGTAAGTGGCATTTTGCTCGTGCTTGCCCATAATTGGGATCATTTTTCTACTCCCGTTAAAACAATCTGGGCTTTCAGCCCGCTTGTATTGGGACAGTTAGCTGTTGGCTATACCCTGCTACGCAAGAGGGATCAGGAATGGTGGCGGGAAGTTTCCGCTAGCTGGCTGGCCTTGTCTGTTGGAGTCACCCTTGCCATGGTGGCGCAGATATATCATTTACCGGGCGATTTGGACACCTTTCTTTTAACCTGGCTGCTGCTCGGTGGCCTACTCGTTTATCTGCTCCCCTCAAGGGTGGTTGCGCTGCTTTTTCTGGCAGGCTCAGGATGGTATGCCTCCGAGGCCGGATACGGCTGGCAGCAATCCGTTTATGCGGGGAGTTGGTTTTGGCTGTTGCTGCTGTATCTCGCTCCAATGTACTACCGGTTATGGCAAAACAATCCGGAAGGATTTTTTACACGATTGTTTCATGCAGGCTTCCCGGTTGTCTTACTCATTGGGCTTGGGATGCATGTAGGGAAAGTGGGCTACGGATGGATGTGGATTGCTTTTGCAGCGATGCTGAGTATATTTTATATGACCGGAACGCTTATCAAAGCGGTGATAAGCAGCAGCCCTACAAACGGGTATCATTTTTTTGGATGGGTTGGTAGCTTGCTGTTATTGTATATGGCAGGTTTTAATGACTTCTGGAAGGAAATGATGGATAAGGAAAGTCTCCTGATAAAGGGCGAGGGTTTGCCCGGCTTGCTGCTTGGCATTCTTTTGGTCGCACTCGCATCCGTGCTTCTGTGGTACACCCTATATAAAAAGAAAATCCGTCCTGTAAACCCGCTTGCTTTTGCATATGGGTTATTTGCCATTATGGTGGCAGTGGCCTTTTTCGAAAAAGGCTGGGCGGTGCTTTTTGCCAACCTGTTCGTACTTTTTCTGGGAGTTTGGATTATCATACAAGGTGCCCGGGAGGCAAGTTTTGCCCGGCTCAATATTGGATTGGGATTGATTGCCCTGCTTGCAATCTGCCGCTTTTTCGATACCGATCTCAGTTTTGTTTTACGGGGTATTATTTTCATCACAGTAGGTTTAGGTTTTGGCCTCGCCAATTATCGGTTGCTTCAAAAAAGCAAAGGCCATGCTTAAAAAAATGTTGATACCCATAGCGTTTTTAGGTATGATTGTGGCTCAATACTGGATTTCAGTGGGTATGATTTCGGGTAGTAACCGGATCCTTGCTGAAGGGATACCCTTTCGGTTCAAATGTGCACCCATTGATCCAAACGATCCGTTTCGGGGAAAATTCATTACGCTTTCCTATGATGCAATCCAATTCAGTATGGATTCTGCAAAGGCACCGGAAGCAGGATCCACTGTATGGTTGTCTTTTGGAGAAGACTCTGCTGGCTATGCCCGTATTTCTTCTTTATCGAAAACCCAACCGGCCTCTCTTGAGAATGTTCTGAAAATACCGGTATCCTACAGAGGTCAAAATGAAGATTCTACAATCCTTTATTTTAATTACCCCTTCGAACGGTACTACCTGGAAGAAACCAAAGCACCGGATGCAGAAAAACTTTATCTCGATGGGACGAGAATCGGTAATGCCTATGCGCTTGTTTACCTGTATCAGGGAAATGCCCGAATCAGGGAAGTATTTATGAATGGGCAATCCCTGACGGAATTGCTGAGTCAGCCTTAATCTTCAGCTTCTTCAAAGGCCTCAAGGATTACCTGCTCGGCCACTTTTGAAAAATGTGCATGCTCAAGCGCATGTACTTTGGCAGCTAAGGTTTCGGGGGTATCATTAGGCTCGACTTCGCAAAATGCCTGAAAAATAGTTGCTCCGTGGTCGTATTGATCGTCGACAAAATGGATGGTAATGCCGCTTTCTTCTTCTTCGGCTTCTAATACTGCTTTGTGCACATACATGCCATACATGCCTTTGCCGCCATAGTTGGGTAGCAACGCCGGGTGGATATTGATGATCCTTTGCGGATAGGCTTTGATAAGGGTACCCGGGATTTTCCAAAGAAAACCAGCAAGAATTATAAACCGGATATCAGCTGATTCGAGTTCAGGTACATAGCCATCTCCTTTAAAGAAGGTTTCCTTTTCGAGTATCAAAGTGGAAATGCCAAAGTTGGCAGCATGATGAAGCGCTCCTGCACCGGGTTTGTTGCTTACAAGTAAAGCAATTTTTATTTGTGGATGGTCTTTGAAATGCTCCATTATTCTGAGCGCATTGCTGCCGCTGCCTGAGGCAAAAATGGCTACAGAAATATGATCGGATTCGGGATTCTGATTTTCCGGTTTGTTCAGCGCAAGCCGGGAAGCTATTTTGCGGAGATAATCCCTGAAGAAGGAAAGCTGCCCGAAGGGAATACTTACCATCAGCACACACAAAGGCCACAGTAAGGTCAGAAATACAAAATACAGGGTGCCATAAAGCAGCTTATTTTCGATATGAAAAGGTTCTATCAGCAACCGGGTACAATAGCCGCAGAGGCTTCCGCCGATAGCAAACGTGCACAGAATCAGGAGCAACTGAAGCCCGCTAACCTTCCATTTTTTTTGCAGCCTTTCAAACATGCCTGCGAAGATGCGGGATATTTCCGGGATGAAGGAGAGCTGACCCTACAAACTTTATATCCTGCGTTGCTCAGGCGGCCTCCGGATCCTAACGGATCATTTGTAACTGCTTTTCCAATTGTTTCAGTCTTTCCTCAAAGGACTCGAGGGCATGCGGCAGTCTCCACTGAAAAACATGCAGGATTTCCCAAAGCCTGATCAGATCCTTGTTTTCTACCAAAATTGTTTCGAGCCCTTCGGTTTCTGCCAAAAGACTCAACTTCTCTTCAAGCATCGATCCTTTTCTGAAAACAAGCGAATCACCGGTTAAAGCAAGTACGGGGGTACCTGCTTTCAAATGCTGCCATTGTTCAGGAGGGATTTCTTTGCCAATCACAATGTCTTTGGGTAAAAACCCGCCGCCGCCGGGTTTGGTCATCTCGGCCGAATGAACTGTATAGCCTATATAACCTTTGCTTACAGGAAGGGGTAATTGGAGGCGCGGTAATTTTTTAGTGATGCTGTCTGCACCACGTTGATGAATAAAATCGGTTTCAAGAGATTCTATAATACAGGGGATGTTTGCAAACTGCTGTACAGGCAGTGGGTCGGTGTTGGTGGTGATGCTGTCGTTGAACTGCAACAGCCGGTTGACGGTAAGTTCAGTTTTTAGCAATTCATCCATATCAATATTAAAATGGGATGCTATCTTTATCACGGTTTTGAGCCGTGGATTGCTTCTTCCTTCTTCGTAGGCGGCAAGTGTTCCTCTTTTCAAACCAAAAAGGTCGGCAAAGGCCTGCTGACTCAAACGCTTAACACCTCGTATTTTTTTAATGTTTTTACCGAACATAATAAAATTGCTAATTTAATTTGCAAATATCAGAAAATATCCTATTTTTGTGTCACCATTTGTTAGCAAGTACGCTAAAGTATTGCTAATATAAGTGGTAATTGGCAAATCAACCGGTTTTTTCTAAAAAAGTAAACCAATCATTCTAAAAACCAACACTGCCCATGAAGAACTATTTTGACAATGTAAAAGAGTATTTGCTGGAACTCGATTTGGAGATCCGGCACGAAAACAGGGAAACAGGCATCCTCGTAATTCACAAGGAACAGGAAGGATTTGTAAATCTTGTCGTTTGTGTGGCGGCACCAATGGTGATTTTCGAACAATTTATTTTCGAGATCGGCAATCCCGCAAACGGAGTTTACAAAGCGCTGTTGCAAAAGAACCGCGATATCATTCACGGGGCTTTTGCACTCGATGAAAGCGGTACCAGGGTCATTTTCCGAAATACGCTACAGGTAGAGGATATGGACATCAACGAATTTGAATCCACCCTCAACTCGCTGAGTCTTTTACTGAGCGAGTATGCAGATCAGATTATTCAATTTTCTAAAAAATAACGCTATGAACATCTTAAAAAGACTGATGAAAATCGGGCAGGCAGAAGCCCAAAGCGCCATTGATAAAGTAGAGGATCCCATCACAATGAGTGAACAGGCGATCCGCGATTTGCGCACCGATCTCGACAAAAACCTGGAAGCACTTGCACAGGTAAAAGCAATGGGTATCCGGGCACGCAATGATGCCGAAGAATACACGACCAAGGCCGGAGATTTTGAAGAAAAAGCCATGTTGTTGCTCCAGAAAGCGCACATCGGTGCTATGCCTGCCGAAGAGGCAGACCGGCTTGCTAAAGAAGCACTCATTAAAAAAGAGGAAGCATTTGCACATGTAAACCGGGCGCTTGGGGAAAAGGCAAAATTTGAAACCAATGTTGCTCAGATGGAGGCAAACATCACCAACCTGAAGCAGCATATCAGTAAATGGGAAAATGAACTCCGTACCTTGCGGGCAAGAGTAAAAGTGGCTTCGGCTACCAAAGACCTGAACCGGCAACTGAGTCAGATGGACAGTTCGGGTACGGTAAGCACCCTTGAGCGTATGAAGGACAAAGTACATCAGCAGGAAGCACTTGCTGAAGCTTACGGAGATATTGCTACAAGGTCCAAAAGCATTGAGGCTGAAATTGATGCAGCTATCGATGTACGCGGTGCGAAAGCCGATCAGGAACTTGCCGCACTTAAACAGAAACTTGGTATTGGTTAATCCTTATTTTTACGACTGTGAAAGAACTATTAGACTTATCCTTTTCGCCGGTTAACCTCTTCCTTACGGTCATGAGTTTGCTCCTGATTCTGTATTGGCTGCTTGTAATAGCCGGCGCCACCGATCCCGATTATTTCAGTATTGATTTTGAAGGGACGCCTGATCTGGATGCAGAAATTACGACTGTAGATGTAGAAAATCCTGCAAATAAATCGGTACAAAGCGATGCAAACGGTGACGGGGCCCTGCTGAATATCTTACGGTTTTTTCATTTCGATGAATTACCGCTGATGCTGATCCTGACTCTGGTATTTTTTACCATGTGGTTGCTCAGTATCAATATAAGCTGGTATCTCGGTATCGAAAGCCCGATAATCGGACTCCTGTTGTATATCCCTTATTTCATCGCTAGTCTTTTTGTAGTAAAGATTTTTTCAAAGCCCCTGATTTATCTTTATAAATTCCTGAACCACAAAGGAGAGGAAGCGATTGATTTTCTGGGAAGAAGATGCAGAGTGGTGAATGCCCTCGGACCTACAAGCATCGGAACGGTAGAGTTGCTGGTAAATGGCGATCCAATTAAGATTTATGCCAAAAGCAACAACGGGGAACCCTTGACGGCAGGTCAGGAGGCGGTTATTGTCAATGAGTCTGTAGATAAAAAGTATTATCTGGTCGAAAAATTTGAATATTAAAACTTTAAAAAATCTAAAAAAATGTTTGGAAACTCTGTCGCCATCGTTATGATAGCGCTCATCATTGTAGCTATTGGTCTGCTTTTCTGGATCATATCGATGTATAAAAAGGTGATTCAGGGACGGATTTTGATCCGAACCGGAGCTGGCGGTACCAAGGTGTTTTTTAATGCCGGATTGGTGGTACCTGTATTGCACAAAATGGAGATTATGGATATCTCTGTAAAAAAACTGGAAATTGAAAGAATGGGTGTCAATGGATTGATCTGCAAAGACAATATCCGCGCCGATATCAAAGTGGCCTTTTTTATCCGGGTCAATAAGAATGTTTCAGACATCATCAATGTGGCACAAACGATCGGTTGTGTACGGGCAAGTGAATTTGAGACCTTACGGACGCTGTTTGACGCGAAATTTTCTGAGGCTTTAAAAACCGTGGGTAAGAAGTTTAATTTTATTGAACTGTATGAAGCCCGCAGTGAATTCCGCAACGAAATTATTTCCATCATCGGAACGGATCTGAACGGTTATGTACTCGATGACTGTGCTATTGATGACCTTGAGCAGACCCCGTTGAGTTTTCTGAAAAACGATAATATCCTGGATTCAGAGGGTATAAAGAAAATTACCGAACTCACCGCCGAGCAAAACATGAAATCCAATTTCATCCGCCGCGAAGAACAAAAAACAATCCGCAAACAGGACGTAGAGGCCCGGGAAGCAATTCTGGCACTCGACCGGCAACTTGCTGAAAAGGAAGAGCAGCAAAAGCGGGAAATAGCCAACATCAAATCAAGGGAAGATGCTGAGACCCGCAAAGTAGCTGAAGAAGAAAGGTTGAAATCGGAAACGGCCCGAATTGCTACGGATGAAAAAATTGCCATCGCCACGGAGAATAAAGAACGACAGGTGATTGTGGCGCAGAAAAACAAAGAGCGGACTGAAGCAGTAGAAATAGAGCGTGTTGAAAAAGACCGGGCGCTTGAAGCTACTGAGCGGGAGCGGATTGTTACCCTCGCACAGATCGAAAAGGAAAAAGCAGTAGAAATTGAAAAGAAAAATATTCAGGATGTGATCCGCGACCGGGTAACGCTGGAAAAAGGCGTGGTGCAGGAAAGAGAGAATATGAAGGATATTGAAGCCTTCAAAGGAGCCGATCGGGATAAAACAGTATTACTGACGATTGCGGAAGCAAAGGCACAGGAATCCTATATTATGAAAGTGAAAGAGGCAGAAGCCTCTAAGGAATCTGCAAAGCAAAGGGCAGAGGAAATGAATATAGATGCGCAGGCTCAGCGGGATGCAAGCGAGAAAGAAGCACAGGCAAGGAAAATACTTGCCGACGCCAAAGCCAAAGAAGATGCCACACAAGGATTGGCTGAAGCACAGGTGATGCATGCCAAGGCAGAAGCTATGGAAAGACAAGGTTCGGTTGAAGCGATTGTAATAGAAAAGAAAGCGCTTGCAGAAGCTGCCGGTATAGGTGCCAAGGCCGATGCGATGAAGACAGAAGGACTTGCAGAAGCAGAAGTGATCAAGCAGAAAGCCCTTGCCGAAGCGGCGGGTATCGAAGAAAAAGCCGAAGCCATGAAGAAATTGGATGGGGTAGGTAAGGAACATGAAGAGTTCAAACTACGCCTGAATAAGGAAATGCAGGTGGAACTCGCGGAGATCAATATTCAGAAGGATATTGCAGATGCTCAGGCCAATGTTTTGGGAGAAGCGCTCAAATCGGCTCATATTGATATCGTAGGCGGGGAAACCATGTTCTTCGATAAGATTGTGGGGCAGATCACAAAAGCCAAAGGATTTGACCGGTTGGTAAATAATTCCGAACATATAACCGATGTAAAGAATGCGATCCTTGGCAATGGAGAAGAGGGTGGCGGTAACCTGCTCGACCGGATCAAAGATTTTGCAGACCGTTACGGAATCAGAAGCGAAACGATTCGCGACTTAACGGTAAGCAGCTTGCTGCTGGAACTGCAAAATAAGGTGAGCGATAAAAAAGACCGCGGATTGCTTTCTGAACTGGGAGCGCTTGCTTCCCAATTTGGATTGGGCAATAAGAAGCTCGGTGGATAAATATTAAGGATCCGGTGTCATCCCGGGCACCGGATCCTTCTACTAAATTTAAATGAAAGAGATATGTTTTTCCGGCTTTGTCATCAAAGCCCTAAGCAAGCCTCTTCCGGGAAAAGTATGGCCTTTCCATAACGGATTTCTAAAAAAGGAAAGGGGCTGATTAAACGCTAATGAACCTACAGAATGAGCGAGCAAATACAAAATAACAGGATGGAAGCCGGTTCCTATGAGATCATCAGGGACCGCTTGCAGATGCATAAAAAGGATCTTGAAAAAAGGCTGAATCAATTGAATGAGGCCCGCAAGGAAGTATTTGGTAGTGTGGAAACCAAACTGATTGCGCAAAACCGGATCCCCACCGAGAACAATTGTGTATCGCAGGATATTGTAGCTCTCGGCAACCTGACTGTTTTGGGATACAATGTGCATTTTGGTTTACGAACCAATATTAAACTCGCTGATGTATTCAGTGCCTATTTGTATCAGGATGGTGCGTTTGAGCAAACCTCACTCGATATCTTCAACGATGAAACATTTATTAATGATTTTAGCAGCCTCTACAAATATTACCGTAACACTAAGTTTTACCGCTTCATTGTTATTGGGAATTATCTGTATATGGTGTTTATGCTAAGCGACAGCATTACCGATATTAAAGCATTTAAATGGCTGATCGAAGACGATCAATTACAATATATTGACAATAGAAGTGACTTCGAATATCGCTTTCCGCCACAGCACGATTTTAACTGGACTGTAGCTACAAGGGATATGCAAAAGTATGGCCGGCACCCGCATCTGTCTATTCTCAACAAGGTGTTTGTAGAAACGATCGGGGGTACTTTGACCATAAAGGTAGAAGACAATACCAACGAAGGCTCCGGCATTTTTGAAGAACCGGTGGAGATGCCCGATCAAACGCTCGATGACAGTTTTGTGCAATTTGCCGATTTGGGAAATCTCGTGGCGCTTGAGGTCAAACCATTCAAAGAGCTCTCCCGTTTTTTTGTGTACAATCACAAGCTGCGTGAGGTTAAAAAAATTCCAAGCATACAACAGGCAGCCATCCTGTTACCCGATAATCAGGGCATCATTTTTTCCAACGGGTATTACCTGCAAAGCGGGGCTTATAAAATATTTGAAAACAGCCTCGAAAATGTACAGTTTCAGGAGCGGATCTCTTCCCCAAACGGAGAAGACTTTCTCTATATTTTTTATCAGCGGGGATTTGGCCGTTATGTCCTGATGCAATACAATGTAATTGCCCAAACCGTTAATACGCCCATCATTTGTAACGGTTATGCCTTGCTGCCGGGAGGTAAGCTTTGTTATTTTGTTTCTGAAGAAAATCAAACCCGCAGCCATGTGGTACAGGTTTGGCAAACGCCGTTCACCGGAGAAGCGATTCCGCCTTCTGCCTTCAGCGATAGTCAGATCTATAAAATCGGGAATAAGGATATTGTAAAAGGGATGGCGGAATGCCGGAACCTGATCGTACTGCTCAACAAGGAAGATAATTACAGCGGGCTCTACACCGATTTGGTAAGGGCTTCGCAAAATATACTTGATGGTTATTTCTGGCTGCAACAAACCGAAGTCTTTCAACCGTCAATTCCCGTTACCGAAATCAAAAATACCGCCAATGCAGCTATTGATGAGTTTGAAAAGGTAACGGCGATGCGCAAAACAGCGCTTGAAACCGCGCAGGCAGCCAAAGAGCGGGTGGAGAAAGCTTTTACCAAACTCAAAGCCATTTCCTTTCGCAGTATTGACGAATTTGTGGAGCAACTATCAACGCTGCGTTTGCTGCGGGGGGAGGTCATCAGTCTTCGATCTTTGCGCTATGTAGATCTTGATTTACTTACCCGGTTGGAAAATGAACTGGTAGAGCAAACCGAAAGGGTGAGCCGTTTATGTGTCGATTTTCTAAGTCATGAGGAGGCGCTTGCCCCGTATGCGGAGCGGGTAAAAAAACATTCGGAAGCGCTTGAGCAGGTCACCAAAGTAATCGAAGGAAAGCAACTGGAAGAAACCGTCAATCAGATTGGCAGCGATCTCGAAATGCTTGTGGAAATTGTTTCGAACCTTAAAATTGAAGATACTTCGCAGGCCACTCAGATCATTGATCATATTTCGCTGATTTTTACCACGCTGAATCAGTTGAAAGCAGCAGTGCGTAATAAGTTGTCGCAGCTTGGCGAAAAAGAAGCAAGTGCCGAGTTTGCGGCGCAGATGAAACTCATCGATCAAACGATCATCAACTATCTTGATATTGCAGGTACTCCCGAAAAATGTGATGAGCTCCTGAATAAACTGTCGATTCAACTGGAAGAACTCGAGTCACGTTTTGCATCTTTCGAGGGATTTCTCGATCTGATTTTAGAAAAAAGGGAAGAGGTCAGCAATGCCTTTGATGCCCGCAAAAATCAGTTGGTGGAAGCCCGCAACAAAAAAGCAATCGGGTTAGAGACAGCGGCACAACGGATCCTCAGGAGTATTGCAAACAAAGCCGCTACGCTCGATAGTCCCGAAGCGATCAACGGTTATTTTGCCGGCGACCTGATGGTGAGCAAACTGCGCGATATTGCGCAACAGCTCCGGGAGATGGAAGATGCGGGGCGGGCGGAAACCGTGGAAACCGGTTTGAAAACCACCAAGGAAGAAGCCATAAGAAGCTTTAAGGATAAAAAAGAACTTTTTGAAGACGGCGACAATGTCATCAAACTGGGGAATCACCGATTTGCGGTCAACCGTCAGGTGCTTGATCTGACGATTGTATTGAAGGAGGGGGCGCTTTTTTACCATTTAGCGGGCACTGATTTTTATACTCCGGTAGACGGTTCCTTGCTGATGCAGGGGGAGCGTTTCTGGAATCAACCGCTTGTTTCTGAAAATGAACAAGTGTACCGATCTGTTTATCTGGCCTGGAAGATCTGGGGCAGACAAGGACCCGCTGCCTTACACCGTTTGCCCAAAACAGCCCTCGAAAAGCTGGTCATTGAAGAGGCTTCGCGTTGTTTTGATGAAGGCTATACCAAGGGCGTACACGATCAGGATGCGATTAAAATTTTGCAATCGCTGCTTGATAAACATACAGACTTGGGTTTGCTGCGTTTTGCGCCGGATGTACGGGCTCTGTCACGTTTTTTCTGGGAGCAGTTAACCGCGGAGGAACAAAAGGAGTGGCTAAGAAGGATCCGTGCTGCTTCGGAAGTACTAGCAGTGTTTCCAAAAAGCCATCAATTTAACTGGATGCTCGACGAGCTGGAAATGCAGTTGGATGGCTTTGTAAAAGCAACGGGCCGGCTCTCATCTACTCAACCGGAACTTCGGGGCTCTGCCCTTTATTTGTTTGAAGAATTAAGGGACACCGATGCTTTTTGTGTTAGTCTGGATGCGTTGGAGGCCTACGAAAAATTAATAGCGCAACTGGAGCAAAAGAAAGCCTTGTTCGGGTTGCGGCATAGCCTTGAAGAAACGGCGAGTTACCGCGAAAAAATACAATTGTCATTGCAGTGGGTAGGTTCGTTTTTAGAAGAAAATACCCACCCGGAATGGATGCCTTTCCGGATGGAGCTTGCTGCGCTGCTATTGTTCCGGCAGGAGGGCAAGGCCAATTTGATCGCTGAAAGAGCCGAAGCGGTGGTGGAAGGACTTGCCGGGGCACACGATACGCTTGAATCGGGAAGTTTCCGGTATCATTATCATGAACTCGTTGCCTCGTTAGAGGATTTTTCAACCCTGGAAGTGCCTGCGTTTCTGGCTTTCCGCGCCGAACGGCACCGGTTGATCCAAACGATGCGGAGCAGCCTGCGGCTGAATGAATTTATGCCGAAAGTGCTGAGTTCCTTTGTTCGCAACAAACTGATCAATCAGGTTTACCTGCCGCTGGTAGGCGACAACCTTGCCCGACAGTTGGGTACCGTTGGCGAAACCCGGCGTACCGACCGGAGCGGAATGTTGTTGCTCGTTTCTCCCCCCGGCTATGGCAAAACCACGCTGATGGAATATATGGCGAACCGTTTGGGTTTGATCTTTATGAAAATCAATGGTCCGGCACTCGGGCATACCATCACTTCGGTAGATCCGGAAAGTGCAGACAACAGCGCGGCCCGCGAAGAGTTGAAAAAGCTTAACCTGGCACTCGAAATGGGAAATAATGTGATGTTGTATGTGGACGATATCCAACACTGTAATCCGGAATTTCTGCAGAAATTTATTTCGTTGGCCGATGGTACCCGTAAAATGGAAGGCGTGTACAATGGCCGGCCCCGCACGTACGATCTCAAAGGGAAGCGCTTTTGTGTGGTGATGGCAGGCAATCCTTATACCGAAAGTGGAGAAACTTTCCGCATTCCTGATATGCTTGCCAACCGGAGTGATATTTACAATCTTGGTGATATTATTGGCAACACAGAAGACTTATTTAACCTGAGCCTGATAGAAAATGCAGTAACAAGCAATGCGTTGCTTAGCCAACTGTCCGGCAAAAGTTATGCCGATCTGTACACCCTGATAGCGATGGCTGAAAGCGGCGAACGGGAAGGGGCAGAGTGGGAAGCCAATCATACCCGGCCTGAGATAGAATCCTATCTGAGTCTTCTGCAAAAAGTGGTAGCAGCCCGCAATGTGGTTTTGAAGGTAAACGCTCAGTACATTGCAAGTGCAGCGCAGGAAGATGCCTATCGCACCGAACCTCCCTTTAAATTGCAGGGTTCGTACCGGGATATGAATAAGCTTGTAAGTAAAATGATGCCGATCATGAACGAATCGGAATTACAATCCCTGCTATTAACGCATTACCAAAATGAAAGTCAGACCCTGACCTCCGCAGCGGAAGCCAATATGCTGAAATACCGGGAACTTTCCGGCATTCTCACCGAAGAAGAGCGGGAGCGCTGGGAACTCATTAAAAGCACATTTGTACAAAATAACAAGCTCCGGAATTTTGGAGACGGGCAACATATGGGGATGTTACTTGCGCAGGTGATGGAGTTTACAGCTCATATTGGCGATATCAAACAATATCTGCAGCAAAAAAAATCTGACTCCTGAACCAACTCTTTTTTCAATAGCAGTAAAATTGGCAGTATAGGCAAGGAGTTTTATCTCCCGAACGGGGCAGCTAAAGCAGGTATACAAGGTATCCTTGTTTCCAGACCGGAACGATCAGGGAACCCTGACTTATTCCCGGGAAAAAGCAAAAAAATACAGGCATATCTCGATAATCCGGAAGCTTTTCAACCCAATAAAGCGTTGCTAATTTATAAGGCCTGTGTACCATTTTTGTTCTACCTGTCAGCATCAGAGAAGAAACCTGTAAAATTGCCTCAGAATCCCAAAACACTCAAGAAATAACACAGCGAAAAGGAAGGAATAATCCGGGCTTGCCATAGCATATAAGATGCTGAAAAGTCCTAAGTAAACGCCTGTACATAAGCGCTTTATGCATGCATAAGCTCAAGGGCTCTCGTCCTGAAACGATTCCGGAATCAGATTCATGTTCTCTGGAAAAGGGGCAACGTACATAAATGAACACCCAGAAGTTGGGCTTTGTGCTGCTTTAAGAGTAAATTTGTAAGAATGCTGTAAACAAAACATTAAGGATCGTAAATAAAGCAAACTTCATTCTGTTGGCATGGCAAAAACAAAATTTTATTAGGATTTTATAAGACTATTTGGAGACGATTTAAACAATTAAAAGAAATGATTTGCAAGGCCCGATATAAATATTCATCCCGTAAACGGGGAATATGAAAATATACATCCAAAATATGGTAAGTCTGCGGTGTAAGATGCTGGTAAAATCGGAGCTGGAGAAATTAGGGATCGCTTATAACTTCGTAGAACTCGGAGAAGTGCAGTTAGCCGGGCCATTATCTGAATCTCTTAAGCAAACCCTGAAAGAAGCCTTGCATAAATCAGGACTTGAGCTCATTTATGACAAAAAAGCGATGCTGATAGAAAAAATCATCAACATTGTAATAGAAATGGTGCATTATTCAGAAGAATTGCCGGATGTTAATTTTTCAACTTTCTTACAGGAAAAAATGCAGCAGGACTATCATAAAATGGCTGAAATTTTCTCCAAAACAAAAGGCATAACGATCGAGCATTTTATCATACTACACAAAGTAGAAAGAATAAAAGAGCTCATTATCTATGACGACCTGACTCTCACAGAAATTTCCTATAAAATGCACTATAGCAGTGTAGCGCATCTGTCCAAACAATTTAAACAGGTGACGGGATTAACCCCTTCTTTTTTCAAATCTCTTTCTAAAAAAAATCGAAAAAATTTAGAAGATTTGTAAAATCTGCCATCTGCGGACCTACTAATTATACATCATTCACTTCTAATTGTGTAATGTTTTTGTTACCATTCTGGTTCACCTTTGTGAAAGGGTGAACAGGTATTTGCTATGCGAATAATTCGTAAAACAATCACCATCAACCAATAGATGGAATGAACAATAATTTAGAAATAAAAAAGAATGATGCTCATATTATTATTGAAATAATTGAGTATGTAGCAAAGGCCGTTGTAAGCAGAACTATTATTAAAAAAACAACCGGAAATATTACAGCGACCTCTATGGCAATTGGGGAAGAATTGGGAGCAAAAACGAGCCCCTTCGATACCTATGTTCAAATTATAGACGGGACGGCAGAATTACAGATTGACGATAAAAATATATCCTTAAAATTAGGCGAAGGCATTATTATTCCTGCTCATGCCAAACATAATTTTATAGCAAATGAGCAATTCAAAATGATTACGACAATTATTAAAAGTGGGTATGAGGAATAAAATTCCTCAACCAAAAAGGAACCGAATCCCTGATCCCCTTTGAATCCCGGAAAAAAGAATTTCTAAACCTGATCGAATGTATTTGAATAAGAAACTGTTTTTATTGAATCCATAAAAATATAAATATGTCAAAGCAAAAAGAGGGTAAAAAGCCATCCGATAAAACGGCTCCTGCCAAATCAGCCAAGGAAAAGAAGGCGAATAAAGCCATGAAAAAAAATCAAAAAAATATTAATGAAAGGGAAGGGAATTCATAATGGTAGCAATAAATAAACTTGGAATATTACTCCGGAAAACAGATCATTCTTTTGAAATTGATGGAGTTTTGAATCCAGCTGTCATAAAACTCGGTAGTACGATTCATATGTTTTACAGAGCGGTGGCAAAGGATAATTATTCTACTATAGGGTATTGTAGTTTATCTGCTCCAATGGAGCTTAAAACACGGATGGATTCCCCGATGCTTTTTCCGCAAGCCGATTACGAATTCCGGGGTCTCGAAGACCCACGGATTGTACAAATTGAGGGCCTTTTTTACCTCTCCTATACAGCTTATGATGGCATCAATGCGCTTGGTGCTTTGGCTACTTCAAAAGATTTGGTGCATTGGCAAAAAGAGGGAATCATAGTGCCTCAGTTAACTTATAAGGAGTTTAAACATTTTGCAGAAACAAAAGGTGAGATCTCCGAAAAATATGCTCGTTTTAATGATCATGAGGTGAGTCATGAAAAGCAGGATCGTAAAATTTTTATATGGGATAAAAATCTGATCTTCTTTCCAAGAAAGATCAATAATAAATTCACTTTTTTACACCGGATCAAACCTGAAATTCAAATTGTGGTAGCTGTTGAGAAACTTGAAGATTTAAATGTTGAGTTTTGGCAAAAGTATTTTACCCATTTCGATGAACATGTTGTTATGTCATCAAGATACCCGCACGAAGTAAGTTATGTAGGCAGTGGTTGCCCTCCGATTGAAACTTCAGAAGGATGGCTTATTATTTATCACGGTGTACACGATACTGTAAAGGGGTACGTTTATTCAGCTTGCGCGGCATTGCTTAGCATAGATAACCCGCAAAAGGAAATTGCCCGATTGCCCTATCCTCTGTTTTTTCCGGAAAAAGAATGGGAATTAAAAGGTGAAGTAAACAATGTGTGTTTCCCAACAGGGGCTGTTTTGGAAAATGACACCCTCTATATTTATTATGGTGCTGCCGACGAACGTATTGCTGTGGCTTCTTTAAGCATGAAGGAACTTTTAGCAGAACTAAAATTAAACCCCATTTAATAATACTACAATGAGTACATCTGATATTTTTTTATACAAGACAACCACCGAATTCAATCTGCCGAAAAACCAGATAAAATCTTTCAGGGATATTCAAAAAGATATGATTGAGCCGGAAAATCATTTACCCGAAATTTTATTTGTTACTTCGTTTCCTCCAAGAGAGTGTGGTATTGCCACATATTCGCAGGATTTAGTGGATGCCTTAACGCTTCAGTTTAAGGATTCCTTTAAATGCTCTATTTGCGCATTGGAATCGAACAGCGAGCAACATTACTATAGTCTTAAACCGGGATATGTTTTAAATACAGATGAGCCCAACGGATTTGTCAAAACTGCCTTTAGAATAAATGCAGATGATAAGATTAAATTAGTTGTTATTCAGCACGAGTTTGGTTTTTTTGAAAAAAGAAAAGAAGCCTTTAAGCATTTTTATAACCATATTTCGAAGCCACTTGTTTTTGTTTTCCATACCGTATTGCCTAATCCGGGTGCCGCCCTGAAAGCCGAGGTAAAAGATATGGCAGGCAGGGCTAACTCTGTCATTGTGATGACTGCAAATGCCTCCAATATTTTAATAAACGAATATGGAATTGCTTCCTCAAAAATTACGGTTATTGCACATGGGACCCATTTGGTACCGCGCTTTGACCGAAAAAAGGGAAAGCTGAAATATCAATTATCAGGGAGAAAAGTACTTTCCACTTTTGGTTTATTGGGTTGGAGTAAAAGTATTGAAACGACTTTGGATGCCTTGCCGGCTATCATTAAAATCCATCCGGAGGTCTTGTTTTTGGTATTGGGTAAAACCCACCCTTCCATTGTAAAGCAGGAAGGAGAAAAGTACAGAAACATGCTGGAAGCAAAAGTGAAATCCCTACATTTAGAAAACCATGTACGGTTTGTGAATGAATATTTACCATTACCGGTGCTCCTCGAATATCTTAAGCTTTCAGACATTTATTTGTTTACCTCCAAAGACCCCAATCAGGCAGTGAGTGGAACCTTTTCTTATGCTGTTAGCTGCGGATGTCCGGTCATTTCTACCCCAATTCCACATGCAAAAGAAGTGCTGAATGGAAATGAGGTGAAGAGTGTAAATAATGGAATAATTATTGATTTTGAAAACCCGGTACAATTAGGGGAATCTGTTATTTCATTACTTGATAATGAAACCTTAAGAGCAGAATTCTCCTCCAATAGTTTTCATAAAATGGCCTCAACAGCCTGGGAAAATTCTGCTATAGCACATGCAAGGCTTTTTGAAAAAATGATTGGAAGGGCATTTACCCTCCAATTCAAAGTTCCTGGTATCCATTTGGACCATATTAAAAATATGACGACTGATTTTGGGATGATTCAATTTTCCAAAATCTCAAATCCGGACATTTCAACTGGTTATACTTTAGATGATAATGCAAGGGCTCTGATTGCTATATGTCAGCATTATGAGTTGTTTCGGGAAGCAGAAGATCTCGGTTTAATCCATACCTATTTACAGTTCATAAAATTTTGTTTACAACCGGAGGCTTCTTTTTTAAATTATGTGAATAAGCAAAAGGGATTCACTTCTCAAAACCTGCCGGAAAATCTGGAAGACAGCAATGGCCGGGCTATATGGGCACTCGGGTATTTAGTTTCGCTTAAAAATATTTTACCACTCCAATTTGCGGTTGATGCGGAGCAGGTAATTGAAACGGCTTTACCCCAACTACTAAAAATACATTCTACAAGGGCAATGGCATTTATCATTAAAGGTTTGCATTATCAGAACAAGCGAGAAAATCTTTCCCTGTTACAAATGTTTGCCAATAGGTTGGTACAAATGTATAAGCATGAAAAAACAGGAGCATGGCATTGGTTTGAAAATTATTTAACTTATGGTAACAGTCTTTTACCGGAGGCCTTGCTGTGTGCCTATCTAAGTACCCATAAGATCGTCTATAAAGAAATTGCCACAGAAAGTTTTGATTTTTTAATAGCAAAAATATTTATAGACAACAAAATAAAAGTAGTATCCAATAAAGGGTGGCTAATAAAAGATCAACCTGCTAAAAAAGTAATAGGAGGGGAACAGCCTATTGATGTAGCTTACACCATACTGGCCTTAGAGAAATTTTATTTTACCCTGAATAAGGAAGATTACAAAGTAAAGGCGCATGTTGCTTTCAATTGGTTTTTGGGAGATAATCACTTGCATCAGATTGTATATAATCCATGCACCGGTGGTTGTTATGATGGTGTAGAGGAACATAATGTGAACCTGAATCAGGGAGCTGAATCTACCTTAAGTTACCTGATGGCGAGGCTGAGTATAGAAAGATTACGTGTATTTGAAAAGAAAATTAAATACCAACGGGATCCAATGCCCTATTCTTCTATACAGGAATCGCAAAAACTTCTATCAATTCAAGGCTTGTCGTGACAAACTTCAAATAAATCAGGGAATCATCAGGCTTAATGGAAATACAAAAATGGGGATGATTGAAGGAATTCTCCTGAAACTTTTTTAAATTACCATATATCACATTAAAAATATTGGTAAACTGGGTTTTACAACTCAAAATAAATAAGGTCAGTTATGAAAACAAAAACCGAAGTAGAAAAAGATATTTTAAATATTACCATGGAAATACACAATAAATTTCCAGAGCTCTCCAAATTCATTGAAGAGATGCCAATCCAATATGCTAAAAATGATCAACCAGAAATGGCTGCCGCAAGCCTCAAAAAATACTATAATTCTTTGAATGAGTTGGTGATGGAATACAAGAGAACACATTCGCCTGATCTTTTAAAAGACACCTCGGGAGGCGAAAATCTTACAGAGAAGTTGAGCTATCCGGCTTCGGAAGATATGTACAACAAAAGTAAGCTGGCAACGGAGGTGCACCCTGGAGATCCTTCCCGGCATAAATCAGAAAATAGTGCAAACAGAAAGGCTGAAGAAGTGGGTTTGCGGGGTAATCGTCCCGGGGACGATATGGATGTTCCGGGATCAGAATTAGACGATCAACAGGAATCTGTGGGTAGTGAGGACGAAGAAAACAACTATTATAGCTTGGGAGGAGATGCGCATAATGATCTGGAAGAAGATAAGGCCTAGAAATATTTGTTATAGGTAACTATACCTCAAAAAATAAAGAGCATATGACAATACAATTCAATACAGACAAAACCATAAGCGGGGAAAAAAGAAATGAAGCTTTTTTTACGGCCCAAATTGCAGACGAGTTGGATCGGTTTCAATCTCATATTACCAGAATAGAAGTGCATTTGTCGGACGAGAATGGAAAAAAAGAAGGAAGGAATGATATACTTTGTTTACTGGAAGCAAGACTTGAAGGCAGGAAACCGATTGCGGTATCCAATCAGGCGGACACCATAGAGTTAGCTGTAACCGGTGGTATTGAAAAGCTTACATCTTCCTTGGAAAAGATACTGGGCAGAACCAAAAATTATTAAAACAAAAAAAATGGGCATCAATAAAAATTTAGGCATCTGGATGGATCATGCGGCTGCCAATCTGATCGATATAAACGTTGCAAAAAACAATCATGATATCGAATCAGCATTCACTTTTGCACTAAAGGAAGAAGCCCTGAATAAAGGTGAAACCCTCATGTATAACAAGCAGCAGCAAATGCAGGAAGCCTACTATAAGGAAATAGCAGGCGATATTAAAAAGTATGATCATGTGGTGCTATTTGGCCCAACAGATGCGAAAACGGAGCTTTTTAATTTTCTCGGTAAAGATTTACAATTTAAGGATATTCAAATTGATATTGAACCGGCAGATAAAATGACGGATAATCAAAAAATTGCGTTTGTAAGAAAGCATTTTAATCAATAATATGTTCCCTGACGTGAAACCTTAAGAAGTCGGGTTTTTTCTTTTTTTCGGCAGGGTGAAAACAAGCCGAAATGCAGCAAATAAACACCCGAATCAGTTCATTGCCCGAAGCTATAAATGGCTTTCAACTGTTTTTTTAACCCTTCAAGGAGGAATCATTTTGAATGGATTTCCGACTTTGAGGAGGTAAGCGGGGTAATATGGCAAAACCAAAGAGGAGTTACCGCAGAAAAGGCCAGGCATCAGATCCGGTTGATTTTCTATGAAGGGAAGTTTTTTTGGGGTCTTGTTTTCTGTTTTGTGAGCATCTTTGCCGAATGAGTCAGAATCCCACTTCGGTTATTCAACACACCATAAAAAACTCACTTCAATTCAGGAGCCGCTTGCGGGAAAAAGCGCAGCGTGGTTCGCTTGGTTATTTTGCCTTATTTATTACTTCAATTGTTTGGGGAACCACCTGGGTTGCTAGTAAAATCGGGATTCAGGGCATTCACCCCTTATTTTTTTCGGCCATCCGCCAAACGCTCGGAGGCAGTATTTTTCTCTTGTTTTTTCTGATTCGCGGTAAAGCGGTGTTGCCAAATGCGAAAGAATTTGCGCATCTGCTACTGATGGCTTTTTTACTTTTTGTGGCTTCCAACGGACTTACGACCTGGGGCATCAAATACATCAGCAGTGGCTTAGGATCTATCCTTGGGGCCATTTTCCCCCTGGTAGTGGCACTGATCGATTGGATCTCGGGGCATCATTCCAAACCCAATAAGATTTCCATTTTCGGGTTGCTGCTTGGTTTTGCAGGCGTGGCAATCATTTTTTATGAGCACCTGCCCGATTTTGCCAACGCCGATTTTCGGTTTGGGATCCTGATTTCTTTGCTGGCATCTGTTACCTGGTCCTTTGGAACGATCATCACATCCCGTAAAAAAGCAAGGACGATAAACCGCTACTATGCGCTTGGTTGGCAGATGTTTCTGGCGGGTTGTATTTTAAATATTATTTGTTTTGCATCGGGGCTTTCAATGCCTTATAATGAAGTGCCGGTAAATACCTGGAAGGCACTTGCCTACATGGTTACGTTTGGTTCAATCATTGCCTTTGGTTCGCTGGTTTATTCCTTACAACATTTACCGGCTGCAGTTGCTTCGCTATATGCTTATTTCAATCCCATGGTGGCCGTGGTAGCCGGGCATTTAATTTTAAATGAACCCTGGAGCTTGTTTTTGCTTGCAGGTGCTTTGGTTACTTTATTGGGGGTATTTCTGGTAAATCATGGCTATCGCCGGGTTGCAAAGGAAAACCTGGAAGATTCAGACAGGGAGTAGCTTCCAACAAAAATGCTCCGGTCACAAGGACCGAAGCATTCACTGTAAACAATCCTCGTTTTTATCGGGAACTGCTTTGGCAATTCGTGTATTAAAAACGAAGCATGGCATTCAGTGGGTTTCCAATGATAACTCCGTAAGGATTTGTCTCTTTGGAGCTATTGGTGTTTACCTTGCTGTATTTATAAATGCCTTTATCTTCTTTGGCTTTAGCCGGTTCTTCCGTGTTCATGGTATCAGGCACAACTGGCTTGATCGGTGCTGTTTCCGGATTGGCTTCCTCAAACTGATAATCTTCCCGGTTTTCTGATCTTCTTCTCCGTAGTCCATCTGCTTTCATTTCAAGCCGGGTATTTTTATCGTAGTTGCGTACCCCGCGATCCCAGTCCATTTCCCAGCTATTGTTGTTTCTGCGACGGTTGTTGAACTGGATATTGAAATAATGATAATCATCCAGACTTTCATCGAGCTCGATCGACTTGCCTTCGGGCACTTCAATCACAACGATAATTTGTTGGTTGCGCCATTTCTCGTCGCGTGAAACCTTAAACTGCGCAGGCAGATAAAGCTGGTTGTCTTTCTGGCTGATATTGAACCGGATTTTTTCGGCTAGGTCTCTTGCCTGTTCGTTATTTCGGCCCCTGCTTTGCTTCATCAGATAAGCATGGTACAGGCTGTCTTCACTTTTAATAACTTCAATTTTTACCGTGGCAAGGTTGATGGTATCACTGCCTATACTTACCAAGCCATCAAAATCGGCCCAGTTGTTGTAGTAAACCACGTTGTCCATAGCCTTGGTTACTTCCAGGATGTTATTAGAAGGCTGTGTAACAGATACTTCTTCCCGAACCCCTACCTGTGCATGGAAGCTGCGGTTGAGTGTGCCAATTAAACCAATGAAACAAACTAAACCGATGACCCAAAGGGCGGAAAACGTGTAGCCGATAAATGGATTGGATTTTTTAACGCCCATGATTCTGCGGATCAGCCATACGAGTAAGGCAATTACAGGTACTCCCAGAAAAAGTATGATGGTTCCCCAGGCAGCAAAATACTGTAAAGTACCCTGTAAAAGGAAATCGTGCAATGGAAATACACCTACCCCGGCTACCATTAAACCAATAGCTGCCATAAAGAGGGCAAAGGCAACGATACCTACTATAAAGTAAACGAATGCTTTGATGAGAATACCGAGGGCATTGGCAAGTCCGCCGCTGTTGCGTCTTGCAGCATAGCCTACATCGGCACCCAATTGGCTCGATTTTTCAGAAATACTGCTTTTCATTTCGCTGCCAAATTTGGTAGCTGATTCTTTGAGTTCGGCTCCTGCGGCCTGCGCCCTTGTCTTTACGCCTTCAAGGTCGCCTACAATGGTATTGCGGATGGAGTTGAAATCTACTTTTTCGCCCCGCATTTCCAGTTTTTCAGCAGCAGTTTTTGCTACCGGCAACACAATCCAAAGAATGATATAAGCGAGGATGAAAGTGCCTCCACCAAATTGGCCAACGATGCTTGGATAGAAAGAGAAAATAGATTTGGAGATGCTCGCAATAATTCCAAGTATAAAGGGTGCGGCAAAAATGACCCGGGGGATGGCAGGATTGATGTCGAAATATTTGGCCAGTCCACCGCCTACGCCGGCAATGACCCGGTCATCGGCATCGCGAAAAAGTCTTTTGCGTACATCGGTAACCATGCTGCGGCTAGGCAGCACAATCCAGAAAATGATGTACACGAGGATACCGGAACCTCCGAAAATGGCCAACAGGGCAAATACCACCCGGATGATGGCCGGGTCTACATGCAGGTAGTTGGCAAGACCGCTTGCAACACCGGCAATAATTTTGTCCTGCTCGTTGCGGTAAAGTCTTTTGTGTTCAAAAGGAGGAAAGTTGCCCGGCCCGGACTGACTGCTGCCGGTGTTGCTGCTGTTACTGCTGCTGCTTCTCTGTTGGGATTGACCCGCGTTGCCGGTGGCAGTGCCTTCTTCTTCGGCTGCAATATCTGCGGGACGGCCCATATTGTCTATAATGCGGTTCAATTCAATTTCGGTAATGCAGGGAGCGCCTTTTTTCAGTTGTTCCCCAAAAAGTTCGGCAATCCGACTTTCAATATCGTTGATGATTTCATCCCGGCCTTCTTCTGCCATGAAATAATTGCGCAAGCTGGCAATGTATTCCTGCAGCATTTCATAGGCCGTTTCTTCTATCGGAATGATTTGTCCCTGGAAGTTGATGTTGATGACCTTTTTCATAATTAATTTGTGTTTGGAGCGATTGTTTAGATGTGCGTTGTGTGCGTGTGTGGTGGTGGTGTGTAGCGTGTGGTGTGTACTTGAGTGTGTGGAAGGTAGTGTGTGTGTTTGTATTATGGTATTTCCGTAATATCAACGGCAGGAGGTGTGGTGGCTGCCGGTGCTGCTTCCGATTGAATAACGGTGTCTACAGCGCTGACCATTTCCTGCCAGGTGTTATCGAGTTCTTTGTAGAAACCCAAACCCAGATCGGTCAGGCTGAAATATTTGCGCGGCGGACCACTGCTGCTTTCTACCCAACGGTAAGTGAGCATTCCTGCATTCTTGAGTCGTGTGAGGAGTGGATAGAGTGTTCCTTCCAGCAACTGGAAGTTTGCGGCTTTCATTTTCTCGATGATGTCGCTGGGGTAGGCCTCCCCTTTGCTAATCACCGATAGCACGCAGAACTCCAATACTCCTTTGCGCATTTGGCTGGCGGTGTTTTCGATGTTCATAGTGAATGTGTTTTATTTGATCCGATACTGAGAAAGCCGGGCAATCTGAATGGTGTGTGATGTGTGTGTTTGTGATTGCTGCGATACACCCGGCTTTCCCTCAATGACAACACAAAGATATGGGTGTATTTTGGTACTATGCAAAACAAAGTACCACCCAAGCTTTAGTACAGTAGTATCAAATAGTATTAAATTATTTTTAAAAGTCCCTGTTTTCAAGCCTTTCAGCGATTCAAAGCTTTTTGCTGACATTTTTTGCAATTGGATGAGCGGTCTTAATTGAGGACGAATGGAAGGTAAAAAATCCCGGTTTTCAAGGATCCATGGGTTAAGTTTGCATTTTTTGTGTCTTATTGTTTGAGAAATTATGCCTGAAAAGACCTCGCAAAGCCGGACCGTTTTGCTTTTTCAACCCCAAAAAATGCCATCCCGTAAGCCGGTACTGCAGCTTCTCCGGATACGGAAAGGCACTGATACCGTGGATATGGACGAACTGCCGCTGACCTCGGCCACTATCGGGTTGTATTTTAAGCACCTCGACGATAAGGAGAAAAAGGCGCTTTTGAAGCTCAGCGAAACCGAGATTGAAAAGGAGCGAAAGAAAGTGGACAGTCAGATAAAAACCGCGCTTGCCCATCAGATGAACAACGGATTGGATCCTTTGGCCGCCATGATCCGCTATTTTCATAAGCAGGTGGGTACACTCAAGCATTTGGGTACCGACCTGCAATGGTACCACCGGCTACCCGCAAGAGGGGGCTCACAGATGCGGACTGCTCCCTGTGGATTTGATAAATATACCGTTCAATTGTCTTTCGAGGCCTTTATTACCGACAAGGGGCCACAACTCGAGATCCGGGTGAAGGCCGGCAGCGAGACCTGGCCTTTCAGCGGTTTCAGACAGTTTGGGTTTTTGCTGGAACAGGAAAATCGCTACAAACAACTGGCTCTTGCCTCCTACGAAGCACTCGATTGGCTGCAATCGCAGCCGGAAGTGGATTTTACCAATAATATTCCGGGGTTCCTTGAAATGCGGGTGGAACCGCTGCGCAAAAAAGGACAGGTAGTGCTAACCGATGCGCTGATAGAACGCGAAAGGCTTGAAGTATTGCCTGAAAGACAGATCATGCTGAGCGAGCTGAACAATACTTTTCTCATGCTTACTCCGCAGTTTATATATGATGAGTTTCTGGTTGATGGCCCTTTTGAACCGGAAATAAAAAAGGAAAAAGCCGGTCAGCCGCTCATATTGGTACGCAATGAGCAGGTGGAAAAAGATTTTCATGAACTGCTGCGGAATTTGCATCCTGATTTTGAAAGGCAGCAAAACGGATATTATTACCTGAGTTTTGCCAATGCGCAAAAAAAGCAATGGTTTCTGAAAGTATATCATCAGTTGCTTGAAATGGATGTAAGCCTTTTGGGGATCGATATGTTGCGTCATTTCCGGTACTCACCGCACAAACCCGAAACGGAGATTGCTCTGATTGAAGAAGCCGAAGATGCGCTGCTGATTACTTTTACGGTACAATTTGGTAAAGAGCGCATTCCCAATGGCGAGCTGCAAAAAATGCTGCTGAACGGACAGAAAGCCGTTTTGCTGAAAGATGGCAGCCTTGGGGTACTGGGTGAAGAATGGTTGCAACAATATGCTGCGCTTGTAAAACACAGCCGGGTGCTAAAAACCGGGTTACAAGTACCCCGCTGGATGGCAATGAGCGATGCTGCAGGCTCGGGGTTAAAACTAAAACAGTCGATACCCGAAGATTGGTGGGTGCGCTGGCAGGAATGGCAAACGGGAGAAACCGCGCTGTATCCGATTTCGCAAAAAGTACAGGTGGAAGCGCTGCGGCCCTATCAGCAAAAAGGCTACGACTGGATGCGGCTGCTGGAAGAGGTTGGCGGTAGTGCCTGTTTGGCCGATGATATGGGATTGGGGAAGACCTTGCAAACCATCTGTTTTATGGCAGCAAGCCACGATAAGCAGCCTTCGGGCAAACTATTGGTGGTTTGTCCTGCTTCGCTTATTTACAACTGGCAACAGGAAATTGAGAAATTTGCGCCCTCGCTTAAAACCTTGGCCTATCATGGTCCGGCACGACAGCAAAGCTGGCTCGACGATGCGGATTGCCCGGTGATTATTACAAGCTATGGCACTATGCGGCAGGATGTGGAGCTGTTGAAAGAGCGCTACTTTGAGGTGATTGTGGTGGATGAAAGCCATCATATCAAGAACCCTGCAGCCCAAATTACCCGGGCGGCACAGGAATTGCGTTCCAAAACACGGATTGCACTGAGCGGTACACCGGTTATGAACAGTACCTATGACCTGTACGGACAATTGCATTTTCTGCTGCCGGGCTTGCTGGGTAACCGTGAGTTTTTTAAAAGAGAATATGTACTGCCCATAGAGCAAAAACAGGATGAGGAAAAAGCGGCTGCCCTGCAAAAACTGATCGCGCCTTTTATATTACGTCGTACCAAGGAACAGGTGGCGGACGATTTACCCGAAAAAACCGAAACGGTATTGTGGTGCGAAATGGGGCCGCTGCAACAGGCATTGTACGAGGAAACCCTCGAGAATATCCGCAGCAGCGTTTTGCTGGAAATTGCACAGGCGGGGCTCAATAAGGGCAAAATGTCGGTATTGGCCGGGCTTACCCGGCTGCGGCAGGTGTGCAACAGCACCGAGCTCGGCAATAACGGGAATGGCTATCATCCGGAGAGCATCAAGACCGATCTGTTGATCGATGAACTGCAGAACCTGATCGGGCAGCATAAAGTGCTGGTTTTTTCGCAGTTTACCTCCATGCTCGATTTGCTGGAAAAAGACCTGCAAAAAGCCAAAATCGGCTATCAGCGGCTCGATGGCAACACGGCAGTAGATCAGCGGCAGGTACTCGTCAATCAGTTTCAATCGGATAAGCAGGAGGCACCGGTTTTTTTACTCAGTCTGAAAGCAGGCAATGCGGGGCTTACGCTGACAGCCGCCGATTATGTTTTTCTTTTTGACCCCTGGTGGAATGTGGCCGTTGAAAATCAGGCAATTGACCGGACCCACCGGATCGGTCAGCAGAAACAGGTTTTTGCTTACCGCATGATTTGTAAAGGCACGATTGAGGAAAAAATATTGCAGATGCAGCAGCGTAAAAAGAAGCTTGCACAGGAACTCATCAGTACAGAAGAAGGATTTTTGAGCGGGCTTACCGAAGAAGATATCCGTTTTTTACTGGCCTAAAACATTTTTGGAGGAGCGTATATCGCCATTGTTCTGCCAAAAGATGAATGATTTTTAAGGGTTTAACAACTTCTTCCTCCACATTTTGTTACCTAAGAAACGGTGAGGGTTACCTTTACCTTCTATTATTCATTTTTCATTTACAGAGCAGTTATGGTTGCGATCCTGATTTTCTTTTTTGCGCATTGGTTTTTATCCTTGTTTTTCCACACGTTTTTTCTCCACCGCTATGCTTCCCATCAGATGTATACCACCGGTAGCAAACGCGAAAAAATATTTTATTTTCTTACCTGGTTTTCGCAGGGTTCCTCTTACCTCGTACCGCGTGCCTATGCGGTGATGCACCGGATGCACCACGCATTCAGCGATACCGAAAAGGATCCTCATAGCCCACATTTCTTTAAGGATGTATGGGGAATGATGGTGCATACCCGCAATATCTATAATGCCTTTTTGAACAACAAACTCACTGTAGAAAAAGAATTTACCGAAGAGTACCTGCCTATCTGGAAAAAAATGGATAAGCTTGGTGACAATATTTGGGTAAGAATTGCTTTTGTAGTTGGATATACCGCATTTTATGTGGCTTTTGCCCCAAGCGCCTGGTGGTTTTTGCTGTTACCCATCCATATATTAATGGGACCTGTACAGGGAGCAATCGTTAACTGGTGCGGACATAAGTATGGTTATTCCAACTATAAGAATGGGGATCATTCGCGCAATTCGGAGCCCTGGGGCATTTTCCTGCTTGGTGAATTGTTTCAGAACAACCACCACATGTATGGCAAATCGGCCAATTTTGCGCAAAAATGGTTTGAGTGGGATCCTACCTATACCATCATGAAAATGATGCATTATCTGCACATCATCCGGTTGAAACCGATTCCGGTGGCTGTAAAGCAATCCTGAGAAGGGCCCTCACCCCCTTCCCCTCTCCGAAAGAGAGGGGTGCCCCTCGGTAAGAGGTTGATTAATGGCAGAGAGGTTAAATCTACCTCACCCCCTTTCCCTCTCCCTATCGGGCAGAGGGGTGCCCCTCCGTAAAGGGCTGATTAATGGCAGAGAGGTAAAATCTACCTCACCCCCTTCCCCTCTCCCTATCGGGCAGAGTGGTGCCCCTCCGTAAAGGGCTGATTAATGGCAGAGAGGTTAAATCTACCTCACCCCCTTCCCCTCTCCCTATCGGGCAGAGGGGTGCCCCTCGGTAAAAGGCTGATTAATGGCAGAGAGGTAAAATCTACCTCACCCCCTTCCCCTCTCAAATAGAGGGGTGCCCCTCGGTAAGAGGTTGATTAATGGCAGAGGGGTCAAGTGTGATTCCGATGGCTATCGGAAGTGGTTCCGATAACTATCGGAATTGGGATTTTTGAATTTGGAATTTTTAATAGAGGGGTGGTAGCGGCCACACCTATAACCGGAAACGAATTGCCGCTAGCGGGGTGGGTTGGAGTTATTGTGAATTTTTTATTTTATCTGTGGTATTCTGTTTGACTCCGCTGGAGTCAGCGTGGACGACATGGTAATTGCTGCTACAAACATTTGACCCCGCTGGGGTCCTGGCAAGAGCTTAGTTATTACAAAATTTTTAATTCATATTTATTATTGGTTTGTGGATTTATTATTTGGGTTTTAGAAGCCTCACCCCCTTCCCCTCTCCCTATCGGGCAGAGGGGTGCCCCTCCGTAGAGGGCTGATTAATGGCAGAGAGGTTAAATCTACCTCACCCCCTTCCCCTCTCCCTATCGGGCAGAGGGGTGCCCCTCGGTAAAGGGCTGATTAATGGCAGGCAGCTTTAGGTAATTAATGCAGATTTTCGATTTTACCCGGGGTATTCTGTTTGACTCCGCTGGAGTCAGCGTGGACGACATGGTAATTGCTGCTATAAACATTTGACCCCGCTGGGGTCTTGGCAGTAGCTTAGTTATTGCAAATTTTTGATTGCTTACTTAATATTGGTTTGTGAATTTATTATTGGTTTGAGTGTGTGTTAGTGTTTGAGGTTTGACGTTTCAACCTTTCTTCTTTAACTTTCAACCTGTCACTTTTCATGTTTCACCCTTTTGAACCACCAAGGCACAGGGGATACGAAGGTTCACAAGGGGAGAGCGAGATTAGGTGGTGAAAATTCCAATAAGAAAAATTCCAAATTCCAAAGCAAACAGCCAAAAGCAAAAAACCAAATACCCAATTGATAAAGTAGATGCGCTGCGCAACCGGGATTCCTCCTCCGTGGGAATGACGACTATATTTGAAATCCCAATAAAAAAAATTCCAAATTCCAAAGGGGCAAAGTTTTGGAATTTGGGATTTATATATTTGGGATTTCATGTTTCACATTTCACCCTTTTGAACCACCAAGGCACAGGGGACATGAAGGTTCACAAGGGATAGTTTCATCAGGATCGAAGCGAAGGCTCTTTCACTTCCGATCCCGAAATTTCGGGACTATCGGAATCACCTTTCACCTTTCACGTTTCACGTTTGTCGTTTGGAATTTTTCTTATTGGAATTTTCAATTTGAATTTTTCTTATTGAAATTTTTCCCCCAATTTTAGGTTTCAAAGTTTATTCCTTTAGCCAGCAAGCCAACGGCGCACCTGTGACTGAGGGTGGCCTTGCCCTATCTATTCGGATAATTTTTTAGCTCAAATGATTTCTGTTTTTTATATATCAAACCAAGGTGAAAATCGCATTGGGCTCCAGTTTGCGTGGGATAAGGAACGGATTTTTCAAATAAAATCGCTGCCGGATTGGAAATGGAGCCAAACGAAGGAAATGGGATTAGGAATTGGGGAATGAGGGGGTAGGGAATGAGGGATTGGGGATGAGGGAATGATGGGATTGAGGAAAAGCAAACTCATCTTCCACCAAAGGCGGAGATGGACAGGCATACCGTGAACGAAAAGCGCATAATATATCTTTTTTAGGTTCGCTGACTCATAGGATCATAGAACAAGAATGTAATCATAGTAACCGTTATTCATCAACTGGCAGGAATGATTAAGCTTCAAAAAATAACGCATCGGGACGAAAAAAGGATTCAGGTAGAATTTCCTTTTGACGCAACACATCAGCAAAAGATAAAGCAGGTGGAAGGGCGAAAATGGAGCAAAACCCTGCGAACCTGGCATGTACCTTATAGCAAGCTTGCTTTTAATCAGTTAAAGGATTTGTTTGGAGAAGAAAATCTATTGTATGATCGCAAAGCAGCCATGAAAGATGAAAGCGCAAAACCTATTGCCGATGCAGATCATCCTGCCAAAACCCTGACTTCGACCAATGCGGATAAAGAAACGAAAGAAAATATCACAATAGACCAAAATACACTGGTGAGATTAAGCTTTTTTGATAAATACTATAAACTTTACCTGCCAAAAACGGAAACAGATGTACAGTTTATAAGAGGTATCAGATACAGTACCTGGTTGAAACAGGAATACTGCTGGCGAGTACCTGTATACGGAGATAATCTGGAGCGAATCAGGAAACATTTTGGAATCAGACTGAGGGAAGACAAACCCGTTGTATCAAAAGTAGCTTTGCCAGCTTTGCCGCCTGCCGGCGAATGCCATTGTGTGCAAATGACGAATGGCCGGGTAAGTTTTGCTTTTAGCTATCACCCTAAATTGACTGAATTTTTAAAAAAGCAACCATACTATAAGTATGAACCAACCACCCGAAAATGGAGTGTAGCCTGGTACGAAAACCTGAAAGCGGAAACCGAAGCATTTGCAGACAAAGCATCAATTGTTTTAAAATGGGACATAGCGCCGAATAAAAAAGGGGGGAAAAGCAGACCTTTATTCAGGAAAATGAAAAATTACAAGCCTGTGCCGGAGGTCTATATTGCTAAACTAAAGGAGCTAAACTTCAGTGAAAATACCATTGAAAATTACACTGCGCATTTTGAGGAATTTATTAACTGTCATCCCAATCAGGAAGCCTGCGATATAACTCCGCAAATGATAGAACTACATATGCAATATTTGGTTATCGAAAGGCAATTCAGTGTCAGTTATCACAAGGGAGCTATTAGTGCTATCAAATTTTATTATGAACGGGTATTAAAACAACCGAAATACCACTATCAGTTTGAGCAACCCCGGGAGGAAAAAAAATTACCTGTAGTATTAAGTAAGGAAGAAATACAAAAACTACTGCTGCAGGCCAATAACATAAAGCATGCTTTTTTACTGAAGCTTACCTATGGTACGGGCATGCGGCTTGAAGAAGTAACAGGTCTTGAATGGGCCGACGTACAGGTTGAACGTCGCATGATTTTGCTCAGAGATCCGAAATTTAGTCATGACCGTTATGTGCCTTTGCCCAAAAAAATAGTGGAACTTATTCCGGAATACCGCAAAACGTACACACCAAAAAAGTATGTAATTGAGCCCTACCGCGGAACCGGAAAACCCATTTCTGACCGTTCCGCACAACAAATACTGGGAGGCTGCCTTGAAAGATCGGGGATAAAAAAGAATGCCACCTTTCATACGTTACGGC
>JBGSNV010000261.1:0-13604 GCA_041739485.1 Chitinophagaceae bacterium
GGAGTTTCTATCCCATGTTGCAAAACTCTATGTAGTATTCAATGAAATGTATCCTAAAGAGCCTGTTGAAAATTTATTGGTAAAGTATTTTGGAGATATAAAATTGAGCGAACTCTTAAAGCCCTGCCTGATTACCTCCTACGATATGCGTAACCGCAAAGGACATTTTTTCAATAGCACAGATGCCAAAAAAAGAGGTGCTATCTACGATTATTTTCTCAGGGATGTGTGTAGGGCCACCTCTGCCGCTCCTACCTATTTCGAACCTGCAAAAATTGAATCTGATCAGGGAACTGATTTTACCTTGGTTGATGGAGGGGTTTTTGTAAACAATCCGGCTCTTTGTGCCTACAGCGAAGCAAGAAGCATTAATTTCAGTGAATTTCTGGGGAGCCAAAAACCAGACAAACCCTCTGCGAAAGATATGATGATTCTCTCCATTGGGACCGGCACCGTTAAGAAACCTTATCACCTTAGTAAAATCAAAGATGCCGGATTAATTGGTTGGCTTCCGGTGATCATCGACATAATGATGAGCAGCAACAGCGAAACCGTGGATTACCATTTGCAAAAAATGTACAATACACTTTCAAAAAAGGATGAAAAAGATTACTACAGACTCGAACCCGGATTACAGGATGCCTCGTCGGAGATGGATGATGTAACACCGGAAAATCTGAAAGACCTCCACGAAGCAGGTTTATATTTTGTAGCAAAAAACGATAAACTACTTGATGAAATCGTAGAAAAACTTTTGCAGCATGCATAAAAAAATAGTCCTGATCCATGAAAATTTCCATGGATCAGGACTGTTATATTTATACGGTATCGGTAATTAATCCAATATCAACAAGGTACGCCCGGAAACTGAAAAGAAACGTTTTGCTTCTTCATTACCAAAATGTTGTCTCTTATGAACAAACACCCTCGTTTCTCCTCCCTCCTGATTTTTGCCAAGGTTAATAAATGTTTTTTCACCAAAAGCTGACTCCAAACAAACCCGGTTGTTGGCAATATCAAAATCGTACTCTCCGGAAAAAATCATTTTAGAAGTTTTCAAATGCTTGCCATCCCCGGATTGTAAATGAAACTCCGCATTATTTGGTTGTATAGATTGCCAATCTTCTACATATTCAGGCATAACCCCGTAGGACAGATTACGCATAGAAGAGGCTTCACCCAATACCAGCAATTGAGCTTGGACAGTACTTTTTCGAACCGGATCTGCAAATAAAACGGAAGGCGATGCAATAACCAAAGGCATGGCCTTTACCATATTTAACATGAATTCTTTTCTGCGCATAAAATTAGTTTTAATATAAATCCAGCCTATTGTTTAATTACTTTTAAAACCTTTCCATCATCAAATACCAGTTGATAAAGCCCTGCAGGATAACCCGACATGTTGATCTCATGCGTAGCACCCGACAAGATGAAACGACTCAAAACAGAACCAGTTCCATTTACCAACCGAACACCTATTTGTGCCGGCAGGTTAAAGCTGCGGATCATCAACTTACCCCGAACCGGATTGGGGAAAATCTCTACAACGGTTTCACTTTGAGAAAGATTTACAGCGACTACTTTACTGAAGGAAACAGACCCATCCGAATCCGTCATACGCAAACGATAATACCAGATCTTACCGGATGGCACCTGATCCAAATAGACATAGGCGGCATCTCTTTGTCCGTTACCCTCCAGCGAGCTTATTTTAGTAAAGCCATTATTATCAGAGCTTCGCTCTACATCATATCTGGCTGTCCTGTCCTGCCCGACTACCTGCCAGCTTAACTCTGTTCTATTGGAAGCCAACCCTTTTGCTTTGAAAGAAACAAGCTGCAATGGCAATACAAAATCTCTTGTTTGAATAAACAATCCGCTGAAACCGGTTACATTAAAAGAAATCTGCCACACCATCAGGGTATCATTCCATACGATATCTGTATCTACCGGATCAATCAGGGAGCCGGTACCTGCATAGGTTGCCGGATTTCCGGAATTATCACTGCTTGAACCATCGAGTTTTGAAACTTTCAAATTAGCCTTACCTGCATTATCACCCGGATTGGCAGGCAAGTCAGGACCTACGTTGATGGAATTATAATTATCAAAATCGGCTTGGGTAAAAAACAAAGTCACCCTCGCAGTAGCAGTCGTTGCATTGGATGCCGGTGTTATTTCGTAGTTTCTTCTTGCATACACCTGATTGTTGAAAACCTGAGCATTAGTACGATTCCAGGATTTCAAAGTAACATTTCCACTAACCGGACTTCCACCTGAAGGAATGATCCGTGCACCAAGCAGGCAGGATCCATCCTGAAAAACCGGGTTAGAAACGTTCTGCGTTAACTGGAAGAAACCCGTAGGCAAACTCGAAGGGGTCACTGTAAGTGATACAATGTCTGATGTTGCATTACCCGCCAAATTGGTGGCAATAAACCGGTAAAACCTGCCATTGAGAGCTGAATTTTCAGCAATCATCAGGGTATTGGTATTTGTACCTGAATAAACGCCTGTATTGGTAAGGTCCGTCGGGGAAGTAAATGCTGCATTATTGCTCACCTGCCATTTTCTTGAGGTAATCGTACCAGATGTAACAACTGTAAAAGAAACTGATTTACCGCTGCAACTTGTAACATTGGAAGGCTGCGAAGTGATTTCCGGAAGTGCAGCGGTGGTGAAACGAATAATATTATTTTGAGAAATCCCCTGGTAAACAACATTATTTGCATTGGAAAGGATAGCGTTGGCCCCAATCTGTACATAAAGTTCTGTCCCTGCTGGCAAATCTCCTACCGGATTTACTATAAGGGTAGCAGTTCCGGTACCTGTGATTCTACCCGCATTGGCCACAGTATTTATGCGTTCAACCAGGCTATTATCCGAAACTTTTTTAATAGTTATATCCCCGGTACCTGTAAGACTTCCGGTACCAGCCAAACCGGTGGTACTTAACTTCACTGCCTCATTAAAGGTAAGTGTAATATTAGTGGTTGGATTTACATCGGTTGCATTCAGTACCGGTACAAAACTAACCAGTACAGGTGCTACACCACTTTGGATATAAACAGATGATTTGCCATTATTAAAAACATCCACATCCCCGTCTTTTTCTACATCTAATGCAGCAACGGTTGCCTGTGAAAAATCAGCGGCAGCGGCCAGTACAATCACATTAAAGGGATTATTAGCTCCGGTTAGTTGGGTCCAGGTATTGCCAGTTCCTTTTTGCCAGTAAACCAAGGCATTATTGGTTGTATTTCTACCCAACAAGTCAAGATCTCCATCCGAATCAAGATCGGCAGTGATGAAGGCTGCAGAGTTGGCTGTCAAGGTTGCTCCAATGGCATCCATTGGGTTACTCGCCCCCGATTGCTCCGAATAGCTTGCTCCATTATTGCGGTAAAGTACCGCACCCGCAGTTTTCTTGTTATAAATATCAATAGATCCGTTTCCATCTGCATCTACCAAAGCAAGGTTGGTAAATGTAAAGTCCGCTGCTCCCCCTATTACAATAGAATTAAAAGGGTTGGCAGCCCCCGAAACCGAAACCCAGGTTCCGCCATTATTCCGCCAAAAAACCAGTCCGTTATTGGCTGCATTTCTTCCTACCAGATCTTTATCTCCATCTCCATCAAAATCACCGGTTAAAAAAGATCCCGCACCGGCAGCAAGGCTTGCAGCTATGGCATCCATAGGATTGGCAGCCCCGGTTACAGCAGTAAAGGTACCCCCGTTGTTTCGGTATAGTTCATTGGTTCCCTTATTGTAAATATCCAGATCTCCGTCACCATCGGCATCCAAAACCGCAATGAAGGTGGTAGTAAAATTACTGGCCGAGGCCGTTGCATAGGTAATGCTGTTAAACGGGTTGGCGGCTCCGGTTAATTGGGTCCAGTTCGTACTGTTTCCATTATGTCGCCAAAAAACCAATCCATTATTGGTGACATTACGTCCTACCAAATCCAAATCCCCATCATTGCCTTCAAGATCAGCAACAATAAATGAATTGGAAGTAGCAGCAAGTGTAGCTCCGATACCTGTCATAGGATGAGTTCCCGAGGCAACTTCGGCAAATGTCTGTCCGATTGAGGTTAGCGAAAATAAAAGGGAACCCCATACAAAGGAGACCATCCATGCCATTTTTTTTGAAAATGACCCTGCTTTGAATAAAGTAACTAAACCAGTACGTGTAGAATTTTTTTTCATATAAAATTGAATTAGGGTAAATAAATCACTACAAACATAAATAAGGATTTTGCCAACCGGATACGGAAACGGAAGCACTATACTGAAGCTCTTCATCGTTCATAAGATCCCCGCTGACTTTATGGATCATGGAATATTCAAACCGGTTATATTCTATTTTTTCTACCTGATAAATATAAACCGGAAGACGCCTTAAAAATACCTTTTCAGAGACGTCAATCCTTCCCCTTGGTCCTTCTAAAACCAATGTTGAAAGTAAGGCTTCCATCTGTTTAGAAGAGGAGGATCCAGACTCAATATTTTCCATTACAGCAGACAAAACCAAACCGGTTTCATAACCCAAAAGGGAAAAATGACCTGGTGCACGATGGTGCTGTTCCTGGTAAATTTTAAAAAAATACTGATTAATAGGATGGTCGATTGAAGGATGCCAGCTTGAAGCGGTAAAGCCATATTTCAAAGGAGCTTCTTCAAGAATTATTACCTCTTCCAGCAAAAAAGCAGGAAGAAAAACGGGTTTCTGCTCAGCACTTTGATGCAGGGAATATTGTTCGAGAAAATGCAAAGCCTCCCTACCCGAAAGCAAAGCAAAAACCCAGGAGAAATCCTGTTGACTCATGCTATCGAACAATGGATTGACGTTGGATTGTCCCGGTTCATTTTTCAGGAGATTAAAATGCATTTCAGTCCCCCCGCCTTCAAGCAAACCAACTCTAAAAGATTCCTGCAAATGATAACCTGCATCGAACATGGAGGTATTGAGAGCAACAGTCCCTTTAAATTGTTGCTGTCCCCACTTACCCAAAGCCCACATGGTTTGCCAGGCTCCTAAATCCAAAAAATGCAAAAAGGGCTGATCCCAACCTGAATCCGGGATATGCTCCCCGAAATTCAGCACTAGAATGGGCATTTGAAGTTTTTGAACAAGCGGACTCAATTCCACCATTACCTTGCTACCTGCAAAAGCAATTACTAAATCGCAGTTATGCGCATAACAACAGGCATTCAGCGCTTTCTCAACCGATTGAATGCCTCCCGAATCAATAAACAAGGGGATAATTTCCAAAGAAACCTTTTTCTGTTGCTGTAATGCAAGATGGATGCCTTGCAGCAACTCAGATTTCAGAGCTGGAAACAACTCTGACTGCGGAAATAAGAAACCTGCTTTGATTTTATGATCAGGCATACACACTTTTAAAAATCACATTAATTTCTGGAAGGGAATATACCTTGAAGTGCAATAATATGAGTGATACCAAGATATGGGTTACGGATATTAAAAGGTATATTACCGCCTGTGGCACCAATGGATGAATTTACCGGAATTGAATTGGCAGGATTTATATCCTGTACGAAAGTAGTAGCATCCAAACCTGAATTATCGAGAGCAGGTGCCAAAACACTTCCTGCAGCCGGTACATGTTGATTAGCAGTATTTGCCGAAACAGGAAGAGTGGTAGAAATAACGTGGGTATGTGCAGGCAAATTTGAATTATTGAGTCCCACATTTTCAACACCACCTCTTTCACCCAATGTAATGTTAGATAAGCCAGGTCCGGTGCCCGGATGCACAGCAACCCTTCCTCGAAGATCAGGAAGTGCAAAAGTAGTTCGGCCATCTCCTCCATAGAGTGTGCCTATCAAAGAAAACAAAGCAGTATTCTGAGAAATAGCTAAAAGTTGACCATCGCAAAATGCCCAACCTCTTGGGGCAAAATTACCGCCAAAAAGCATAATTTGTGCAATAAATGGATCCATAAAATGATTCTGTTTATAAGTGATTGATTAAAATTAAATCTATATTAAGCTCTTGTCCATATCTTCATTAATGGATAACCTTGCGGGCCGGGGTTTTCACACATACCGGCAAATACAAGCATAGGTACTCCGAAATAATGCCCCTGCTTAAAATTTTCCGCAATTGCAAGTCCGCCTCCGTTATAGCCCTGTTCATGAAAAACAAATTCGGGTGGAATGTTCAAATGCAAACAGGCTGCAAAAGACCATGCAATTGCCATCATTTCTTCCGCCGCCGCGTCTTTTCTTATAGCAATGTTATTACTATTTAAAAAAATCCTCTCCGACATTTTTACAATAGCAATATGGCCAGCTTCGTGCAATATGTCTCCCGGATATTTTAAGGCCTCCGGATCAATAACAATCGTTCCTCTATCAATGGTCAACCCCGGCATAAAGCCTTCAATATTCTTTCTAAATTCGAGATTGATCCCTAAACTTTTTAAAAAGGTGTACACTACTTCAAGTTCCTTCATAAAAATTAAAAGTAGAAATAATTGCTCATTTCTTCTAATTTTTAATAAATAAATCCTAGAAATTTTCATAAAGACATTCTACAAAAACATCCTCTATTCTTTATTTTTATAGAAAAAACAGCCATTTAGCATACTTTTTTAAATAAGGATCGTTGAATTTGGATTTGAGGTATCCTCATTCTCATCAATTCTTTCCGGGGCAGTCACCCTTCAAACCCTGTTGATGAGCAAAAACAACATACTGACAAGAACAACATACTGACAAGGGTTATATATACAAAAACACCCCGGTCTCCCGGGGTGTTTTCAAATCAAAATATAATGTATAGCTACTGCCGAAGCAGGGTTATTTCAAATAACCAACATTTACTTTACTTCCTCAAATTCAGCATCTGTAACGGTTTCTCCAGTATTTCCCTGCTGCCCGCCTGCATTATCTGCGGCACCTTCTGTTCCTGGTTGTTGTCCTTCGCCATTCTGATTCATGGCATTGTACATATCCTGACTTGCAGCAGTCCATGCTTCGTTCAACTTGGTCATGGCAGCTTCAATTTGAGTAAGATCCTGTGTTTTATGAGCTTCCTTCAGTTCGGTTAGAGCTGCTTCAATAGGTGCTTTTTTATCTTCAGGCACTTTGTCACCGTACTCTTTCAATTGCTTTTCAGTTTGGAAAATCAAACTATCAGCCTGATTGATTTTTTCGATGCGCTCTCTTTCGACCTTATCCGTGCTTTCATTGGCCTTCGCCTCATTCTTCATTCTTTCAATCTCATCCTTGCTCAAACCACTTCCGGCTTCAATACGGATTTTCTGCTCTTTTCCGGTGCCCTTATCCTTTGCACTTACATGCAAAATGCCATTGGCATCGATATCGAAAGTTACCTCAATCTGTGGAACTCCCCGTTGAGCCGGTGGAATATCGGCAAGGTTGAAGCGACCAAGACTTTTGTTGTCATTTGCTTTGGCTCTTTCTCCCTGAATAACGTGTATTTCCACACCGGGCTGATTATCCTGAGCGGTACTGAAAGTTTCACTCTTTTTAGTTGGGATAGTTGTATTAGAAGGAATCAACGGAGTCATAATGCCACCCAATGTTTCAATACCTAAGGTAAGCGGTGTTACATCAAGCAACAATACATCTTTTACTTCTCCGGTCAATACACCACCCTGAATAGCAGCACCTACTGCAACCACCTCATCAGGATTCACCCCGCGGTTCGGCTTTCTGCCAAAAAACTTTTCTACAATTTCCTGCACTTTTGGAATCCTTGTGCTACCACCAACCAGAATTACTTCGTCAATCTGATCTTTAGAATAACCTGCATCTTTCAAAGCTCCCTCACAAGGCTTGAGGCAGCGGGCAAAAAGATCGTCAGCCAATTGCTCGAATCTTGCACGGGTTAGCTTAATTACGAGGTGCTTTGGAACACCATCCACTGCGGTAATATATGGCAGGTTCACTTCTGTTTCAGAAGAGGCACTTAATTCCACTTTTGCTTTTTCGGCAGCTTCTTTCAAACGCTGCAACGCCATCGGGTCTTTTCTAAGGTCAATGGCTTCCTGCGCTTTAAATTCATCTGCAAGCCAGTCCATGATTACCTTGTCAAAATCATCTCCACCGAGGTGGGTATCTCCATTAGTACTTTTTACTTCAAACACTCCATCACCCAATTCAAGGATAGATATGTCGAAAGTACCACCACCGAGGTCAAATACAGCGATTTTTTGATCGGCATGCTTTTTATCCAATCCATACGCCAAAGCGGCAGCGGTTGGTTCGTTTACAATCCTGCGAACGTTCAAACCGGCAATTTCGCCTGCTTCCTTGGTAGCCTGACGTTGTGCATCGTTAAAGTAGGCCGGAACTGTAATAACCGCTTCGGTTACTTCCTGACCGAGATAATCTTCGGCAGTTTTTTTCATTTTCTGCAGCACCATAGCGCTGATTTCCTGCGGGGTATACATCCGGTCGTCAATTTGCACCCGAACGGTATTGTTTTCTCCTTTTACGATCTTATAGCTCCAATGGCTCATTTCTTCGCCTACCTCATCAAAACGACGACCCATAAAACGCTTTACGCTGATTACGGTATTGTGCGGATTGGTAATGGACTGCCGTTTTGCAGGATCCCCTACTTTACGTTCTCCATTCTTTAGAAAAGCTACAATAGAAGGAGTCGTTCTACGTCCCTCCTCATTAGCAATTACCACCGGCTCATTACCCTCCATAACGGCAACGCAACTATTGGTTGTCCCGAGGTCTATTCCTATTATTTTTCCCATGATATGATTGATTTACTTATTTACTGATTTTAATAACTTACTACATAACCTCAAGCATTGTGCCATTTGGCAGAAAAATGAAAAAATGGCAGAATGGGCCAAAATTTAACGACAAAACCGCCTTTATAGGGATATAAACCTGCTCATGGCAACCACAAATCCTAAAAACCAGTGATCCTACGCTTTTAATGTCCGGTTGGGGTTGCATCTTCCAAAAAAACATACCATCTTTAAAAGGTAATTCTGCCAGAAATACCATTTAATCAGATAAAATTCTTTTAATATGCCACAGCAAACATTTTTCATTGATTTGCATTGCCATCCCAATTACAAGGCTTTTGCCAGGGCACATACCGGCAAAAAAAATGAGCAGCCCGCTCATCCCGGTTCCGCATCTCAGCCGGCAAGTCTCTGGTTTTATGATCCCCCTACCGCGACGGACAAACTGCTCAATTATTTCCTGAGCATCACCAAATTCAGACAATCCAATTTAGCAGCAGCCCATTATGCCAACCTGCGGGTGATGGTGATCGGGCTGGGGTCGATTGAAAAGTTCTTTTTTAAAAACAAACTCGGCTCTGCAATCATCAGCGATCTTTTAAATGATTTTGTGGCCGGCTTCCGCAAGCCAAGAATAGACGCTATTCAAAATATGCAGGATTACTGGAAAGATTTTTTGCTGGAAAAAGACTTTATGGAGCAAGGGCACGGCCGGGCAGTAAAATTTGATGGACAATACCATACCTATAAAATTGCCACAGGGTTTAACGATCTGATCCTCCATAGTCAGGAAAATGAAGACCTTGATGTAGGCAGAACTCCTTCTAAACCTTATATAACCTCCATCATTTATAGCTCCGAGGGGTTGCATATCCTGAATTGTGGACTCGAAAATCCTTGTGATCCAGATACCGTTTTAAAAAATGCAAAGACGTTGAAAAAAATGGAGTTCAGACCCTGGTTTGTAACTTTTTCCCACCATTTTTATAATGAACTTGCCGGTCATTCACGTAGTTTACGCAAACAGGTAGGTAAACTTACCAATCAGGAAGAAGGACTCAATACAGGCTTTACCCCGCTTGGCTTAAAGGTTTTGAAAATATTACTTGACAATAAGGACGGGAACCGGATTTTTATTGATGTAAAACATTTGAGTCCAAAGGCCCGGAAGGAATATTATAGCATCGTTGAAAATGAATACAATAACGAAATTCCCATCATCATCAGTCATGGTGTTTGCAATGGCATGCCTACTCATGGATCCTTTGTATCGGATAATTATGACCTGGGCAAAACCTTTATCAATGATCTGGAATATGACATTATAGGTGGAACCCGGATTGAAAAGGACCACAATGAAATTAACTTTTACGATGACGAACTTCTACGCATGGTCCGATCGGGAGGCATTATGGGTTTGCAATTAGACGAACGCCGGATTGCCAATGATGATGCGCTGAAAAAAGTAAAAAAAGTCTGTTTGGAAAAATAAGATCATGCATTATCGCAGCGAATTGGTTTGGCGACAAATTCAATATCTGGCTGAATTGCTTGATAAAAACGGGCTGTATGCATGGGGAAATCTGGCTATTGGTTCCGACTATGACGGTATGGTAGACCCATTAAATTCCTTCTGGACGGTGGAAGAATTCGACGACCTGATGCAGTTTGTGGAAAGGCACGCCTGGGAATATCTGAAAAAGACACCCCACCCAATGCAGCAAAGTCAGAACCAGATCACCGCCGATAAAATCGTAGAAAATCTCTTTTTCAATAATGCCTGGGATTTTTTTAGCAGGTGGTTTTAAAAAACACAAAAACCAACCGGTTTTCCATAAACCGGTTGGCCTTATGCAAAAGTATTTTTATCTATTCAAAAACAAGTTTTGTCCTGCCCGGCAGCAACAAACCATTCGGTAAAATAGAACCCTGCCAGCCATTTGTATTCCTTGCAAATTCAATTGATTATTGTCCTGCCGGCATTTTATCCTGCACTATTACAACACCCGTTGTATTTACAATCCGAACACCGGATATACCGACCCCTGTTGCCTGAACTCTGATTTCAATTTTTACCGGATTCGGACTCACCCATATTTCAAATCAATGCCATTAGTTGCAATCCGAATTACAGGACTAGCTCGGCGGGTACCATCCCGTTCCCCTTATTGGTCATGGAATTGCCCGGCAAGGCAACTGTAGTAATATTGAGTGTAGGTAACTGTAATTATGTTTTGGCTACATTATTCCATCCCGGTGGTCTTCTGAACTGTAAAATCACATTGCCACCTGCACTGCCTACTACCCACTTTTTGGTAATTGGCGGTATACCCGTCAAAAAAACGAGTGGTCATAAAAAAACAGATCGTTTCCTTACGGAAATCAACCTTTGCCCTGCCAAAAAAACAGATGCAAAATAGTAGCAAAAACATAAAATATTTTATTCAGGAAGCAATTGATGTTTACTATTTACACAATAAAACATATAGCTTATGGTCATATCCCTGCCAAAGCTTCAAATTAATGTTGAATTTTTTCTTTCTATTTTGGAAAAAACATTGAATCCCATATGCTAAATGGGGAAATCCTGATATAAGTGGTTGTTTAAACCTTTCAAAACAGGATACCTTTCCACCCTATTTCAAAAAAAGAAAAAACAAAAACTATGAAAAAATTATTCACATTAGGCTTATCTCTCATTTGTGGTATGATGGCGTTTGCACAACCCACTGCTGATGAAATTGTCAGTAAGCATATTGAAGCCATTGGTGGTGCAGAAAACTGGAAAAAAATCAATACGGTCATTATGGAAGGCAGTATGAACGTGATGGGCAATGATGTTGCTATTACAATTACACAGGAAAACAGCAAAGGTAACCGGGTGGATATCAGTGTGGCTGGTATGAACGGATTTACCATCATGACTCCCACGAAAGGCTGGATGTATATGCCTTTTCAGGGACAAACCACTCCCGAACCTATGACGGAAGAGGATGTAAAGGACGCAGTAGACGACCTTGATATACAAGGAGCTCTGATTGATTATAAGAAAAAAGGGCATTCTGTTGAGTTGTTAGGTACCGAAGATGTAGAAGGCACAGAGTGCTATAAACTGAAAGTTTCCCGTAAAACCAGTGGGGACCAAACGCTTTTTATTGATAAGGACTCTTATTTATTGATTCGTTCTGTTCAGAAACTAAAGGCGATGGGACAGGAAACGGAGCAGGTAAGTGATTTTTCTGATTACAAAGAGGTATCAGGAGTAATGGTTCCTTTTTCTATAAGTCAGGGAATGGGAACAATTGTTATGAGTACCATTAAAGTGAATGAACCGATTGCTGCTTCTGCTTTCGCAGATCCTAAATAATGCAGTCAACCCATTTTTCCATTTCAAATAGAAAAGAATGTCCTTAAAAAAGAATATATTTTTTTTATGGCTGCCGGCATTATTGTGCGGAGTTGTCGCCAACGGACAAATCAATAGCAGCACATTTGGTGCCATGGAGGCCCGTTGGTTGGGCCCCGGCACTATGAGCGGACGAATCACCACCATTCAGGGAGTAGATTCTGATCCGAAGATCCTTTTTATTGGAACAGCAGGTGGAGGCATCTGGAAATCCACGAATTCGGGCGCTTCCTTCAAGCCTATTTTTGACAAATACACCCAAAGCATCGGAAATATTGCTGTAGATAAAAACAACCCAAAAGTAGTTTTTGCCGGTACCGGCGAATGCAATATGCGGAACACCGTTTCTTATGGAGACGGATTGTATAAATCAACAGATGGAGGTGAAAACTGGAAAAAAGTGGGACTTGACAGCACCGAACATATCGCTAAAATAGCTATCCATCCTAAGAATGGAAACATCGTGTATGTAGCGGCTCCAGGAGCACTGTATAAGGATAGCCCGCATCGGGGGCTTTACAAAACCGAAGACGGTGGCAAAACATGGACGAATATATTGTATACAAGTCCAAAAACCGGCGTTGCGGATGTCAGTATCGACCCAGGCAATCCTGAAGTAATATATGCTACAACCTGGGAATTCAGAAGAACCCCCTACAGTTTTTCGAGTGGCGGAAAAGAAGGGGGTATATTCAAAAGTATGGACGGTGGTAAAAACTGGAAAAGAATTCAGAACGGATTACCGGAAGGTATGATTGGGCGGGTAGCACTAACCCTTGCGCCTTCGGCACCCCAAAATCTGGTGGCTATTGCTGAGTTGGAAAACAACAAAACCGGGTTGTACATCAGTGCCGATGGTGGTGAAAACTGGAAGGCACAAAGTGCGTCCTCCAATGTAATCAGCCGGCCGTTTTATTTCTCCACACTGGTAGTTGACCCCAAGGATCCGAAGCGGGTTTACAGACCTGCACTCTCGTTTTCATACAGTAATGACGGAGGCTATAGTTTTGCAGATGCAAGCACCGAGGGCACAGCGGTTCATGCGGATCATCATGCCTTGTGGATCAACCCCAACAATACGAATGAATTATGGCTGGGTACAGATGGCGGAGTGTACCTGAGTCTCGACCGGGGAGTAAGCTGGAGTTTCAAGCACAACATACCGGTTGGACAATTTTATCATGTGGCGCTCGATAACGCAGAGCCTTACAGGATGTATGGAGGATTGCAGGACAACGGAAGCTGGATAGGACCGAGCGCTGCTCCTGGTGGCGTTAGCAATAGCGTGTGGCAGGATGTGTACGGAGGAGATGGTTTTTGGGTGGTTCCGGATCTGAAAAATCCGGCTATTTGTTATGCAGAATCTCAGGGAGGCAATGTCGGCCGGATAGAAATCGAAACAGGAAAATCAGTAAGTATTCAACCTGCAC